>CAZXHG010000191.1:0-19915 GCA_964639985.1 uncultured Rickettsiales bacterium
TTGCTTTGATTATCGTGTTGAATAGCAGAACTTCCATCTGTCGTCGAACTTCTGCATCCTCCGGCCATTGTTCGGTTGTCTGCCGCAGCTCATGTAGTAGCGTGTCTCGTTGCTTGAGGTCGCCCTCCTTTTTTGCATGGTTGAGTGTCTCGGCGAGTCCCATCACGAGTTGGGCTCGGACCTCGGGGTCCTTTGGCCATTGGTCCGCGAGTTGTCGTAGCTCCTGGAGTAGTGCGTTCCTTTCTACGACGTCGCCCCTGTCAATAGCGAAGTAGAGCGTATTGAAGAGTCCCATGGCGAGCTGATATCGAATCTCTGGGTTCTCGGGCCATCGGTTCGTGAGTTGTCGCAGTCTTTGTAGCAACGCTTCCCTTCGAACGAAGTCGCCTTCCTCCTCGGCATGGTTGAGAGCGCTGAACAGGCCAGCAGCGAGGCTCTGCTGGACGTCAACAAACTCTGGGCATCGGTCCGCAAGATTCTGAAGCTCCTGTAGTAGAGCATCCCGTCGGGCGAGATCGCCCTCCTCCTTGACGAAGTTGAGCGTGTTGAAGAGCCCCCTCGCAAGTGGGGCAACCACGTCTGCAGCCCCGGGTGACTGGTCCCCGAGTTGCCGCAATTCCTGTAGAAGCGCGCCCCTTCGAAGGAGGTTGCCCTCCTTCTTAGCATCGTTCAGTGTGTTGTAGAGCCCTTTGGCTAGTGGGCCACTGACCTCCAACTCGTCTGGCCACCGGTCCGCAAGGTGACGCAGCTCATGTAGCCGTGCATCCCGCTGATCGATTTTTCCCTCGCCCTTGTTGTCGTTGAGCGTGTTGAAGAGCCCAGCCGCGAGGTGCTGTCGGATCTCTGCATCGTTCGGCCATCGGTCCGCGAGTTGCCGCAGCTCTTGCAGCAGCGCGTCCCGTCGAGCGAGGTTGCCTTCCTCCTTGGCATCTTTATGCGTGTTGAAGAGCCCGGCTGCCAACAGGCCACGGGTCTCGGCATCGTCCGGCCATCGATCTGAGAGTTGCCGCAGCTCTCTCAGCGACTCGTCTCTTCGAACGAGATCCCCCTCCTCTCTGGCATCAAACAACGTGTTGAAAAGCCCCATTGCGAACTGGTGTCGGACCAACGCGTCTTTTGGCCACCGATCCGTGAGCTGTCGTAGGTCTTGAAGCAGTGCGGTTCCTTGAGCGAGGTTGCCCCCCTCGCCGATGAAGTAGAGGGTGTTTACAAGCCCCATCGCGAGGCTGATTCGGACTTTCTCGTCCTCCAACCAACGGTCCGCAAGTTGCCGCAGCTCCTGCAGCAACATGTCCCTTCGAACATGGTCACCTTCATCTGCGGCACAGGTCAGGTCGACGAGTAGAGCCCTTGCGAACAACGCCCGCTCAGCGGAAGCCTTGGGATGCTCGCTCACATGCTGCCGTAGCTCCTCCAGGTTTGTCTGGCGAGAAACCGCGTCCTCCTTCTCGGCCTCGATGGTTGCGAAGGAAGGGGGTGCCAAGCCATCTCCCCGCAACTCGCGGTGCTTCCTCAGCACTAGGTCGAAGAAGGCGAGGTTGATCTCCAGGTTCCGGAAACGTGCTTCATCGCCCGCGGCATCGGCGAGCAGCCCTTCAAGCCCTGCGCGTTCCGCTTCGATCTCATCTCGTTCGTGCAAGTACAGCAGCGCCACCAATTCAGCCAGTACCTCGAACCGGCGGCGCTGGTCGGAGCCAGAACGGAAGTGGATCCAAATCCGGTATAGGGGTTCGGTGAGATCCCAAGTGACAGCGCGGCCGCCCGGCTTTCCTGCGCGGCGCACAAGCCCTCGTTCCTCCAGGCGGCGCAGGAGCGTGGAGACCTCGTTGATCGGCACGCCATAGAGGCGGTCCGCCAGCTCGGTGGGCTGTAGCGGACCCCAGGCCATGGCCAGCTCGTGCAGCAGGTCCATCTCGGGCTGGGGTAGCAGCCGGGGATCCAGCCGTTGCTGAAAATAGGGGGTCAACTGGTCGAGGAATCCGTCGAGAACCGCGGCTGTCTCGGCCGCATCGCCGCTTACGATCACGTCATAGACCAAGTGGACGAAACGTGGTAGCCCGCCGGTAAGCACCAGCCAGCCGTGTATCTGGCCTGTCAGCCTGTCGAAGCGCTCGAGCAACCGCTGTACCCGGCGGTTCCGTGCTGCATCACTTCCGGGGCGTTGAGCCTCCTCGTCCGCTCGGCGATGGATGATCTCCAGCACTTCGCGGTTGGGCAACTCCCGCAGTCTGTGAACGCGGAAGAAGCCATGGAAGGCCGAATGCTCGTCCGACAGGGCTCCGAAGTGAGAAGCAGCAGCTCCCACCAGCAGCAGATAGCTGGCCTCCTGGAGCAGATGCCTCAGCGCCCAGTGCTCGTCGTCTCGCCGGGTTCGTCGCTGCCCAGGGCCTCGGTAAAGGAGGTTGTCGAGGTTCTCCACCACCAGCAGTAGAATGCGCCCGAGCGCATCGCGGGCCTGCGTCAGGGCTTCATCGGCACGACGGAGGCGGTCCAGAGGATTGCGCATCGACCGGCAGCTGCCGATGGCGGCCAGGCAGGCGTCGCGGGCCTGGGTGGCTCCTGGCAATTCAGCCCCCGGTTGCGAGCCGAGGTACTCCTCTAGCCGCTTCACCAATGCCAGAGGCAGGTCGCCGGGGGAACGCATTGCCACCTCTTCTGGCAGCACCACAGGCAAGCTAGCATCGCGCAGTCGCGCGTGGATGGGGATACGCGATGAGCACAGCACCCGCAGCACGTGGGTCTTACCCGCTCCTCGCGGTCCGATGAGCAGGTGGTGCTGGTGGGTCTCGGCCTGAATGTCGGCATCAATGTCGCAGAGCAGCCGTTCGATTAGCGCGAGACGGTCCTTTCCGCAGGTGAGGCGATCGAGGCGCGCAGCGTCTTCCTGCTGAGGGTTGTACGAGAGCATGGCTCAGTTTCCCAGCGGTGAACGGGGATGAAACCGGCGCCAGCGGTCCGAAATTACCTTCGAGCGCATGGACCAGCCAGCATCTTCTTGCTGCAGGTCGAAATCCTCCTCTAAGCAACTGAGCAACTTTACGAAATCCTCGGGCGAGGCAACGGCCTCGGCTTCCTCGGCCAGGGTCTTGAGCGGTGCCGTCTGTACTGGTCTCGGAGCGTGCGCGAGGACTGTCAGAACGTTTCGGGCGACCCCACGCAGATGCACGGGGTAGGGGCGGTCCTCCAGGCGGAACGGTTTGAAGTGCTCGGCGCTGTCGATACCCATCAGGCCCCGGTCGTAGGCGTTCCCAATCTCATCCCGTGTCAACACAGAGCCCGGGGCCACCCGGTCGATCAGCACTCCCGCCAGCACATGGAGGAAGTAGGGGATGGGTTGGCCGACATGGGCGAGGAATTCCCCGATATCTTCCTCCCGAGGCAGGAGTCCCCCGCAGAGCAGTAGCTCTTCGGCCAGCATGGCGGCGATGGCCTGCTCAAGAGGCTCCACGTCCACGGGTACGAGATCCGCCAGTACCGCCTCGAGCCCCTCGAACTGGATGTAGGCCGTTAGACCGGTGCTGCCCGACACGACCATCCGCAGAGGGTCTAATTCGCGCGTTCGCAATTGGGCAAGGTTGTCCAGCAGTGCCTCGGCGTTGCGCCGGTCGCGATCCACCAAGCTGCGGAGGAACAGGCTGAACTCGTCCACCAACAGCACTATCCCCGATTCGGCTAGCACTGCGAGCAGGCTGGTGATCAGATCGAAGGGCGTGTCTGGTTGTTCGCGCAACTCACGCTCGATAGTCTCTGCCCACGCCTCACTGCTGGCTGCAGCCGTTGGGAGCCGTGCGAACCTGTCATGTTCTCGGAGGACATCGACGATTTCGGGACGTCGACGGACCTCGTACAGGAGGTGGCCGGCCAGACCTGCGGGGGTTCCGTGCTCTCCCAGGTCCAGCAGCAGCGAACGCGGGTGGAGCACCTTGGAAAGCGTGCGCAGGAGGGTGGTCTTTCCGTACCGACGCGGCGCGCGGAGGTGGCAGGAAGAGCCGGCGAGCAGATCCTGCAGGTGTTGGATTTCTCGCTCTCGACCCAGTACATCGTCTCCCGACACTGAGCTGGTGCGGACCGTGAAGCGGTGAATCCTGGCGGAAGTCATCAGGGCGACCAAGTGCCGTCTCAAGCGGCCGGCGTTCAACTCACCGTCACCCCACAGGTAGTCGTCGAGCGTTCGGATCTCCGCATGATCCGTTGCTCGTAGGGCGACCCTGATGGTTGGTTCCAATGGAAGATCTGCTTGGCAAGATCGCACGCCCTTGGTCAGTTTGCTGACCATGCCACCAGCGCCTGCTGTTGGGAGAGCGACTGCCAGGGCCGACTGTTCGCCCATGTCCGGCAGGGTCCAACGAACCTCGAAGAAGGAAGGTCCAGCCATCATTTCGGCCTCATGATCGTGAGGAATTCGTTCCAGTTCTGCTCGCTCTGCTGGTCGACCAGGTGCAGGGTCTCCGAGCAGGCGAAGTCGTTCACGCGTAGCTCGGGCGGTAGCTCCTGCCCCTCCCGGATTTGTTCGTACAGGGGGTGGTTGCGGCGGTCCCACGCGTGCTGAAGGGTGGTCATAAGCTGGACCTCGAATCCGAATCGTTCCCCGGTCGTGTCGGTCGTGATCCAAGCCGAGAACTGACGTGCGCGGTGGCCCAGCAGCCCTCGACGCAGCCGGGGCTCGAAGACGAAGTCCTTGGGCGAGCTTCGCAGAGGCCACACTTTCAGGAAGCGGTCGTCGAAGATCAGTTGATCATGTAGGTGGTACACGTCTTGGTTGAGGGTGCATACGACACGGCAGCGCGCCAGGTCCCCGAATCCGAGCGTTCGGGCCCGCAGCTCCGCTGCCGTGAGGCGTGCTCCCGCGAGCGCGTCATCCTCCTCCTCGATCTCCCTCGCGACCTTCGAACGAGCCGACTTGGCCGACTTGACGGGTGCCGTCTCCGCGAAGAGTACCCAGTGGTCTCGCTCCATGCCCTCGCGTTGTTGGAGGTGCTCGCGGGATTCCTCGAGCTGTGTCTCCAGCCTTTCCATCACCTCCATCGCGGGTCCACGTACTTCGTCGAGCAGGCGATCGAAGAACGGCTCGAAGTCCTGGAGTGGCGATAGGTCCTCCGGAAACCGGCGCTGGATGATCTCTTCCAAGTCGAGCATGGCGTGCCTCGTGAGCCCTGGTTTCTGGGCACACGATAACCATCACCAAGTTTGTTGACAACATATTTGTTGCTATAGATTCCGTTCGCCGCGATCGGGCCCTATCCCAGCGCCCGCCGCGCCTGCTCGATCCCCTCCCACCAGCCCGCAGCACACGACGCGGCGTACGCCTCGCGGTAGCACGCCTTCGCCCCGTCCCGGTCCCGCATGATGGTGAACAGCAGGGCGCGGTTGAGGGCGGCGCGGGCCGCGAGGATCGGCTCGAGCTCGGGGTCGCTGCGAACCGCGTCGAGGTAGCGCGCGGCGGTCTTGGGGTCGCCGCGCTCGATGCGCAGGCCGGCCAGCATGAGCAGGCCCCGGGCCGCCATCAGGTCCGTGTCGGTCTGTTCGGCCGCGTCGATCACCCGCCGCACCAGGGCGCGTGCACCGTCCTTGTCCCCGGCGCCTGACAGCAGGCCGGCCAGGTCGAGCGCGGGCGCGAGCAGCGGCTGCAGTGGGCCGGACTGGCAGGCCACCCCGGCTCGTTCGAGTTGCCGCTGCGCCGGTTCACGACGTCTATGGACCAGCGCGTCCTCGGCGCGGGCGACCAGGCTCCTCAGCTTGATGGCGGGATCCGCCGCCTGGGCGGCGAGATGCTCTGCCTCGGCCAGCGCGTCGTCGGCCCGATCGTCCTGGCGCGCGGTGCCCGCCCGCCCGCGGGCGAGCGCGACCAGCGCTGCGAACCGCGGGCCGAGGCGTGGCCGGATCTCGATCCGGTCCAGCACCATCAGCGCCTCGTTGGGGCGCCCCGCGTCGGTCATCGCCTCGGCCAGGGCCGCGGCCATCCGGATGCGGTCCGTGGTCCACACCACCTCGCCGCGCGCCAGCCCGATCGCCCGCCTCAGCGGTGCCACGGCGCGCTCCGGGTGCTGCACGGCCATCCACTGGGTCGCGGTCCGCTCCAGGGCGAAGGCCGCCTCCAGCGGCTGCGCGGCCGCCTCCCGCAGCACGGCCTCTTGCAGCTGCATCAGGCGCCGCCGGGCACCGCGGCTGCGCAGCGCGGCGTGGGCGTGCAGGTCGGCGAGCTCCGCGGCCAGGTGCCGTACGTCCGAGCGGTTGAGCCGCTCGCGGACCGCGTCCGCCACGGTCAGCGACGCGGCGAACCAGCGACTGCCGGCGTGATCCGCCAGCCCGGCGCGCTGCAGGTGCTCCAGGGAGGGGGTGATGTCCTCCCCCTCCTCGGGCAGGGGCAGGGCCGCGTCTTCCAGACCCAGCGGGCTGAGGGCCAGCAGCCGCACCAGCAGCCCGTGCTGGTCACCGAGGTCGGCCAGCCGCTGCAGCACCAGGCCCGTGGTGTCGATGTCCGCCAGCGTGGGGGTGCCGGTGCGCTGCCAGCGCTCGCCGTCCCACTGCAGGCAGCTGCGCTCTGCGTCCATGCACAGCCGGTGCTGGAGCCAGGCCGGGTAGTCCGTGGCGGGTGCACCGAGCACCGATCGGTCCACCAGGAGCCCACCCGCCAGCGCCAGCCGTTGCCCTGCGGCCAGGGGCTGCAGCGCGTGATGCACCACGTCCCCTGCCCCCTCCAGCGGGGCCATGCACGATCCCAGCAGCAGGGTAGGACGGTCTGCGAACAGCAGCGGGTCCAGCAGCGAGCGCAGCAGCGCGTCGGGGAGCCGGTCGAGGTCGTCGAACAGGACCAGGCGTGGCCCGTCGCCACGGTCCGGCGCGAGCAACTCGATGGGCGTGAGGAACGGGCTGACGTGCTCGGCGGTGACCCTCCCGGTCGTGATCCCCCAGCCCGCTAGCGCAGCCCGTTGGCCGATCTCCCGCAGCACGCGGGTGCGCCCGCTGCCCCGCGTCCCCACCACTACGTGGGCGGACCAGCCGCCCCGCCGGGTGGCGTCCAGGGCCAGGCCCAGGTCGGTGACCACGTCGTCGCGCCCCACCAGCGTCTCGCCGACGTCGGGCCAGCTGACCATGGGACACCGCTCGCCGGTCGGCCGCCGCTGCAGCACCGGCGCGGCACCGGTCGAGCCGGCCAGCAGGTCGGCCCAGGTGTTGGGCAGGTCGGCCTCGTCGTCGTCCAGGGAGGGGCCTGGCCCGTGGTGCGAGGTCCGGGTGTCCGCGCCCTCACCGGACGTCTCCAGCACACTGATCCGGACGGGCGCTTCGGGCCGCGGTTTCAGCGCGGCCGAGCCGTCCACGCTGCGCTGCTCCCGGCGCCGGCGCCGCAGCCAGGTCTCCAGGGCCTCGCGGAAGGCGGGCGCGTCCGGGTAGCGGTCCTCGGGCTTGCGCGCCATGCCCCGGTGACAGATCGAGGCCAGTGCGTCGGGCACGGGCACGCCGTCCGCCCGCAGCGCGGGGAAGGGCGCGTCCTGCTGCACCTTCTGCACCAGGTAGTCCGTGGGCGTGGTCGCGCCGAACGGCAGCTGGTCGACCAGCAGCTCGTACAGGATGGCGGCCACGGAGTACACGTCGGCCCGCACGTCGAGCGGGTGCCCGAGGGCCTGCTCGGGCGCCATGTACGTGGGCGTGCCGCAGACCGAACCCTCGCGGGTGAGCTTCATGTCGTCGAGCTGGCCGCCGGCCAGGGCGCGGGCGATGCCGAAGTCCAGCACCTTGACGAAGTCGGGGCGCCCCGGGACGTTGCAGGCCATGATGTTGGCCGGCTTGATGTCCCGGTGCAGCAGCTGCGAGGCGTGCGCCGCCTCGAGCGCGGCAAGCACCTGGATCAGCAGGTCGGCGACGCGGTCGGGCTCCAGCGGTGACTGCCGCTCCTTGAGCTGGCCCATGTCCAGGCCGTCGAGGAACTCCATCACCAGGTACAGGCCCAGGGCCGGGTCGCGGCCGTAGTCCATCACCTGCACGATGTTGGGGTGGTACAGCCGGCTGATCGCCAGGGCCTCGCGCCGGAAGCGCGCCTCGTACTCCTGGGCCTTGGCGTCGGCGAGGCCTGCGGCGAGCACCTTGATCGCCACCTTGCGGCCGAGGTTGATCTGCTCGGCCAGCATCACCATGCCCATGCCGCCCTGGCCCAGTACCCGCTGCAGCACGTAGCGGCCGTCGAGCACGTCCCCCTTGCTGGGGGTGCGCACGTGGGTCATGGAACGACCTGCTGCAAGGCGCGCTTGACGTCGGCGCAAGTGGTGTAGCGGTCGTCGGGAGCCTTCTCCAGCAGTCGCAGGATCACGGTCTCGATGGTCGCGGGCAGGTCCGGGCGGTAGAAGCCCGGGGACGGCGGAGGCTCGCCGACGTGGGCCAGCAACAGCTGGAACGCCTCGGTCTTCTCGAACGGCAGCCGGCCGGTGAACACGTTGAACATCAGCACGCCCAGCGAGTACAGGTCGCTGCGCGTGTCCAGGTCACGCTCTCCCTGGATCTGCTCGGGCGACATGTACAGGGGCGTGCCGTAGGCCAGCCCGGTGCGGGTCATGCCCTCCACGTCCACCAGCCGGGCGATGCCGAAGTCCAGCAGCCGCACGGTGCCATCGGCGAGCAGCATCACGTTGGATGGCTTGATGTCGCGGTGGATCACCCCCAGCTCGTGGGCCGCGCCGAGGCCGTCGCAGATCTGGCCGACCAGGTCCACGCCGAGCCGGACTGGCACGGTGCCGGCGTGGTCGTCGATCACCTGGTCGAGGTCCGGCCCGTCGATGTACTCCATGGTGATGAAGCGCAGACCCTCGACCTCGCCGATGTCGAACAGGCGCACCACGTTGCGGTGGCCGAGCTTGCGGGCCAGCTTGAGCTCGCTGCGGAACTGGGCCAGGCTGCGCTCGGTGACCTCCGAGGGGTGGATCACCTTGATCGCGATGGTCTCGTCGAGCTCGTGGTCGCGGGCCATGAACACCGCGCCGCGCCCGCCCGCGCCCAGCTTGGACAGCAGCTCGTAGCGCTGGCCCAGCCGGGTGCCGGGCTCCAGCCGCAGCAGGCTGGAGCCGGGGGACCACGTGGCGGTCATGGCCGCTTCCGGCGGACGTGCGGCCTCGTCTGCGGCGTCCGGTGAGGGCGCGGGGCGGCGTTTGGGGCGCGGCGGGGCCGGCGCGTCGTCGTCGGGTGCGTCCAGGTCGGGGAACGACTCCAGGTCACCCTCGGGCAACGCCAGCCTCTGCCGGCGCTCGGCCATGCGCCGCGTCTGCTCGGCGTAGTCGAAGTCCTCCTTGAGCACCTGCTTGTACACCGCCGCCGAGTCCCGCTGCCGGGCCACCACGTGCTCCAGCCGCTGCTGGCCGTCCTCGTAGGCCGGCTCGAAGCGCAGCAGCTTCTCCAGCAGCTCCTGAGCGGTCTCCCAGAACTCCCCCTGCTCGTAGACCACGGCCAGCCGGTACACCAGGCAGGCGGTGTCCCCGTCGAGCGGGCGGTAGAGGAACTCGTTGAGGAAGCGCTCCGCGGCGAACGACATGTCGCCCTTCATCTCCAGCGCGTCGACCACGGCCCGCACCGCCGGGAGGTAGGCCTCGTCCCGGGCCCGGATCAGCGCCAGCGACTTGATCGCCTCGTCCGGCAGCTCGGCATGGAGAAAGGCGAGGCCGGCCTCGAGATGCTGGCGGGCGCGGGTGTACATCTGGCCAGCGCGGACCGGATCGCCGGCCTCGGCGGCCGTGCGCGCCGCGTCCGCCCACCGCTGGGCCAGCTCGTGGTTCTTCGACGCGCTGGCGGGCTGCCCGGCCTGCTCGTACAGTCGGCCAGCGAGCCCGTGCTCCTTGGCCCGCTCGCACAGGGCGGCCGCGTCCCCGGGCTGCCCGGCGGCCACGAGCACCTCCACGGCCTGCTCACGCATGCCCGCCGCCTGGTACAGCTCGGCCGCGCGCGCTGCGTGCCCGGCCCGGGCCAGCACGCCGGCGGCCCGCTCGGGCTCGCCCGCCTTCTCCAGCAGCACGCCCGCGCGCAGCGCGTTGCCCGCGCGGGCGTGGAAGTAGCTCGTCCAGCGCAGCACCTTGCGCCGCACGTCCGGGGCCGTGCGGCGGCGGCTCATGCCGGCCAGCACGGCCTCGAACTCGGCGGCCGCGGTCGCGGCGTCCCCCTGGTCGAGCCACGCCTGGGCCGCCTCGTGGTAGCGGCCCGCGGCCAGCAGGGCGCGGGGGTCGCGCCGGTCGGTCATGAGGGGCCCACCACGTACGGGTCGAACGGCGCCTTCTCCTCGGCGTGCAGGCGGGCCTCCTCCGCGCTGATCTTGCCCCGCTGCATCAGCCGCATCAGCGACTGGTCCATGGTCTCCATGCCGGTCAGCTTGTGGTCCGCGGTCTGGATGGTGGAGGTCAGCTGGTGGGTCTTGCCCTCGCGGATCAGGTTGGACACCGCGTAGGACCAGGTGAGCACCTCCACCGCGGCGATGCGGTTGAAGCCGTCGATGGTCTTGCACAGCTTCTGGGCGACCACGCCGCGCAGGGACATCGACAGCATGCCCCGGATCTGGTCCTGCTGCTCCTCGGGGTACGAGTCGATGATGCGATCCACGGCCCTGGCGGCCGAGCTGGTGTGCAGCGTGCCGAACACCAGCGTGCCGGTGGCGGCCAGCGTGATCGCCAGGGAGATGGTCTCGTTGTCCCGCATCTCTCCGACCAGGATCACGTCAGGGGACTCGCGGTAGCTGGCGCGCAGGGCCGAGGCGAAGCTGTCCGCGTCCCGTCCCACCTGGCGCTGGGAGACCACCGACTGCTGCATGGTGTACACGAACTCGATGGGGTCCTCGATGGTGAGGATGTGCTTGGGCCGCTCGCGATTGATGGTGTTGACCAGCGCGGCCAGGGTGGTGGACTTGCCGCACCCGGTGGGTCCGGTCACCAGCACCAGCCCGGCGTCCAGCTCGGTGAACTGGCGCAGGGAGTCGGGCAGCTTCATCTCCTCTAGGGTGGGCGGCGACTCCGGGATCACGCGGAACGCCGCGCCCATGCCCTCGGACTGGCGGTACACGTTGACGCGGAACCGGCCCACGCCCGGGATCTCGTAGGCGAAGTCCAGGTCCCGCGTGGCCTCGAACTCCTCCTTCTGCTCGTCGGTGAGGATCTCGTACAGGAAGCGGCGGGTCTCGTAGGCCGACAGGTGGCGGAACTTCACGTGCACCAGGTCGCCGTTGTAGCGGATCACCGGCTGGGAGCCGGCGCAGAAGTGCAGGTCCGAGGCCCGCTGCTCCACGACCAGGCGGAGGAAGGAGTCGATGCGCGCCATGCTCAGCTCCCCATGCCGTGGGTGTCGACGCCCGGAGGCACCGTGGGATCGGGCTCGCCGTCCTCGTCGTCCTCGTCGAAGAAGTGGGCGAACAGCTTGCGGTCCGTGGCCTTGGCGTAGGCCTCCTCCGGGGTGATCACGCCGTCGTTGGCCATGGCCAGCATCTCGCGGTCCATCAACCGCATGCCCTGCTCGTAGCTGGTGGTGATCTTGGCCTCGATCTGGTGGATCTTGCCCTCGCGGACCATGTGCGCGATGGCCAGGTCGTTGATCATCAGCTCCAGGGCCAGCACCCGGCCGCGGCCGTCGGCGCGGGTCAGCAGCTGCTGGCACAGCACGCCGCGCAGGCTCTCGGAGATCATCACCCGGATCTGCGGCTGCTGGTGCGGGGGGAAGGCGTCGATGATGCGGTCGATGGTGGCCGCTGCGCTGATCGTGTGCAGCGTGCCGAACACCAGGTGCCCGGTCTCGGCGGCTGTCACCGCCAGGGAGATGGTCTCCAGGTCGCGCATCTCGCCCACCAGGATCACGTCCGGGTCCTCGCGCAGCACGCTGCGCAACGCGGCCTGGTAGCTGCTGGAGTGGGTGCCGATCTCCCGCTGGTTGACCAGGCACTGCTGGTCCTTGGCGTGCACGTACTCGATGGGGTCCTCGAGCGTGATCACGTGCTTGGCCTGTTCGCGGTTGATGTGGTCCACCAGGGTCGTGAGGGTGGTCGACTTGCCCGAATTCGACGGCCCCGCGATCAGCACCAGGCCCGAGTCCCAGCGGGTGAAATCCAGCACGTCGTCCGGCAGGTTGAGCTGTTCGAAGGGCAGCACCTCGTCGGAGATCACGCGGAACACGCCGTTGATGCCGGTGTGCTGCTGGTACACGTTGACGCGGAAGCGGTAGTGCTCGTTGGTGCTCTCGTAGGAGGTGTCCGTGTCGAGGTGATCGGCGAACTCCCGCCGCTTCTCGTCCGACAGGATCGCCATCAGCATGGTACGGGTCTGCTCCGGCGTCAGCGCCTCGGTCTGCATCGGCCGCACCCGGCCCAGCACCTTCATCGCCGGAGGCCCCCCGGCCACGACGTACAGGTCGGTGGCGCCCTGGTTCTTGGCCTCCTCCAGCAGGGTGTCCAGGCGGCTCATCGAACCGGCGGCCTGCTGCTCGACGCGTGAGGCGTCGAGCTGGACCTGCATCTGGTGCAGGATGCCCTGGGCGCGGATCCGCATCTCCTTGTCCGCGTGGTCGGCGACCTTCTGCACCTCGTCCACGATCGAGGGGGTGCCGATGGCGTCGAGCGCGCCCAGCACCTCCAGCCCCAGGTCGCTCTTGGCGCTGGTCAGCAGACGTCCGAGGTAGGGTACCGCGCGCTCGTCGCCCAGCTTGCTCAGCGCCTCGACGCACACCCAGTGCAGCTCGCGGCGCTTCATCAGGTTGACCACCACGGACGTCGCCCGGTGGTCGCCGAGCTCCCCCAGCGCCTCGATGGCCCGCTCCTGCACCCACCAGTCCGTGTCGGTCCTGGCCGCCTCGGCCAGCGGGGCCAGCGAGCGGGGATCCTTCAGCCGGATCAGCACCTCGACCGCGTACCGCCGCACGATGTCGCTCTCGTCGGCGAGCAGGTCCACCACGTGCTCGGTGATCTTGTCCCCGGAGATGTTGACCAGCACCTCGGTGGCGCGCTCCCGCACCCACCAGTCCTCGTCCCGCAGGTGGCGCACCAGCCGCTTCCAGATGGTGCCGTCGTGGTCGCCCACGTCGTTGATGATCTCGATCACGGCCCGACGCACGTTCACGTCCGGGCTGTTCATCATCAGCACCAGCATGCGCGCCAGGTTGACCTGGCCGGACCGCCCCAGGGCGGAGATGCCCTCGGTGGCCTTGTTGCGCAGGACCAGGTTGTCCGACTCCAGCAGGCTGACCAGGGTGGGCACGACCGTGTCCGTGCCGATGTTGATCAGCGCGTCCACGCACGCGGTCTGGATGGTGACGTTCTCGATGCGCGCCACCTCGCCCAGGGTCTCGACCGCCTCCACGCAGTCGAACTGGCCCAGCCCGACCACCGCGTGCTTGGCCACCCAGGCGTTGTCGTCCCACACCATCTCGGCCAGGGTGGGCACGACCTCCTCGGTGCCCAGCTTGCCCAGCCCGGCGCAGGCCCGTCCCCGCACCATCGGGTCCGGGTCCGTGAGCACGAACCTGAGCGCGGCGCACGCCTCGGACCGGGCCGCGCGCATGTACTTCTCGTCGGACAGGTGGCGGACGATGCGCGCCCGCTCCTCCTTGCTCCCCTTGGGCAGCATGGCGGTGAACAGACCGACGGCGTGGTGGCCCGAGATCTCGGCCAGCGTGTCGATCACCTCCATGCGAGACGGCCAGCGCTCGTTCACGCTGTCCGCGATCAGCTTGAACACGGTCTTGCCGCCGGTCACGCTCAGCACCCGGCGCGCGAAGTCCCGCAACCGCTCGTCCTTGTGCTGCAGCAGGGCGAACACCCTGGGGTGCCACGACGAGTCGTTGAGCTGGGGCAGGACCTCGGCCACGAAGCGGCGGCCCCGTTCGTCCGCACCCCGCGCCAGGTCGATCAGGTGGGGGCAGAGCGAGGTGTCGCCGCGGGCCACCGCCAGCTCGGCCGCCACGCGCTCCATGTTGGTGAGCTGGTGGCGCGGGTAGCGGCTGGCGTCCTTGAGTACGAGGGCGAACGCCTGCCGCAGGTGGCCGTCCGGGACGGCCTCGTGCGTCTCGATGAAGGCGTCCACCTCGGCGCTGTCGCGCCAGGCGGCCTTGCGGAAGGCGGCGATGAAGTTGCGGCTGGCCATGCTGCGCTGCGTCCCCGGTTTCGACTGCCCCGTCAACTCATCGGAACGGCGATCCAGTGTAGCAAAGATGCGCTTGCGGAATCCTGGCAGGGATGGCGACATGGAGTTCGTGTTCGGTCCCCGGGTGGGGAGCCGGCGTCACGGAGGAGCCGCCCGATGATATCCGACGCGACCTGCCGGCAGTGGTTCACCGAGGCGTTCGGGACCGAGCCCCGCCTGCTGTCCGTGGCGCCCGGTCGCGTCAACCTGCTGGGCGAGCACGTGGACTACCTCGGGGGCCGGGTCCTGCCCGCGGCCATCGATCGGGGGGTGAGCGTGGCGGCCGCCCTCGGGCACGGGCCGGTGCTGGAGGTGGTGGCCCACGACTTCGACGACCGGGTGGCCTGGGGCGAGGCCGTGCTCTCCGGAACCGCGCCCGAAGGCTGGAAGCGCTACCTGTGGGGCGTGCTGCGGGAGCTGGCTGCCCTGGGCCTGCCGTGGACCGGCGGCCAGCTCCTGATCGCCGGCGACGTGCCGCCGGGCGCGGGCCTGTCCAGCTCGGCCGCCCTGGAGGTGGCGCTGCTGAATGCCGTGCTCGCGGCGCACGGGCGCGAGTTGCCGGACGCCGACCTCGCCCGGCTGGCGCGCAAGGTCGAGAACGACCAGGTGGGTACTGCGTGCGGCGTCATGGACCAGTTCGCGTCCGTGCACGGCCGGGCCGGCCACGCCATGGACCTGGACTGCGGCACCCTGGAGTATCGCCTGTTCGAGCCCTCGCTGGCCGGCTGCCGCTGGCTGCTGATCGACTCCATGGTCACGCACGACCTCGGCGACCAGTACAACCGCATCCGCGCAGAGCTCGAGACCGCCCAGCGGGTGCTGGGTGGCGGCCCCCTGTTGCAGCACCCGGAGGAGGCGGTGCTCGACGCCGGCGATCGCCTGACGACGTCCGAGCTCTCCCGCGCCCTGTACGTGGTGGGCGAGCACGCCCGCACCCGGGAGTTCGTGGCCGCGGCCGAGGCCGGCGACGTCGACGAGGTCGGCCGCCTGCTGCGCGCCACCCACGACGGCCTGCGCCGGCTGCTGCGCGTCAGCACGCCGGAGCTCGACACCATCGTGGAGGCGGGCGCGGACGCGCCGGGCTGGCTGGGCGGCCGCATGATCGGCGGTGGCTTCGGCGGCTGCGTGCTCGGCCTGCTGCGGGAAGGGGGCGTGCGGCCGTTCCAGGAGCACGTGCGCCGGCTCTTCCGGCAGCGCTTCGGCCTCGATTGCCGGTTCTACCCGGTGAACCTCGCCGACGGCGCGCGCGTCGTGCGCCTCTGAGCCTCAGCGCGGGCAGCCGTCCCGTGGGTCGGGGCCGCGCCCGTCCTCGGCATCGTCCGGGCAGGCGTCCTCCTCGTCGAGGATGCGGTCGCCGTCGTTGTCCGGGTCGGGGCAGCCGTCGCCGTCCTCGTAGCGGTCGAGGTCCTCGGGCTGCAGCGGGCAGGCGTCCTCGAGCACCCCGTCGTCGTCCAGGTCCGGGGAGACCATGCCGGGCGGGCAACCAGCGCCCGCCGGTGCCCCCTGGTCGGGGCAGGCGTCCGCCGGGTCGGCGATGCCGTCGCCGTCGTTGTCCGGATCGGGGCAGCCGTCCGAGTCCCGGTGGCGGTCCAGGTCCTCGGGCTGGTCCGGGCAGGCGTCCCGACGATCGCTCACGCCGTCGCCGTCGAGGTCGTCGCCCCTCGCCATCTGCGGGGTCCGACCCCCGCTCTCCCAGCCGATGCACACCGCCACGCGGTAGCGGGCCGTACCCGGCAGCGATCCGAACCCCAGGCCTCCGTGGGCCGACAGCACCAGCCCGTCGACTGGCCGCGCGGCCAGGCCGGCCAGGATCTCCCCGCCGGCCAGGTCCGGCTCACCTGCCGCCAGCGCGCCCTCGAACCCGAGCTCCGGCCGGTAGCGGCGCTGGGCGCCGATCTCCACACCCACCGCGGCCCGCACGGTCAGCCAGTCCGAGATCGCCGCCGGCGTGTGCAGGCGACCGCCCTGGATGCGAACTCCCGGCCGCACCCCGATCACGGTCCGGCCGGGCGAGGCCGCGAACAGCAGGCGGGGCTCGGCCGTGAACCCGTGGTGACCGGAGTAGGCCTCGGAGTCGCCGGTGGGCATGGTCAGGGGCACGGACAGCACCAGGGCGACGGGACGGTCTGCGGGCGGCAGCGGGCTGACCCGCGGCACCACCACCAGGTCCCCCAGCCCGGTCGCGCGCCAGGCGCGGCCCTCCCGCTGGCCACCCACGAACAGGTTGACCGGCAGGGTCACGCCCAGGTCCGCCACCCCGAACCCGACCGCCGCGTTGGCCGCGGCCGAGACCGCGTCGTCGATGCGCAGCACGGTGAGGTGCTCGTCCTTGACCTCGATCGGCGTGTGCCCGCCGAGCACCTGGGCCGAGAACCGCAGCGCGCCGAACGGCAGGACCTGCCCACCGCGATCCAGCATCAGCAGCGTGGACTGGGGTGCGGCCAGCGGTCGGGCGAGGTCGATGGGGTAGTACGGTTCGTCCGCGCGGGCGGCCCCGACCGCAGCTGCGGCGAGCAGCGCAGCGAGCGCGAGCGTGCAAGTCGATGTGAAACGGCCCCGCATCGGGATCATGGTACGACGCGGGGAGGGGGGACCGCCACAGGCCCCCGGCCCGGTCAGCGGCCGAGGTCGTCGTGCAGGTACTGCAGCAGGCGGCGGGCGGGTTCGGCGCGGTTGAAGGGGGCGCTGATCTGCAGTCCCTGCACGTGGGAGTGGACCTGCTGCAGGATCTCCCTGGCCACCTCGAGGCCGACCTCCCGCTCGGCCTCCTTGGAACCGGCGGCCCTCAGTCGCGCGATCACCTCGTCCGGTACGGTCACGCCCGGCACCTCGTGGTTGAGGAACTCGGCGTTGCGCAACGACTGCAACGGCCAGATGCCCGCGATCACCGGGATGCGGTACTGGGCGATGTGATCGAGGAAGGCCAGCAGCGGCTCCACGTCGAACACGGGCTGGGTGACCGCGTACTCGGCGCCCGCGTCCACCTTCCAGTAGAAGCGGTCGTGCTCGCGTTCGAGGTTGACCGCCGTGGGGTTGGCGCCCACGCCGATCAGGAACCCGCTGGTCTCCCCGATGCTGCGGTGACCGATGTCGAAGCCGCTGTTGAGCCGCGTCACGATGTTGGTCAGGCCGATGGAGTCCACGTCGAACACGGCCGTGGCCTTGGGGTAGTCGCCCAGCACGGGCGGATCGCCGGTGACCAGGAGGAGGTTGCGGATGCCCAGGGTGTGCGCGCCCAGCAGGTCGGACTGCATGCCCAGGATGTTGCGGTCGCGGCACACGTAGTGCAGCACCGCCTCCACGCCCACCTCCTGCTGCAGGCGCACGGACATGGCCAGCGGCCCCATGCGCGCCGAGGCGCGTGGCCCGTCGGGCACGTTGATCGCGTCGAATCCCTGGGCCTTGAGCTCGGTGGCCTTCTCCAGGATCCGCCGCAGGCGCCAGCCGCGAGGCGGCATCAGCTCCACGGACGTCACGAACTCGCCCGTGGCGATCTTGTGGCCCAGCGCCGACTTGTGCGCCATCGGGATCGGCTCGGGCAGGGTCTCGGCCAGGGGCGGCTCCCGGTCGACCTCCAGCCGCGGCGCGCCCTGGTCCATGCGCACCGCGCCCGCGATGGCGCGGATGTGCTCCGGCGTGGTGCCGCAGCAGCCGCCCACCACCCGCGCGCCGGTCTCGATGAAGCGCTGGGCGTACTTGGCGAAGTAGTCGGGGGACGACAGGTAGATCAGCCGCCCGTCCACGTGCTTGGGGTGGCCGCCGTTGGGCATCGCCGACAGGGGCAGGTCCGTGACCTTGGCCACCTTCTCCAGGGTGTCGAGCAGGGACGCCGGACCCACCGAGCAGTTGACGCCGATCACGTGCGCGCCCCACTCGTGCAGCCGCCGGGCGAACACGTCGGGCTCGGTGCCGTACAGGGAGTTGCCCTGCTGGTTGACCGTCATCTGGGCGATCACGGGGACGTCCTCGGACACCTCCCGCACCGCCTTGATCGCCTGGCCCATCTCCGACAGGTCGGAGAACGTCTCCAGCACGAACAGGTCGGCCCCACCCTCGAGCAGCGCCTCGGCCTGCTCGCGGAAGGCATCCCGCGCCTCGTGCAGGGCGGTGGGCCCCCACGGCTCGATGCGGATGCCCAGCGGCCCGATGGCGCCGGCGACATAGGTGTTCTCGCCGGCCACCTCTCGGGCCAGCTGCGCGGCCATGCGGTTGATCTCGGTGAGCTGCTCGTCGAGGTGGTGCTTGGCCAGCTTGAAGCGGTTGGCGCCGAAGGTGTTGGTCTCCAGCACGTGCGCGCCGGCCTTGCGGTAGTCCTCGTGGACCGACTGCACCATGTCCGGTTCGCTCAGGTTGAGCTGCTCGAAACAGCGGTTGATGAACACCCCGCGGTCGTACAGCAGGGTGCCGATGGCGCCGTCGAAGACCACCACCTGCTGGCCGAGGAACTCCAGGAACGGGATTCGCAAGTCGACCTCCGCGCCCGTTCGGGCGGTGCACGGTCTGGGTTCGGAGACGGGGTGGGCGGTCCCCCGCGGAAGATTGCGTAGACTACACCATTGGTCCGCCCGCGGCCGCGCGCAAGCGCATTCTGGTAGCATGGCGCTCGTTCCGCGGTCGGCCGGGGCGCGCCGGTCGGGATCGTACAGGGAGACGGCGATGGATTTCAGGTTCACCGAGGAGCAGGAGTTCTTCCGCAGCCAGGTCCGGGACGTGGTCGACCGGCTGATCTTGCCGCGGTCCGAGGAGATCGACGAGCAAGAGGAATTCCCCCAGGACCTGTGGGACGAGTTCGCCCAGCTGGGCTTCCTCGGCCTGCGCCACCCCGAGGCCTACGGCGGGCTGGACGTGGACACCACCACCTCGATGATCTTCTTCGAGGAGCTGGCGCGCGGCTCCAACGGCTTCTCCATGGCCGTCACCGTGCAGATGCTGATGGGCACGTACTTCATCGCCCGGTTCGGTTCGGAGGAGGTCAAGCAGCGCTGCCTGGTACCCGCGATCACGGGCGAGAAGATCGCTGCGATCTGCTTCACCGAGGACCAGTCCGGCTCGGACCTCGGCGGTACGCGCACCACGGCCACGCGGGACGGCGACGGCTGGATCATCAACGGCACCAAGCAGTGGGTGACCAACGGGCCGGTGGCCTCGTTCGCCACGGTGCTGGCGACCACGGATCCGTCCAAGGGCATGCGCGGCCTGGACTTCTTCCTCGTGGAGCTGGACCGGGAGGGCGCGGCCCAGGGCCAGCTGCTCAAGAAGCTCGGCTCCCGCGGCTCGATCACCGGCGAGCTGGTGTTCGACAACGTGCGCGTCCCGGCCGACTGCTTCCTCGGTGACGAGGTCGGCAACGGGGTGAAGCACACCACCGACATCCTCAACGAGGTACGGGTGATGACCGGGCTCAACGCGTGCGCCATCGCGAAGCAGGCGATGGACGACGCCAAGGAGTACGCCAACAAGCGGGTGGCGTTCGGCCGGCCCATCTCGAAGTACCAGCTGATCGCGGCCAAGTTCGGCAAGTTCTACGCCCAGTACGAGGCCGCCCGCACCCTGCTGTACCGGGTGGCGTGGATGATCGAGGAGGGCATGCCCTGCCAGCGGGAGGCCATGTCCGCCAAGTACTTCGCCACCGAGATGTGCCTCGAGGCGGTGGACGAGGTGACCCGCATCTACGGCGGCGGGGCATTCGCCCGGGAGTACCCGGCGCAGCGGTACTTCCGCGACGCCCGCTTCCTGCTGTACGGCGGTGGCACCCACGAGGTGCTGCTCAACTACCTGGGCAAGCT
>CAZXHG010000192.1:0-19853 GCA_964639985.1 uncultured Rickettsiales bacterium
GACCGTGCCCCGAAGGGAGAGATGCAAGGAGGGGATCAGGCAGACGGCGCCCGCAGCCATCCAACGGCGACAGCCACCCCGCGAGTTCTGGCCGGAAAGCGGCCACGAGTCGGGGGGTGGGAGGTCACCCGGCGAGTCCTGGCCGGAAAGCGGTCGCAGGTCCGGGGGGTGGAGGGGCACCCGGCGAGTTCTGGCCGGGAAGCGGTCGCAAGTCGGGGGGGCTGGGTGGGTTCGTTGGGTGCGGGTCGGGCGATCGAGGGCGGTGTGGGATCACTCGCCCACGATCTTGGTCTTGCGCTCGAACACGTCGTAGGGGGAGACGAAGCGGTCGAAGAGGAGGCGGGCCTTGTCGCGGTCCTTGGTGCCGTTGACCTGCACGCGGCCGTCGGGGAAGGCCTGCACGTCCACGCCCGGGGAGCGCAGGCGCACGATCGCGCCCTCGCGGGTAACCTCGCCGAATCCGCCCCAAAGGGTGGCGAGCTCGTCCACGTCGATGACCGTGCCGCGGGGGAAGGCCAGCTCCACGGAGTTGATGCCGCACATGCGGGTGGTGCAGTAGCGGTCCGCGATGCGGATCCCCTCGGAGTCGTCGTCCAGGGCCAGGCGCTGCTCGACCAGTCCGCGCGCCACGTCCTGGCGGTCTATCCGGCAGTCGATGGCGCGCTCCAGGGGGAGGTTCATGCGGCGGATCACGCGCTTGAGGAGCGGCGCCTTGCGCATGAACCCCGTGAACCAGAAGGTGTGGATGCCGAACAGGCAGAACGGCTGGTACATCAGGCAGGCGTTGACGCTGACCTTCTCCAGCGCGTACGGCCCGATGGTGAAGCCACGCCGCACCATCTCGTCGTACCGCCCGCGCCGTCCGCCCGATCGCGCGTACACCGGACTGTAGTAGCGGATACCGAACGAGGCGAAGTAGTCCTTGGACACCCGCATGTACTCGGGCCGCTCGAGGAACAGCTTGCCCTGGTCGATGTTGGTGCCGTCCGCGATGGCCGTGATGTCGTGCTCCAGGGCGTAGATGATGGCCCGCGTCTCCATGCTGAGGCGGCAACACAGGTCGAACACCAGGGTCGACCGGTACGTGGTGATCAGCTCACGCAGGGGCGAGCGGATCTCCTCGAACAGCTCGGTGACGTAGATCACCTCGTGCTGCACCCGGTCGGCGCCGAACTTGTCTCGCAGCTCGTCCGCGTGGATCCGTGAACGCTCCACACCCACGCACAGCCCGTTGCAGAACGTCAGCAGGTGCAGCCGATCCACGGCCCCCTGCTCGAGGAGCTTGGCCGCGGCCAGGGTCGTGTCGACCCCGCCGGAGAACATCATCGCGTGTTCGATCATCTCAGCTCCTAGCTCCGCGTACCGCGTCCAGGGCCTTGCCCAGCAGGCGCCGCTTGCGCTTGCCCCCGAGCAGGTCGGTCAGCACGGACAGCACCGTGTCCACGTCCTCGTTGGTGTTCGTGGGGCCCAGGGAGAACCGCACTGCGCCGCCGGCCAGGTCGGGTGCCATGCCGATGGCCTTCATCACGTCCGACGGCCCGGTCGTGCCCGCGGAGCAAGCCGCGCCCGTGGAGGCGCAGATGCCGTGCAGGTCCAGGTTCTCCACCAGGGACGTGCCCCTGCGGTTCGGGAAGCACGCCAGGGTCGTACCGGGCAGCCTGGGCGCGTCCTCGGCCACGATCACCACCCCGGGCACGACCCTGCGGATGCCCTGCTCCAGCCGGCCGCGTAGCGCCTCCACGAAGCCCGCGTCCACCTCCAGGGAGGTCCGCGCCAGCTCGGCCGCCACACCCATACCCACGATGCTCGGCGCGTCGTAGGTGCCGGGCCGCATGCCGTCCTCCTGGGCTCCTCCCTGCAGGATGTTGCGCAGGGGGGTGCCCGCCTTGACGTACAGCGCGCCCACGCCCTTGGGCCCGTGGAACTTGTGCGCGGACAGCGACAGCAGGTCCACACCCAGCGTCTGGACGTCCACCGGCACCTTGCCCACGGCCTGCACGGCGTCGGAGTGGAAGACCACGTCGCGGTCGGCCAGTTGTGCACCGATCTCCCGGATCGGCTGCAAGGTCCCGATCTCGTTGTTGCCGAACATCACCGACACGACGAAGGTGTCCGAGTCCACGGACGCGGCAACTTCCCGCGGTGACACGCGACCCGAGCGGTCGACACGAAGCCAGGTCACGTCGACGCCGTCCCCCTCGAGGTCGCGTACGCAGTCCGAGACCGCGTGGTGCTCCACCGGGCTGACCACCAGCCTGTTGCCCCGTTCCCGGGCCCGGGCGCTGCCGCGCAGGGCCAGGTTGCAGGCCTCGGTGCCGCTGCCGGTGAACACGACCTCGGACGGGTCGGAGTTGATCAGCGCGGCCACCTGTTCGCGCGCCCGCTCGATGGCATCGCGCGCGAGGCGGCCCGCGCTGTGGGTGGACGAGGCGTTGCCGTACTGCTCGCGCAGCAGCGGCAACATGGCGTCCACCACCTGGGGGTGGACCGGGGTGGTGGCGTTGTGATCGACGTAGATGCTCAAGCGCTGACCCATGGCTACATGATCCATCTTAATAATAGATGATCGACCCACCAAGCCCTGATCCCCTGAAGTACCGCAACAAGAGGCCCGACTACGTGTCCGCCTGGTGGAACGTGGTGGACTGGGATCGGGCCGAGGAGCTGTACACGACCTCGAACGAGTGAATCCAGGCTACGCGGCCGGGATGGCTCGTTCTGGCCCGATCAGCGCTCGATCGCGCCCCGCAGTACCTGCGCCGGGTGCAGCGCCTCCCGCCCCGTCCCGTCCGCGATCTGGTGCCGACAGCTCGTGCCCGGCGCCACGATCACCGCCCCCTCCGCCGCATCCCGTACGGCCGGGAAGAGCACCAGCTCCCCCACCTGCATGGACAGGTCGTAGTGGTGGTAGCCGAACGAGCCGGCCATGCCGCAGCACCCGGACGGGATCACGTCGACCTGCAGGCCGGGGATGGTCGACAGTGCGTCCACCAGCGGCTGCACGCCGACCAGGGCCTTGGCGTGGCAGTGGCCGTGCAGCAGCACCTTCCCGGGCATGGCATCGACGTACGTCAGCAGGTCCAGGTGCCCCGCCTGCGCCTCCCGCGCCACGAACTCCTCGAACAGCAGCGCCTGTGAGGCCACGACCTCGGCGTCCTCGCGCAGGTCGTCGCCGACCAGGTCGGGAGCCTCGTCGCGGAAGCCGAGGATGGCGGACGGTTCGACCCCCACGATGTGCACACCCTCGCGGGCGTACGGCGCGAGCACCCGCACGGCCTTGCGGAACGCGGCCCGCGCCTTGCGCAGCAGCCCCTTGCTGATCTGGGTCCGGCCCGAGTCCAGCCCCTTCGGGACGGTGATGCGATACCCCGCGGCCTCCAGGTACTCCACGGCCGTAATCCCCGCTGCCGGATCGGTGTGATTGGTGAACTCGTCGGCCAGCAGCACGATCTCGCCCCGCTCGCCCGCGTTGGCGTGCTCGGTGTGCCCGCCGAACCAGGTGTGGAAGGTCTGCCTCGCGAACCGAGGTACGGTCCGCCGCGGATCCACGTCCAGCAGCCTCTTGACCGCGCCCATGTTGGACACCGCGGACGCCAGGCCGGGCGTGAGCCGCGCCAGATTGGCGAACTTGCCGAACTCCCCCAGCACGGCCGTACTCAGCGGCGTGCCGAGCAGGTCGTGGCGGTGCTGGAGCACCTCGGCCTTGAGCCGGGCCACGTCCACGCTGGACGGGCACTCGCCCGCGCAGCCCTTGCACGACAGGCACAGGTCCAGCGCCTCGACCAGCTCGTCGCCGGCGAACACCTCGTCCGGGGCGCCCCCGTCGATCAGCTGGCGTAACAGGTTGGCCCGGCCGCGGGTGGAATGCAGCTCCTCGCCGGTGGCCATGTACGACGGGCACATGGTGCCGCGGCCAGCGCTCTTGCGGCACGCGCCCGCGCCGTTGCACTTCTCGGCCGCTCGCTGGAAGCCGTGGTCCGCGGACCAGTCGAACCAGGTCTCGACCGCGGTCGGGGCCCGGCCGGGTTGCACGCGCAGGTCCTCGTCGTTGGGCAACGCATCCACGATCTTGCCGGGGTTGAACAGCCCCTGGGGATCGAAGGCGCGCTTGATCCGCCGCTGCAGCTGGACCACGTCGGGGCCCAGCACCCGCTCGAGGTACACCGAACGCAACCGGCCCACGCCGTGCTCGCCGGCCAGCGACGCACCGAACTCGGCGGTGAGGTCGGCCACGGCGTCACCGAGGTCGCGGAACCGCTGCAGGTCAGCGGGGTCGCGCAGGCTCAGGGCGGGGCGGACGTGCAGCTCGCCCACGGACGCATGGCCGTAGTACACGGCGTCGGCGTCGTGCTGCTCCATCAGCGCCTGCATCCGCCGCACATAGCCGGGCAGGTCGGAGGGCGCCACGGCCACGTCCTCGATGATGGTCACCGGCTTGCGATCCCCGGGCATGCCGGTCAGCAGCCCGAGGCCCGCCTTGCGCACGGCCCACACCTGGGGCACACGCGCCGAGTCGATGACGGGGAATGCGTAGCCCATGCCCGCGTCGCGGTAGGCCTGGATGAGGGTCTCGCAGCGTCCGTGTAGCGCGTCGGGGTCCTCGTCGTAGAACTCGACGGCCAGCACCGCGCCCGGTTCGCCCTCCACCCACCAGCGGTTGCGCAGGGCTTCGGGGTTGCGCAGGCTCAGGTCGAGGATGGTGCCGTCCATCAGCTCCACGGCGGACGGTTCGTGCTCCAGGGCCATGACCGTGCCGTGGGTGGCCTCGTCCAGGGTCTGGAAGTGCGCGGCCACCAGGCGGTTGTGCGTCGGCACCGGGATCAGGTTGACGGTGATCTCGGTGACCAGAGCCAGCGTGCCCTCGCTGCCACACAGCAGGGACGCCACGTTGAGCGGCGCTCCCCCCTCCTCGAAGCGGTCCGTGCGCGCGAGGTGGTCCAGGGCGTAGCCGTTGTTGCGGCGGATGATCGAGGGGTCGGGGTAGCCGGCGAGGATGACGTCGCGATGGCCCTCGACCACCTCCACCACCTCGCGGTGGATCGCGCCCTCGAGCGTGTCGAGCCGTCGCTTCGCCGCCAGCGCGTCGTCGTCCAGCACGCCGAACCCCGCCTCGCTACCGTCGGCCAGCACGGCGCGCAGGGCCAGCACGTGGTCCCGGGTGGTGCCGTGCACGATGGAGTGGGAGCCGGCCGCGTTGTTGCCGACCATGCCGCCGATCATGCAGCGGTTGGAGGTGGAGGTCTCGGGTCCGAACATGAGACCGTGCTCGGCCAGCTGGTCGTTGAGATCGTCGAGGATCACGCCGGGCTGGACGCGGGCCGAGCGCTGTACCGGGTCGACATCGAGCACCGTAGTCATGTGACGGGACACGTCGATGACGAGCCCCTGGCCCACGCACTGGCCGGCCAGGGACGTGCCGGCGGCCCGCGGGATCAGGGGCACGCCGTGCTCGGCCGCGAAGCGCACGATGGCCGCGCAGTCCTCGTGATGGCGGGGACGGACCACGCCCAGCGGCAGCACCTGGTACACCGAGGCGTCGGTGGCATACAGGCGACGGTGCACGTCATCGGTCAGCACCTCGCCTTCGACGCTCGGAGCGAGCGCGTCCAGGACGTCGGGATCGAGCTCGCGTGCCGCCGAAGAGTCGTTCATGGGTCCAACCTGGGGTGTCACTGCCGGCCTTCGAGTGGCACGGACGTTGCAAGTTGATTCTATCTACTCGGTCCTGAGACAGGGAGGGACATCATGACCCCATGGACACTGCTCACCTCGCTGGTGACGCTGGTCGCAGCCGCGCCCGCGCTGGCCCAGCCGGTGACGGACACGAGCGGAACGATCACCTATCACGTCGAGCACCGCCTCAAGGCCTTCGACGCGGTGTTGCCCGCGGACGCGCTCGAGGCGCAGCTGGTGCTGGACCCGGCCTCGCTGGACCAGCTGCGGTTCGGCGTGCGCATCCCGCTGGCGCGGTTCGACAGCGGCAACACGCTGCGGGACGAGCACGCGGCAGAGGCCCTGGAGACGTACTTCTTCCCCGTGGCCGTGTGGCGCGTGGACCACGTGGAGGTGCTGTCCGACGAGGCCGGCCCTCCTCGTGTGGCCTCGCTGCGGGTGAGCGGACCGCTGGAGCTGCACGGCGCCAGCGTGACGCTGACCGCGGACATGGACCTGATCCTGGATGGCGGCGAGGCCACGGCCCGGTCCACGTTCGACCTGTCGCTGGAGGCGTTCGGCATCGCCCGGCCCGGGCTGCTGGGCATGAAGATCGAAGACTCGGTCACGGTCACGGTGGAACTCACCGCCGGGATCCACCTGCCGCAGGCCACGGAGGTCACGCCATGACGCGCGCGCTGCTGATGTTGACGATCACCGCCATGCTCACCCCCACGATCGCGCTGGCCGGGGAGCGGCCCCGGCTACGGCTGCCGCCGGTCTCTTCCATGACCTCGTCCCTCGCGGACGACGACGACCCGGAGCGGATCCGTCGGCTGGTGCGCCAGCGCCGGGGCATGATGAACGTGCACCAGGCCCTGTCCATCGCGCTGGTGCCCGTGCTCGGCGCCACCGCGGTGATCGGAACGATCAACCGGGTGAGCATGGACTCGGGCCAGCCCGTGACCGCCGAGCAGCTGACCCTGCACCGTGGCCTCGCCATCGGGTCGGCGGCGCTGTACACCACCACCGGGGTGCTCGCGATCACCGCGCCTCACCCGTTGCGCGGACAGGTGGGTGGTACCGGGGTATCGAAGAACGACTCCAGCCGCGTGCACCGGATCCTGGCCATCGCCCACCTGTCGGTGTTCGCGGCGCTCATGGTCACCGGGATCCTGGACGCGAATGCGCCCCTGTCCGCGGAGGCCTACCAGGTCCTGAACAAGGTCCACGTGGTCGAGGGGTGGGCCATGTTCGGGCTGGTGACCGCGTCGGGCATCGTGATCGCCACATTCTGACCCCGGCACGCCCCTTTCGGTCCTCCCTCCAGTAGTCAGGCAGAACTACACGATGAGACGCGTTCTGCCCCTGCTGTTGATGCTGCCCTGTCTCGGTTCGGGCACGCCCGCGAGACAGGAGATTGTCTCACCACCCGAGGACGATCCGATGAACCTGCCCACGGTCGATTTGCCTGCAGCGCGCCGACCACGGATCCCGACGAGATGCTCAGGGCTCTCCAGGCGGGCATGGCTCTCCGCCGCGATTGACAGCGCCGTGAGGGTGGCTAGTACTATTCTTCAACTACCTGCGGGGTAGATATTCGAGGGAACCATGACGAACATCGCACAGGACATCACCCAGCTGGTGGGGAGCACCCCGCTGGTCCGCCTCGACCGCGTGGGCGCCGGATTGCCGGGACAGGTCGTGGCCAAGATCGAGTCCTTCAACCCCTGCGCCAGCGTCAAGGACCGCATCGGCCTGGCCATGATCGAGGCGGCCGAGCGAGACGGTGCCCTGGGCCCGGACACGATCGTGCTCGAGCCGACCAGCGGCAACACGGGCATCGCGCTGGCGTTCGTGTGTGCGGCGCGAGGCTACCGGCTCACGCTGGTGATGCCCGACACCATGAGCATCGAGCGGCGCAAGCTGCTGGCCGCATTCGGCGCGGAGCTGGTGCTGACCCCGGGTTCGGAGGGCATGCCCGGCGCCATCCGTCGGGCCCGGGAGATGGCCGCGGCCAACGAGTGCTACTTCATCCCCCAGCAGTTCGCCAACCCGGCCAACCCCGAGGTGCATCGCCGCACCACGGCCGAGGAGATCTGGGCGGACACGGACGGCGAGGTGGACGTGCTGGTCAGCGGCGTGGGCACGGGCGGCACGATCACCGGGGTGTCCCAGGTGCTCAAGGAGCGCAAGCCCGCGTTCCGTACCGTGGCCGTCGAGCCCGAGACCTCGCCCGTGCTGTCCGGCGGTTCGGCCGGCCCGCACAAGATCCAGGGCATCGGCGCGGGCTTCGTACCCGACGTGCTCGACACGAACCTGCTCGACGAGATCGTGACGGTCGGCAACGACGACGCCGGCACCATGGCGCGGCGGCTGGCTCGCGAGGAGGGTATCCTGGTGGGCATCTCGGCCGGGGCGGCGGTGCACGCAGCCGTGCAGGTGGCCAGCAGGCCCGAGATGGAGGGCAAGCAGATCGTGGTGGTGCTGCCCGACACCGGGGAGCGCTACCTGAGTACCTGGCTGTGGAGCGAGGGCGCATGAGCGACGACAGACAGCGGGGGCCGACAGCCACGGACTCGATCGTGCAGGGCGAGGATCTCCGGACCGTGGTCGCCTCCCTGTGCGAGGGCAACGGCGACGTGCAGCGGCCGCGTAGCTGGAACCCCAACGACTATCCGCTGCCCTCCCGCACGGATGTGATCTCCATGGTCGAGGAGCTGCGTTCGGTGCTGTTCCCCGGCTACTTCGGTACCGCTGAGCTGAGCCCGGACGCGATGCCGTTCCACGTGGGTGCCACCCTCGACCGCGTGCTGACGACCATGCGCGAGCAGGTCAAGCGGGGGCTGTGCTTCGCGTGCAACTTCGACGTCACCCGCTGCCGGTTCTGCGACGAGGCCGCGTTGCAGGTGACGCGGGCATTGCTGCGAAAGCTGCCCGAGATCCGCCGTATGCTGCTGACGGACGTGCGCGCGGCCTACGAGGGGGACCCGGCGGCCACGTCCATGGGCGAGGCGGTGTTCTGCTACCCGGGCGTGATGGCGCTGACCTGCCACCGCATCGCCCACGAGCTGTACCACCTCGACGTGCCGCTGATCCCGCGCATGATCAACGAACACGCCCACGGTCTCACCGGGATCGACATCCACCCCGGGGCACACATCGGCGAGGGGCTGTTCATCGACCACGGCACCGGCGTGGTGATCGGCGAGACCAGCATCATCGGCAACCAGGTGCGTATCTACCAGGGGGTCACCCTGGGAGCGAAGAGCTTTCCGCTGGACGAGGCCGGCAAGCCGATCAAGGGCATCGCCCGCCACCCGATCGTGGAGGACGACGTGATCATCTACTCCGGGGCCACGATCCTGGGGCGGGTGACCATCGGCAAGTGCTCGGTGATCGGCGGCAACGTGTGGCTGGTGCGCAGCGTGCCCCCCTACAGCCGGCTGATCCAGACCCCGGCGCGGGAGGAGGAGTTCGAGGAGGGGGCGGGCATTTGAATCCCACTCGGATCTCGGCTCTGCCGAGGTCGGGTGGTATCATCCCCCGATGGCGAGAGGGAATCCCGAAGACCGCAACGAGTGGACGATCGTCCTGTCCTGGGTCGCCGGGATCCTCGGCGTGATCGCCCTGTTGCTCGTGATCACCTCGGCCACGTTGTCGGAGCGCCACCTCGACGGTGCCCTGGCCCAGCTGGTCCCCCCCTGCCCCGCGGCCGCGGCCGGTGACCCGTGTCCCGCCTGCGGCCTCAGCCACGCATTCGTCTCCTCGGCCCGGGGACGGTTCCCCGAGGCGCGCACCCGCCACCCCCATGGCCCCACCCTGTTCGGGGGCACGGCCATGCTGGGCGTGATCGGACCTACACAACTCCTCTGGAGGCTTCGTCGACGATGGGTATAGCCGGACTGGTCTGCGGTATCGTGGTGTTCATCCTGGCGGTGGTTGCCTGGCTACCCTGCCTCGGATGGGCGAACTGGCTGCTGTGGATACTGCCACTGATCGCCGCCGTACTCTCGATCGTGGGCATCGCAATCGACCGTAATCACCGGGTGATGGCGATCATCGGACTGGTGCTGAGCATGATTGCGCTGATCTCATGCATGGTCCGCGGAGTGCTCGCCATCTTCATGGGCGGAATCTAGCCCCGAGGGGGCGGTGTTTTTTCAGGGGATCGTGCAGATCATCTGACCCGGCTGGCTGAACGAGACCGTGCCGCCCCACATGCAGGCGCACGTGGAGGTGTTGTTCAGCGCGATCTTCCCTTCGATCTTGATCGTCGGCGATCCCGGTGCCCACGGTGACGTGGTCACCGGGATGCACGGCATGGGCGTGAGCACGCCCTGGGCCGCGGCCGTGGCCGCGGCCACGGTCGGGTTGGACGGCGTCGTACAAAGCCCGAACGGCGCGATGTTGGAGTTGGGCGCGTGGTCCATGATCGTGCCGGCCTGCATGCTGGCCACCTTCACCTTGATCGTGATCGAGGTGAAGGTGGACGTCATCGTGCCGAAGGTGCACTGGATGATGCCGCCGGTACAACAGAGCTGGGCCATGCTCGTCCTCCTGTGTCCCCTACTTCATAGCCTCATCGGCGTCGCCTGACGAGAGGTTTGCCATGTGCGACACGGCGCGGACCGCCGACTGGGCGCCGGTCTGCAGCGAGTTGGACTGCCAGGGGCAGCCGGCCGTGGGCGGCACGGCCGGGATCTGCTCGCCCCGGGCCACCAGCGAGATGTCCGGCAGCACGGGCTGACCGGGCACGGCCGGCGTCGAGGAGCGGGCCAGGTTCGTGATCATGTCCTCCACGCACACCTCGACCGGCTCGTTGAGCACGCCCTCGGCCGGGGTGGGCATGGCGTTGTAGGCGTCCCAGATGGCCATGCCCCACATGTGGGCCTGTCCCGGGGACACGGGCGGTCGCTCCTCGGTGTCCGCGCCGAGCAGGGCGCCGAGCACGGCGCGCATGCCGTTGGCCAGGATGTGGGATGACCAGCGGTCGGCCATGCGCAGGTCGGTGAGCGGGCCGGTGGTGCCCTCGGGCTTGGGCTGACTGCCGCCGAACTCCTCGGCCGCGCGGGCGGAGATGCCCCACGAGCCCATCCGGTCCACGTTGGCCTCGACCACGTTGTAGCCCATGGGGCAGACCAGGTTGGGATCCGGATGCCACAGCAGCGTGAACCTCGGCAGGTCATGGCCCAGCACGCCGTCGTAGCTCAGACAGCGCTTGGCCTCCTTGGACCCGCCGCGCTGACGCTGCATCTCCAGCACCACCAGCTCCTGCAGATCGGTCATGTACTGCTGGTCGATGCCCAGCACGTCTTCACCGCCCATGCGTGGACCGCCGCGTTCGATGGCCACGGTCAGCGCCAGCGGCGTGGCCAGAGCGATCTCGGCCATCAGCTCGCGCTTGGCATCGTGGTCGGCCAGTTCGGTGACCACCTCCTCGCGCTCGGCCACGCACGCGGCCTCGGCTGCGAGCGCAGCCTCGAGGCCGGCCTCGGCCACCTCGAGCTGATCGTGGGCCTGCTCGGCGTCGTCCTTGGCCGCGGCCGCGGCCCGGTGCTGGATGAACGCCAGCACCAGACAGGCGATGATCGGCACCAGGGCGCCGATGAACAGCATCAGGATGCCGGGGGAGATGCCGAGCTTCTTGGCGAACTTCTGCCCGGACGCGACCACGCGGCTCAAGGGCGAACTGAAGATCGCCATGGCCGTGGGCACGATCCACAGCAGCGTGGCCATGTTGGACACGGCGCGCTTGGCGCCGCCGCCGCCCACCGAGGCCTTGGCCCCCTGCACCACCTGGGCCGCGTACTGCAGTCCGAAGTTGACCGTGCCCGCACCCGGGAGCGACACCCGGAAGCGGCTGCCGCTGTCGAACTCCATGCCCATGGTGACGAGGCTGTCCATCTCGGGCCTGCGCAGGTCGACCGGTACCTTGCGGTTGACCTTGCGGATCCGCATGGTCGCGCCGTCCTCGGTGGTCATCGCCGAGAACAGGAAGATCGCGTCCCCGGGGGGAGCCTCCTCGGGCCTCCGCATCACCGTGTTGCGCAGCGCCAGCGACGCGCGGTTGACGGTGTCGGTCAGCAGGAAGACCGAGAACGAGTCCCCGGTCTCCAGCGTCAACGATACCTGGGGTGGCCGGGCCTGCGGCTCGTAGCACTGAACGATGTGCGCCATGTCCCTACCTGTTCGTCCTTGGGTTACCCTCACCGTCGAGGAGCTTCTCCACCTCCTCGCGGTAGGGCTCCACCATCACCTCGGAGGTGGAGCGATCAGCCTTGCTCAGCTCGCGAGCGAGGCTGGCCAGTACGATGGGCGTGGTCAGCGGGCTTTGCATACCGCTGGCCCACGCAGCAGCGCGGATGGCCGCGCCGCGAATCAGACCGCCGCTGATGGCGAACTGCTGGCCGAGGAAGTCCAAGTCCACACCCTCGGCCTGCCCGTTGTCGGGCAGCATACGTTCCCATAGAGCCTTGCGCGTCGGCTCGTCCGGGATCGGCAGCACGATGAAGTCGTCGAAGCGGCGGAAGAAAGCCTCGTCCATGTCGCGAATGCGGTTGGTCGTGGCCACCAGGACCCCGTCGAACTTGTCCAGCCGGGTCAGCAGGTAGGCCACGCCCGTGGCCAGCGCCCCCGCGCCGGACTGGCCGGTGTCCCGCTGTCGGAACAGCGCCTCGGCCTCGTCGAGCACCAGCACCGCGCCCGCGACCTCGGCCACGTCAAACACCTGGGCGAGCAGCTTCTCGGTCTCGCCCAGCCACTTGGACAGCACGGACGACAGGTCCAGCTTGATCAGCGGCCGGCCGAGGGTCGAGGCCAGGGCCTCGGCGCACAGGGACTTGCCCGTGCCCGGCAGCCCGGACAGCAGCAGGCGGAAGCCCTGGCCCTTGCCCGGGATGCGCATGGTGTTGGGCAGCTCGTCGAGCCGGAACCGGGCGTGTACCAGCGCACGGTCGAGCTGGTGTCGCACCTCCCCCGGCAGCAGCAGATCCTGCAAGGTGGTGGTCACGCGCATCGGGTGCGCGATCTCCGAGTCGGGCACACCACAGATATCCGCGGACTCGCCCTGTCCCTCTTCGAGGAGGTCGGTGACGCGCTGGTCCAGCACCACCTCGCCGCGGCGGGTGTGCACGTGCGGCTCGACCCACTGCAGGGTCGCGCCCGAGGTCAGGGCCAGATCCCGCACCGCCGACGGGTCGCGCAGCATCAGCACGCGGGGGCAGCGCGCGTTGCGCGTCCGCGTGACGATCTCGCGGATCGGCACGGCCAGGGCCGGGTTCTCCCGCAGCGCGAACCCGTCGAGTACCACGCCCTGCTGGGCGCACAGGGCCTCGGCGAGCTGGCCACAGACCGTGACCGACTCCGCGGCGTGAGCGGGCGCGAACAGCAGCCGGTAGCCCGGATCGGCCAGCACGTCCCCGGCTTCCAGGCACAGCGCCTCGCGGCTCGTACCGTGCAGGATGGTCCAGGGGCCCGGTTCGTCGGCCAGGCGGCCCCGCTGGCCACGGGTCACCGGAGCGAGTCCCACACAGGCTCGGCCCGCGTGGGTCAGGCGTAGCGCAGCCGCCCCCGGCACCACCGGGTCGCTGGCCAGTCGTCCCACCACCTGCAGCAGGTCCCAGTTGGCCAGGGCCACCACCGCCTCCTCCAGGGCGTCGAAGTCGCCGCCCTCGGCCTCGTCGAGTTCGGCCAGCCGCTGCCACGACAGCACGCCTGCGCGATGATGGATGTCCGCCGCGCGGCACTGCTCGGCCATCTCCGCGTCCACGTCGATACGCACCAGCACCCGCAGCACCCACTCGGCGCGGGATGGCAGCGCCAGGACGTGCACCGCCCGGGCGAGCTGACTCTCGACGTGCTGCAGGAAGTTCAAGCGTTCCTCCTCATCCAGATCCGTCGTCCATGAAGAAGCCCTGGGGCTTGGGCGGACGCGTGCGCGTGACCACGCCGGGCTCGAACACGGGCTCGCTCCCGAGCACCATGCGCACCTGGAAGTTGAGGCAGGCCTGCAACGGACGCTGCAGCGCCTGCATCAGCAGGGCGAATTCCTGGTTGGAGAGGTCGTCCACCGGGGAGATGGCGATGCCGACCTCCTCGGGGGTCTTCAGCAGCTTGGTCAGATCGTCGAGCTTCTCCTTGTCCGGACCCTTGATCGACTTGGACATGGCCGTGAGGAAGGTGTCCAGGTGTTCGGGGAGCGGAGGCGGCTTGGCGGTCAGCTTCACGCGGCGCTCGAGGTGCACCGACGTCGCCAGCACGGCCAGCGCGGGCAACGCCAGTGGCGCGCCGGTGGACGAGTACTGGGAGGTGCCGCGGCCGGGGTCCGAGGCGACCGCGATGTACCGCACGACCAGGTGGATGCCCGGCTTCCAGGCCAGGGCCGGCGGCGGCGCGTGGTCCACCTTGTTCCACTTGGCGATCCAGTACTCGTTGTCTCCCGTGGCCTTGTCGGTGTCCCTGTACCACTTCTGCATCGGCTTGGGCAGGTCGGCCAGCTTGGGCATCGGCACGGGGTGGTTCTTGTCCCCCACCATGGGCCGCACGTTGGGGTACCACTCCGCCGAGATGCGCGACAGCACCTCGCCGAGCTGCCACCAGCCGATGGGCACGAAGTTGACCTTGCCGTCCCCGTGCTTCACCGGGTTCATCAGCGACACCTGGCGCCCCTGCTCCACCATCTTGGGAAGGGGTCCCACCCAGTACGGGAACAGCACCATGTGACTGGCGGTGGTGCCCTCGGGTGGGAACTGCCCGTATACCTCCACCGTCTCGAGGTCGGCCATCTTGAGCAGACGCCGGCCCCAGCGCACGAGCGCGTCGTGCACGGTGTGGGTCAGGTCAGCGGTGTGCTGGTAGTGGTTCATATCCCTTCCGGTACCGAGTCGGCCTGCTTCTTCAGCCGGATCTGGCCGCGCACGCCCACGATGGCGGCCACGCCGTAGTCCAGGGTCTTGAAGCGCTCGTCCTCCGCGGCCAGCAGGAACTCGAACTGGAAGCGGAAGTACGGCCCCACGAAGCTGGCCGGGTGGTACGGCGTGAAGCTCGCGTGCGGCGAGCGCTTGCGCCGGATCGAACCGGCGAGCCACAGCTCGGAGACCACCGTGGACTCCAGGCCGTTGTATCCCGGCCCCATCAGGAAGCCGAAGCGGCCGCCGAGCTGGAAGCGGTCCTGACGGCTGGCGCCCTCGGGGGTCTCCGCGCCCCAGGGGAGGCCACCGCGCGCGCCCTTGACCAGCGGCGACGGATCCGGTGCCCCACGGATGCCGACCAGCAGGCCGAACTGCGGCCTGAACGTCCACGCGTTGGTGCGACTGTCGTAGTCTCCCCACATCTCCGAGGCGCCACCCGGTCCGATGTCGAGTTGGGCGGCTGGCCCCAGTTCGAGTCCCAGACGGTGGTCGTCCACCACCCACCAGGTGGCGAGCCCGGCGATGTCGATGCTCATCCCCGCGGTGTACCGCTGGGCGTCCTCGCACGCGACCGTGGACGGATCGCCGTCCTCGTAGTCCTCGTTGCAGCTGGCCTTGGCGTATCGCAAGGGCATGAAGCCGAGGCCGGCCAGCAGGGTCCAGTCCAGGGTACGGTTGCGTCCCCAGCGCGGCATCTCGGTGCGGGTGTTCACCGACTCGGTGGTGCGATAGGCGGGCGCCACCAGCGTGAACTCCGGGCTCTTGCCGACCGTGGACACGAAGTGTCCCCACGCGGCCGATCGCAGGTAGCGATCCTCCCCCTTCCTGGACTTGGGGATGTGGATCTGACGTCGCGCGTACGGCGTACGCGGTCGACGGTCGGCCAGCGGGAATCGCTTCTCCGAGGTCGTCGAGTCGAACACGAACAGCATCATCGGGCCATCGGCCCGGGCCAGGTCGTACAGCGGCGACCGCATCACCTGGTGCAGGTAGCGGGTGGAGGGGTAGGCCTCCTCCTTCTTGCTCGCCCCGCGTGTACCGAACAGGCCGGCCACGTCCGGCAGGCTGAGGTCCACCTGGTCCGGGATCGACTCCGGCGACTCCGCAGCCACCTCCACGTCGGTCTCGGCCGCGGCCTCCGCGTCCTCGCCCTGGGCGGCCGCGTCCACCGCGGCCTCGACGAGCTCGTCCTCGCCTGCGGTCACGATCCGCCTCGTGCCCCGGTAGTGCTCCCCCTGCATCACCGGCGTGGTGGGTCGGAAGTTGCCCTCCAGCAGCGAGGCCCGGGCCAGCGTGGGCACCAGATCGGGCGGCACCAGCACCGTGTCGTCGCAGACGGCGCCAGTGCGTACCAGCAGCTCTCGGGAGGCCTCGCCGCCCGCGAGCGGCTCGGAGCTCCAGAACAGGTGCCACCCGGCCCAGATCTCCCAGCGTGCACGGTAGATGGCGCGTTCGCCGGGCAGTCCGACCAGGCGCTCCACCGCCGGTGTGGTGTTCTCCGGGCTGTCGATCATGATGAACGGCAGCTGCTGGCGGGCCCGCCACAGGATGTCGTCCGGGTCGGTCAATCCGTCGACCTCGGCGAACAGCAGGTCCAGGTGGACCACGCCGAACACCTCCTCCTGCAGGGCGGAAGGACCGTCGAGGGTGGTGCAGCTCGAGGGGGGGTCGACCGCGCCCAGGCCCTGGGCGAAGTGGGCCGTGCGATAGCCATGCTTGCCCAGCACGCTCTCCCACTTGCCCGACGTGAGCGCGACCAGCGCCTCGGGAGCGACCAGCGCGCCTTCGGACGCGTCGAAGATGGAGGTGACCTCCATGTTGACGTGGTCCAGCAGGATCCGGGTCTGCAGCTCGTCGCGGTCATCCTTCTCCAGCTTCTCCACCAGCAGGTTCAACGCGGCCCGCTGCACGTGCCCCGCCACCAGCTCCTCGGACGTGCCCGGGCGGGCGTAGGACTTGACCCATGCGCCGATGGTGGCCTCGTCCAGGCCGTTGAGCGGTCCCACCTGGGCCCTCAGCAGGTCCTCGAGGTCGTACACCAGCACGTCGTTGAAGTCGGCCCAGAACTGCTCATCGAGCTCGGTCCGGCGCAGCAGCTCGGCCAGGTACTCGCGGACCAGCTCCATGGGCAGCTGGAAGTAGTTGATCTCGAAGCCGTGCTGCAGCCGGTAGATGCCCTCCTCCAGCCGCTTCTCCACGGCCTCCTCGGTGTCGGTCTCACCCAGGGCCGCGGCCACCAGGTCGCCGGAACGGCCGGTCCGCTCCTCCAGGGAACCCGGGGGTGACTGCATGGCGGTCAGCGCGGTCAGCACACGCATGTGGTTGGTGGTGTAGTCCTCCAGGCCGAACTGGGCGATCTGCGTGGCCAGCAGTCGGGAGAACTTGTAGAACTCCTGCCGCGCGTTGCGCCGCATCTCCACCATGGTGCGCAGCATGCGCGGCCTGTCGATCACGTGCTGGTAGCCACTGAATGCCGACAGCGGCACCAGCTCCCCGCCCGAAGCCTCCATCGCGCGCGAGTAGGGGTACATCTGCTCGAAGAACGGGCCCGAGGACGTGGGGTCACCGTTCATCAGGTCGAAGTCATGGCGCCGGCCGCTGAACCCCAGGCGCAACGCAAACCGGCCGGCGAGCAGCACCATGTCTGGCTGGGCGTGCTGCCCGTCGGGGGTCAGGTAGCTTATCCGCCGGAAGAAGGCGCCCGCGGTCTCCGCGCTGGCCGAGACCCAGCGTCGCTGGTCCAGCCACAGCTCCGGGCCGGGCAGCGCGTACAGGCGGCGGTCCTTCTCCACGCTCGCTTCCCACGCCTCGGCCGTGGAGGGCAACGCGGTCATGCCGTCCAGCACCAGGGTCTGCTCGATCATCGAGCCGCTCTGGAACCAGCGGTGGGCCATGTCCTCCCACAGCTGGGCGTAGAGCGCGCCGGCGTTGCGCCACATGGCCTGCTCCGCTCGGGTGGCCGTGCGGTTGCTGAACGCGGGCAGCGGGTCGACGAAGTCGACCTCCTCCACGCAGCGGCCGAAGCGCGCCTCCACCGGGTCGCAGTCGCCGACCCGGTCCTGGAACGCGATCACGCGCACCGCGGGTGCGGCCACGCTCGCTGCCTCCTCGTCGCCCCCACCGGGCATGCCCGGCGCCTCGGGCGCCTCCGGGGCCTCGGGCTGGGCGCTGGCCGGCCCGGTCAGGGCGAGCAGTGCACATGTGAGGACCGGCAGCCAAGCGCCGATCCGTATCCAGGAACACCTGTCGTCTGAACGTCTCATGAGATCTGTCTCATCCGTTCGATTCGCCAGTACTCGTCGATCTGCTGCTGGACTTCGCGCAGCAGCTGCCGTGCCTCGGGACTGGACACGGTCAGCGACCGCAGGACCTGCAACAGCTCCTCCTCTGCCATCTCTTCGAGAACCTTGGTGTCCGGCCGGGGCGCGGGGGGCGCCGCAGCCGTGGTCTTCTTCTGTGCGGTGCGTCGAGGCGCCTGCCAGGACATGGCCGCACCACCGGGCGCGGCGGGAGCCTCGCTGGCCGCCTCGACGTCGTGGTCCTCGTCCATGGCCTCGCCCTCGGCGCGATGCGGGGAGCGGGCCGCGAACGAGGGTGCTCCGGTCGCAGGTCGGGACGGGGCCTTCCGCTTCTTCGTCGTCGTTGCAGCGCGCCGCTCCTCCTCGCGCTGCTGCTGCACCACGCGGCCGATCGCGCGAGCCATGGTGACGAGCTGCTCCTCGGGCGGCTGCCAGCCCTCGCCCGCGCTCTCCGCCGGGTCGGCGATGCGGTGATCCCCCGTGCCCCGGGCCACGGCCTCTCGGGCGGGCACCGCCAGGAGGTCGCGCGGCCGCAGTGAGCTCGGCGGGGACACCGGCCGACCGGTGCCCGGCGCCTGCAACGGACGCCCGGTCGCGGCCGTGGATGGGACGGGGGTCCGGGCCCGCTCGACGCGGTCGGTGCGTGCGGGCGGGCGGGTGAACACCTCCGGTGCCTGCGGGGTGGCCGGCTGCGCGATGGTGCCAACGCCACGTTCGAATGCCGGTGCCGGCGCGGCGGTGTCCGTCGGTGCCAACCCCTCCCCTTCACTCGTCTCGGACCAGCCCGATGGTGCCGGCGCTGTGGCGCCGCGCTGCAGCAGGGTCGGCATGCCCGCGTGCGCGGCGCGCGCCGCCGTGGCAGGCGCGGTCGGGGCGGCCTGGTCGGGAGTCCGTGGAGTCGTGGTCGACCGGGGCGCCAGGGGTGGCGCCTCCGCGGGCTGTTCGGTGACGGGCGATGCCTCGATGCGGCCCGTGGCTGCGCGAGAGAGGTGGATCCCCTGCACGGCCGCGTTCGACAGCAGGCGCAGGACGCGCTGGCCGACCTCGCCGAGCAGGACCTTCTCACCCGCGATCTCCTCCATCGGGCGCATGTCCGGGCCACCGCGGAGCTCTGGCCCGGACCGGAGGTCCGTGCGCGTGCCGGTCAGCGCGGATGCGGCGCGCGGGGTAGGCCGCGGAGTGGCGGGGCGAGGCGTCGATCGCCGGGCGACGGGCCGCACAGGCCGGGTGGTGGTCGGCGTGGATCCCGGAGACCGCTGCACCGCCGCGGGGGTCGGACCGCCCGCGGGTGTCGTCTCCGGGACGACCTCCGGGATCGGCGTGCTGGTGTCCTCGGTGCCCGCCGGCCCGACGAACGCGCGAGGCAGCGGTCCGAGGGACGCCTGCACCATCTCGGAGGGGCCGGCCGGCGAGGCGTCCAGCACCTCGGTGCTGCGGCGGAATTCTGCGGCGAGTGGCGAGGCCGGCCCGCTGTGGGCCAGCGGTCGCGGGGGCGCCATGGCGGTCGGCCGCGGAGGGGCGGCGCCCGGGGTCGACGGCTGCCTCGCTGCCGGCGCGGCCGGTCGAGCGGGGGTAGCCTGCTGCCGGGGCGCGTCGGGCGGAGCCCCACCTGGCGCGGCAGGCCCCGGGGCCGTTCCAGCGGTCTTCGCGGTCTTCGCGGTCTTCGCGGGCTGCCCTGCTGCCGGCGCGGCCGGCGTCGTATCGGCGCGCGCAGTGGCCAGCGCGGAGCGGGGCTGCGACGGCCGCGAGGGCGCGGCGGGACGGGCCGGCGGAGAACTTCCTGCCTTGGCGATACGCCTGACACAATATGGACGACGGGAATGGCTGGGCGCGACGATCGTGGCGGCTGGGCTGTGTGCTGCCGCGACCATCGCCGCGGCGAAGGTCAATGTGTGGTTTGCGCTGCTGCTGCCGCTGCCGGTTCTCGTGTGGCTGGGCGTGTTGTGGTTCTTTCGTGATCCGCAGCGCGTTGCGCCGGAGGGTCCGGGTC
>CAZXHG010000193.1:0-19644 GCA_964639985.1 uncultured Rickettsiales bacterium
CCCGTCGCAGCCGGCGAAGCCGTCGCCGTCGTCGTCGGACTCGTCCGCGGGCACGGAGCCGTCGCAGTCGTTGTCCACGCCATCGCACAGCTCGGGCGCGCCGGGCCAGGTGGTCGCGTCGTGGTCGTCGCAGTCCCCGTCACACGCGGTGACGCCGTCGAGGTCCTCGTCGAGCTCGTCCTGCACGATCCCGTCGCAGTCGTTGTCGAGGTCGTCGCAGAGCTCGGGGGCGTCGGGGTAGACGTCGGCGCTGCCGTCGTCGCAGTCACCGTCACAGACCATCCAGCCGTCGCCGTCGTCGTCCACCTCGTCCTCGGCCGGCACGCCGTCACAGTCGTTGTCCACGCCGTTGCACAGCTCGGGAGCGCCCGGGTACACGGTGGCGTCCTCGTCGTCGCAGTCGCCGTCGGCCGCGCTGTAGCCGTCGCCGTCCTGGTCGCCCGACGACATGCCCACGTAGGCGGTGGCGGCCAGCGTGGCGGTCTCCACGCCCGCACCGGCGTCCACGTTCCTGGCCGGGCGGCCACCGCCCAGGTACATCGGCCTGCGGTCCCAGGTCACCTCGACCTGGCCGACGTAGGCGCCCATGGGCGCGCCGGCGAAGCCCACCGAGAAGAACGCCTGCTCCTCACCGGGGTCGTACGTGAAGGGCAGATCGTCGACCGTGTCCACGGTGAACAGGCCGCCGCCGTCGTCCACCAGCTCGACGGACAGGATCTCCAGGGCGCCGTCGCCCTGGTTGCCCAGGGTCACCCAGCGAGTCTCCTCCGCGCCGACCCCCAGGTCGTCGAGGAGTACGCTCTCGGGCTCGATGGTCAGGTCACCCTGCACCATCGGCGGGTCGTCGCAGCCCACCGCGGCGAACAGCGCGGCCGCCAGCAACAGGGCCATCTTGGGGATGTGAGCAGACGTCATGTCTCTCATGCCTCCGTGCCGTCCATCAGTGCAGGACATGGAACTCGATGCGCTGGGACGCCTGGGCCGGGTCGTCCGCCGGCCTCGCGTCGCCGTAGCCCACGACGATCAGCCGCGAGGGCTCCACGCCTCGGTTGAGCATGTACTTGGCCACGGTCTCCCCGCGGTGCTGGGCCAGCACGCGGTTGGAGGTGGCGCTGTCGTGCTCGGCGGTGTGCCCCTGGATCTCGACCCGGCCGATGTCCGGGCGAGCCAGCAACAGGTCGGCCACGCGGTTCAGCACCGCGAAGGAGTCGGGCGACAGGTTGGCGGTCCCTTCCTGGAACACCACCTGCTGCAGCAACTGCAGATCCCCGGTGGCGTCGTCGTAGGCCACCAGGCCGCCGCCGTCCCAGTGCACGGTCGGCGGGGGAGGGGGCTCTTCGGCGGGCAGCGCGCCGAGGTCATCGCCGCTGTCGTCCCAGTCCACGTCCGCGTCCGCCTCCTCGAGGCCGCCCCAGTCGATATCCTCCTCGAGGTCCGAGGTGAGCCAGTCGCCACCCGCGTCGTAGTCGTCGTACACCTCGCCGGTCATCCAGTCGCCACCCGCGTCCGCGTCGTCGAGGTCGGGCAGGGTCTCGGGCTCCTCGGTCACCGCCGGAGGTGCGTACACCGGCGCCGACTCCTCGGCCGGCGGCGGCTCCTCGGCCACGGGCTCACCGTCCGGGCAGCCGTCGCCGTCCTCGATCCCGTTGTCGTCCTCCCACTCCCGGGGGCACTCGTCGAACTCGTCGAGCACGCCGTCGCCGTCGTTGTCCGGATCGGGGCAGCCGTCCGCGTCCTCGAACCCGTCGAGGTCCTCGGCCTGTTCGGGGCAGTCGTCCCGGCGGGTGTTGATCCCGTCTCCGTCCGCGTCCTTCTCCGACGGCGCGGGGCGGCAGCCGCCGATGCCGAACACGACCCGCAGCTTGGGCGCTCCGTAGCCCGCCCCGATCCCGGTGCCCACGCCGGCCCGCACGACCAGGCCCTTGTCCGTGTTCACGTACAGGCCGCCCAGCCAGTTGGCCGGGCTCGCGGCCACGTTGTTGCCGCCGGCCACGCCCCACAGCTCGGCCTGCAGGCCGAACACGGGCACCGGCCGCACGCGCACGGCCAGCCGGTAGAGGAACTGCGAGCCCACGTCCAGGCCCTGGATGGTGCTCTTCTTGCGGGCCACCACGCCGAGGTTGACCGCCGCGTCCAGCGGGCCGGTCCGCACCTCGGCCACGGCGGTGGGGGTCACGGTCATGCCGACGTCGCCGTACAGGGCGCCGGCGTTGCCCGAAGGGAAGCTCACTGGCAGGGCCACCGCCAGGCCCACCGGGCGCGCATCCGGGTTCATGATCCGCACCTTGGGGGTGACCACGATGTCGCCGAACGCGGCCACGCCGAACTCGGCGCCGGCCACCCCGGTCCCGGTCTGGTAGGGGGCGAACGGGATGCGCACGACCACGTCGACCACGTCGAAGCCCATGCCCACGCCGAGGTCCACGCCGAGCTGTCGCTCCACGGCCCACGACTGCAGCTCGTCGCCGTTCCAGGTCCCGAGCACACCACTGGCATAGTTGAAGTGCAGCCCGAAGATCACCCGGCCCAGGGTGCCGGTACGCGCGGACTCCGCCGTGAAGTAGCCCAGCCCGTTGGAGTCCGGCTCGAACTGCTGCACGCGCAGCCCGGTCTCCTGGGCGTCGGGGCTCGTGGGAATGAAGAGCGCAGCCGCGACGCACAGCGCCGCCACGCGTACCCGCCAGTCGCTCGGTAGCTCGATCATGGCCTGTCCACCCCGCTCTCGTGAGCTGTCTTTGGGTAGCGATCCGGGTCTGGTCCCTCACTACATTTTAGCGCGAACGGCCACTCTTGGCTGAACACACGCGCGTGATTCCTCTATGAACGCCCTTCCCAGCGAGATCGCGACCCGTTATCCTCGGCCCTTTCCGGAGGACGGAGATGTACGAGGAGAGCAAGGAAGAGATCGTGAGCCTGCGCGAACACGTCGAGCGGCTCGGGAGGCATCTTTGACCTCGCGGTGAAGCGAGATCGGCTGGACGAGCTGTCCCGCGAGCTCGAGGATCCCGACCTCTGGAACGATCCCAAGCGCGCCCAGACCCTCCTCAAGGAACGAACCCGCACCGAGCGCACCATCCAGGGCTGGGAGCAGCTGCAGACCCAGGTGGGCGAGTCCGCGCTGATGCTCGAGATGGCCGAGGAGGAGGAGGACGAGGACACCGCCGCCGAGGTCGTGTCCCAGCTCGACGCCATGCGCAACATCGTGCGGGAGATGGACGTGGAGCGCCTGCTCGGCCGCGAGGGGGACGAGAACCCGGCCATCGTGGAGGTCCACCCCGGCGCGGGCGGGCTCGACTCCCAGGACTGGGCCGAGATGCTGCTGCGCATGGTCACCCGCTGGGGCGAGCAGAACGACTGCAAGGTGCGCATGCTCGACCTGCTGCCCGCCGAGGAGGGGGGCATCAAGAGCGCCACGGTCTCCCTGGACGGGGCGTACGCCTACGGGCGGTTCAAGTGCGAGGCCGGGGTGCACCGGCTGGTGCGCATCTCGCCCTTCGATGCGTCCTCCCGCAGACACACCAGCTTCGCGGCGATCGACGTGTACCCCGACATACAGGACGACATCGAGATCGAGGTCAACGAGGTCGACCTGCGCATCGACACCTACCGTGCATCGGGCGCAGGCGGCCAGCACGTCAACGTCACGGACTCGGCGGTGCGCATCACCCACATCCCCACGGGGATCGTGGTGCAGTGCCAGAACGAACGCAGCCAGCACAAGAACAAGGCCCAGGCGCTGAAGGTGCTCAAGGCGCGGCTGTACGAGAGGGAGCTCAAGGAGCGCGAGGAGAAGGTCGCGGCCCAGCAGGCCCAGAAGAAGTCCGTGCAGTGGGGGTCGCAGATCCGCTCGTACGTGCTGCATCCGTACCGCATGGCCAAGGACCACCGCACCGGCGTCACGATCGGGAACGTGGACCGCGTGCTCGACGGCGACCTCACCGAGTTCATCGAGGCCTACCTCGCGGTCCTGGCCGGCGAGGCCGAGGTCGTCGAGGACGACAACACAGACTAGCGCGCGGACGCGGAATGAACTCCCTCACCCGGGGTTGACACGGCCGGACCATGAACGACCTGTTGCGGACCATCCTGCTCGTGCTGCTCGCCCCCCTGTGGGTACCTCTGTACCTGCTGGCGGGGCTGTGCGGCCTGTGTACCGACGGCCTGCTGTTCCAGGTCGAGGGCTGGCTCGGCCGGCCGCTGGCCATCGGCCGGCTGGGGCGGATCCTGCTCGGCCTGCCGTCCCTGCTGCTGTTCCCGGCGGCGTCGACCGTGGAGGTCTCCGGCCAGTTCCTCGCGTCCGCGGGTCGCTGGCCGATGTTCCTGCTGATCGACGGCCTGCTGATGGGTATGGTGGGGTTCGGGGTCTGGGCCAGCGTGGCGTGGTTCCCGGGCCTGGGACCGATCCTGCTGCTGGGCTCGATCGTGCTGCACGTGGTGTGGCTGACCCTGGTCAACACCCTGCTCAAGCGCGTGGCCTGGCTATTCAAGGCGCTGGGCGTACTGGCCGCGGGCGCGGGCGTGGGCGTGGGCATCGCCATGACCCTGCTGACGGGGATGCACCAGCCGAGCGTGTCCATGTTCGTGGGGCTGCCGGCGGGCGCCGCGGCCCTGTCGCTGCTCGTCACGTTGCTGATGGTGGTGTTACGCAGACCGCTACAGCGTCACCTGTACGAGCCGTGGGAGCCGAACAGCCTCGCGGGCAACGTGCTCGCCCTGGTGCTTGGTACGGTCGCGGTGGTGCTGCTGCCCCTGTGGCTGCCGGTGCTGGCGTCGAGCTGGCTGGTCGAGCGCATGTTCGGCCAGATGATGCTGCAGGACATGCTGCACCGCTGGCGCAGCGGTGGCCTGCTCAGCATCGCGCGGCCCAACCGCTTCTCCTCGTTCGTGGGCCTGCGCTACATGAAGGGCAAGCGGGACCAGCGATTCGTGTCCGTGATCACCGTGCTGTCGATCCTGGCGGTGACCATGGGGGTGTGGACCCTGACCGTGGTGCTGTCGGTGATGACCGGCTTCGAGGTCGACCTGCGAGACAAGATCCTCGGCACCAACTCCCACGTGGTGGTGCTCAACTACTCCGGCACGTTCACCGACTACCGCCAGACCATGCAGACCATCGAGGGCGTGGACCGGGTGGAGGCCTGCACGCCGTTCGTCTACACGGAGCTGATGGTCAAGCACAACGACCACGTCACCGGAGCCATCCTCAAGGGAGTGGACCTGGAGACGGTGGGCGACGTCACCTCCCTGGTCGAGTCCATCGACCGCGGACCGGACGGAGAGCTGCAGACCGACGACGAGCGACAGGCCCTGCTGGACGGCATCGACGCGCCGTGGCCGCGCCCCGAGGGCCGGGTGATCGACGATCCCCAGGCGGAGCTGCCCGGCATCCTGATCGGCGAGGAGATGGCCATGGTGCTGCGCGCCACGGTCGGCGACATCGTCCTGGTCACGTCGCCGTTCGGCGAGCCGGGGCCCTTCGGCACCATGGTCACGACCATGCAGAAGTTCCGCGTCAAGGGGATCTTCTACTCGGGCATGTACGAGTACGACACCAAGTTCCTCTACGTGTCGATCCCGGCGGCGCAGTCGTTCCTCAAGTTCGATGACGAGGTGACCGGCGTCGAGGTGGTCGTCGACGACCTGTACAGGGCCGACGACGTGGCCGACGAGGTCGAGGACACGCTGGGCTACCCATTCTGGTCCCGCGACTGGATGGCGATGAACCGCAACCTGTTCGCCGCGCTGCAGCTGGAGAAGGTGGTGATGGCGGTGATCCTGTCGTTCATCTACGTGGGCGCGGCGCTGAACATCATCGTGGTGCTGATCATGGTGGTGATGGAGAAGCAGAAGGAGATCGCCATCCTGCGCGCCATGGGCACCACCCGGCCGCAGCTGATGAAGGCGTTCATGATCGAAGGGCTGATCATCGGCTTCGTGGGCACGACCATCGGGACCGTGCTGGGATACGCGACCTGCTTCGCCCTGGACCGCTACCGCTTCATCCCGCTGGACACCGACGTGTACTACCTGGACACGCTGCCCGTGGTGATCAACCCCTGGACGTTCCTCGGCGTGGCCGCGTTCGCCGTCACCATCAGCTTCCTGGCCACGCTGTACCCGTCGTGGTACGCCGCCGAGCTGGATCCGGTGGAGGGCCTGCGCTATGAGTGAGCCCTTCGTGGTGAGGCTTCGCGGCCTGCGCAAGTCGTTCGACAAGGGCGGCCGCACGATCCACGTGCTGGCCGGCATCGACCTCACGCTGCGCGCCGGTGACCGGGTCTCGATCATGGGTCGCTCCGGCGCGGGCAAGAGCACCCTGCTGCACCTGCTCGGCGGCCTGGATCAGCCCACGGCCGGCTCGCTGACCATCGGCGGCCGGGAGCTGTCCACCCTGGACGACCGCGCCAAGTCGGCCCTGCGCGCCACCCACGTGGGCTTCGTGTTCCAGTTCCACCACCTGCTGCCGGAGTTCAGCGCGGTGGAGAACGTGATGATGCCCTCGGTGATCGCGGGCACGCCGTTCGAGCAGGCGCACGCCCGCGCGGTCGAGGTACTGGGCGAGGTGGGGCTGACCGAGCGCCTGGAGCACCGGCCGGGGGAGCTGTCCGGCGGCGAGCAGCAGCGAGTGGCCATCGCCCGGGCGCTGATCCACGAGCCGGATCTGGTGCTGGCCGACGAACCCACCGGCAACCTCGACCAGGCCACGGGCGCTGCGGTGTACGACACCCTGCTGCAGGCCGTGGACCAGAGAGGCTCGGTCCTCGTGCTCGTGACCCACGACGCCGAGCTGGCCGACCAGCTCCCACGCCGGCTGGCCATCGCCGACGGACTATTGCAGGAGCGGAAATGATCCCGCGCGCGCGCCCACACGTTGACAGCGGGCAATGCGGCCCCGATACTGCGCCCCCAATGCGCCGCCTGACCGCCATCGTCGCCGCCATCCTGCTCGCCACCTTGCTGGTCGCCCCGGCCCGCGCCGAGCTTCGCGGCGTGATCTCCGAGATCCGCGTGGAGGGCAACGTCAAGGTCGAGGAGGTGGCCATCCGCGAGATCGTGGAGGTGCAGGTCGGCGACATCTTCCGCGCGCCCGCCATCGCCCAGGCCATCCGCGACATCTACCGGCTGGGCCACTTCCAGGACGTGGAGGTGCTCGGCGAGCAGGACGGCTCCGGCGTGGTGCTGATCTTCCGCGTGGTGGAGAAGCCGTCCATCCGCGAGGTCATCTTCCAGGGCAACGAGCGGGTCCAGATCGACGACATCACCGAGGTGGTGACCCTGCAGCCGTTCACGCTGCTGGACGAGGCCAAGGTGGTGGCCAACGCCCACCGCATCGAGGAGGTGTACCTGGACAAGGGCTACTACCTCGTCGAGGTGAGCACCACCATCCAGGAGCTGGACCGCAACGAGGTCAACGTCGTCTTCGACATCCGCGAGAACCGCAAGGTCCTGATCAAGCAGATCGACATCGTCGGCAACGCGGCCTTCCCCGACTCCCGGCTGAAGATGTTCCTCGAGACCAAGGAGGCAGGCATCTTCCCCGGCGCGGGCAAGCAGGGCACGTACAAGGAGGAGGTGCTGCTGTCGGACATCGAGCAGCTGACCGCCTTCTACGTGGAGTTCGGCTTCCTCAACGTGCGGGTGGGTGAGCCCGACGTCACCCTCAGCCCGAACAAGCGCTGGGTCTACATCACGATCCCGGTGGAGGAAGGGGACCAGTACGGCATCGGCGAGGTCACCATCGACGGGGACATCATCTTCCCCGAGGACGAGCTGTACGACCTGGTGTCGCTGACCCCGGGCGAGCCCTGGCGCCGCAGCCGCATCATGGAGGACCAGCAGCGGCTGACCGACCGCTACGCGGACGAGGGCTACGCGTTCGTCAACGTCGTGCCCCTGCCGGCCACCGACCCGGAGCGGAAGGTCGCCGACATCCGCTTCATGATCCAGAAGGGCAACCTGATCTCGCTCGACCGGATCCGGATCACCGGCAACGACACCACCTGGGACAAGGTGGTCCGCCGCGAGATCGGCATCTCCGAGGGCGAGCTGTGGCGGGGCAGCGAGCTGGCCCGGGCACGCTACCGGCTCAACCGGCTCGGCTACTTCGAAGACGTGAAGATCACCACGCCGCGGGGCGAACTGCCCGACACGCTGGACATGGTGATCGACGTCACCGAACAGCCCACCGGCACCTTCAGCGTGGGCGCGGGCATCTCCTCCATCGAGCGGTTCGTGTTCACGGCCAACATCAGCCGGGCGAACTTCCTGGGCCTGGGGTACTACGTGGCCTTCGCCGCCAACCTCAGCCTGGGCAGCAACCTGGCCGAGCGCGGGTTCTTCTACGGCCAGAACTCGCGGCAGATGCTGCAGCTCGACTTCTACGACCCGTACTTCCTCGACACGCGCTTCAACTTCCGCATCGCCGGGTTCTCCCGGGTGCTGGACTACGGGCTGCGCGAGTACAACCGCGGTTTCACCATCGCGGTGGGCCACTACATCGGCAAGAGCGATGACGCGCGGTTCTCCATCGACTACACCCTGGAGGACCTCGGCCTGACCTCGCTGCGCGAGTACCAGCAGAACTTCCTCGGCGGGCAGTTCTACCGATCGGGCATGACGTCGTCCCTGCAGGCCAGCATCCTGCTGGACAAGCGCAACAACCGCATCACGCCCACACGCGGCTTCTACACCAGCGGTGCGATCGAGTTCGCGGGCGGATTCCGCACGAACTCGGACGAGATCGTCAGCATCCTCGGCGGTGACTTCAACTTCCTGCGGCTGCAGGCCAACTTCCGCACCTACATCCCCCTGGGCACGGACCTGGTGGTGTTCCGCTGGAACCTGTCCCTGGGCTACGTCAAGTCGCTGGACGGCTCGGTGGTGCCCTACACCATCCGCTACCGCGCTGGCGGCATCAACTCGCTGCGCGGCTTCCTGCCGTACTCGGTGGGGCCCTACTTCCGCTGGATGAGCAACGACGACCCGGTGCACTCCAGCGAGGGCATCATCCTCGGCGGCAACGCATCGATCATCAACAACCTCGAGGTCGAGTTCCCGATCGTGCCGCCGGCGGGCGTCAAGGGCGTGGTGTTCTTCGACGTGGGCGACGCGTTCGGCGGCCTGTACGGCACCGACCCCCTCGACGTGGACAACCTGCGGCTGTCTGCGGGCTTCGGCGTGCGCTGGCACTCGCCCATGGGTCCGCTGCGGTTCGAGTGGGGCTTCCCGATCAACCGCCGGCCGCACGAGCGCAACCAGGTGTTCGAGTTCACCATCGGGTCCTTCTTCTGATGCCGCGACCGGTCCTGTGCCTCGCCCTGTTGCTCACGCTGTGCGTCTCCGAGGCGCGGGCCGCGGACAACACCCTGTTCCGCGAGATGAAGGGCGCATCCGTGGCCGTGGTCCCGCCCAGCACGATCCACGTGCGCGGCGAGGGCAGGGCGGCCACCCGGCACCAGCCCCTGCAGGGCTTCGCGGCCATCACCTATCCCGGGCTGTTCGCCACCCTGGCCGAGGACTCCCTGTCCCGCGGGCCCACCCGCTGGCAGGCCGAGGCGATCGCGCCGGACATGGTGTTCTACGAGGCCGTGGAGACCAACGACCCGGACGGCGTGCCGCCCGAGACCCTGGCCATCCCCACGGTGGCCGAGGGGCGGGACTACCTGGCCGTGTTCCGCTACGCCGAGTTCGCCTACCAGGTCGAACCCAAGCCCACGTGGTCGCGCAGCGGTCAGATGGTGATGTCCTACGTGGTCCGCCTCGAACTCGACCTGCAGCTGGTGGTGTACGACGGCGTCGGCGGCGAGCCGCTGGACGCGTTCGACGTGCAGTACGAGGTCGAGGTCCCGGAGATCCAGCCCAAGCCCCAGCGTTCCAAGGCCTTCTACCGGGCCACCAACGGGGCGCTGCGGCGCCTCAAGGGGGTGATCCGCAAGGGGTCGTGACCCCGAGCACCCACGGCGTGGGGGGAATCAATCGTTGATCTCGTGCGTCCATTGGGTTATCGACAGCAAATCCTCATGCCGAAGGAACGAACCATGAGCTTTCGCATCCAGCTGATCGTCGTGGCGCTGTGCAGCGCCCTGGCCCTGCCGGCGTTCGCCCAGCAGACCCTCAAGATCGCCGTCGTGGACATGGAGACCGCGATGTACGAGGTCGACGAGGGCCGACGCGCGCGCCAGTCCATCGAGGCCAAGCGGGACGAGTACCTCTCCGAGCGCGACCGCCGCCAGCGGGAGCTGAGCGAGCGCCAGGAGCAGCTCGACGCCCAGGCCGTGATGCTGTCCCCCGAGGCGCTGGCCGAGGCCGAGGAGGAGCTGTACCGACTCGTCACCGAGGGCCAGATGTACGTGTACGAGACCGAGCAGCAGATCATGGCGCTGAACACGCAGCTGTTCACCGACATCCTCGAGAAGATGCAGCGGGTCTGCAAGACCATCGCCCAGGAGGAGGGCTTCGACATGATCCTCGACGCGGCCGTGGTCTACTCGTACCAGCCCGACATGGACATCACCTCCAAGGTGGTGGCCCGCTACGACGCCACCCGGTAAGCCGTGGCGACCCGGCTCGGCGCACTCGCCGACCTCGTCGGCGGCAGGGTCCACGGCGACCGCTCGCTCCGCATCCGGGGCCTGGCGCCCCTGGAGACCGCCACGCCCCACGAGCTGTCCTTCCTCTCCCACCCCCGCTACCGCCCGCTGCTGGCCACCAGTACCGCCGGTGCGGTCGTGGCCCCCGCGGGCACCGAGATCCCCAACGGCGTGCTGCTGGAGCACACCGAGCCCTACGCGGCCTTCGCCCGCCTGATGAACCACTTCCATCCGGACCCGCCGCACATACCGGGCGTGCACCCGACCGCATACGTGGATCCAGGCGCCGAGGTGCACGACACCGCCACCATCGGCGCGGGTGCGGTGGTGATGGCCGGTGCCCGCGTGCTGGCCGTGGCCGACGTGGGCGCGAACGCCGTGGTCGGTTCGGACGTAGCCGTGGGGAAGGGGACCCGCATCGCGCCGGGCGCGACCGTGCTGGCCGGGACGCAGCTCGGCGCGCGCTGCCGCATCGGCCCGGGGGCCGTGGTCGGCTCGGCCGGGTTCGGCTACGCGCCCACGTCCGAGGGGTGGGTGCGCATCCCGCAGACCGGCGTGGTGATCCTCGAGGACGAGGTCGAGGTCGGGGCCAACACCACGGTCGACCGCGCCACCCTCGGCGAGACTCGCATCGCCGCGGGCAGCAAGCTGGACAACCTGGTGCAGGTCGGCCACAACGTGGTCATCGGCCGCGGCACGGTGATCGCGGCCCAGAGCGGCATCTCCGGCTCCAGCCGGCTGGGCGAGCAGGTGCAGATCGGGGGCCAGACCGGCGTGGTCGGCCACCTGACCATCGGCGACGGCGCCCGCATCGGCGCAGGCTCCGGCGTGGCCTCGGACGTGCCCCCCGGCGCCACCCGGTCTGGCATGCCCGTGTTCGACCACGCGGGCTGGCGCCGCTCCGTGGCCGCCTTCCCCCGCCTCCCCGACCTGCTCAAGCGGGTGCGCGAGCTGGAACGACAGGTCAGCGAACTGAAGGCCGCGGTCGAACCCGACGACGAATCGCGCTAGGTTGTACCGGCCAACCCCGACGACGGAGGAGGGGACGTGATCGAGCTGAGACGGATCCTCGAGCTGCTCCCCCACCGCTACCCCTTCCTGATGCTCGACCGCGTGCTCGAGGTCGAGCCCGGGCAGCGGGCGGTGGGCCTCAAGTGCGTGACCGCCAACGAGCCGTTCTTCCAGGGCCACTTCCCGGGCAACCCGGTGATGCCGGGCGTGCTGATCGTGGAGGCGCTGGCCCAGACCGCGGCCGTGCTCGGCGCCGAGACCCACCCCGAGTACGTGGACCACGGCGGTGTGCTCCTGATGGGCCTGGACAAGGTCCGCTTCCGCCGCCCGGTCGTGCCCGGCGACACGCTGACCCTGGACGTGGAGCTGATCAAGGTCCGCGGCCCGATCTGGCGCGTCAAGGGAACGGCCACCGTGGACGGAGAGCGCGCGGCCCAGGCCGAGCTGCTGGCCACCTTCACCCCGGAGGACGCGTGAGAGACGCACCCATCACCCCCGGCATCCACTCCACGGCGTCCGTGGACCAGCGCGCCGAGCTGGGCGAGGCCGTGGTCATCGGCGCGGGCGCGTGCATCGGCGCGGGCGTCGTGCTGGGCGACGGCTGCGTGGTCGGGGCCAACGCGGTGATCGAGGGTCCGGCCGTGTTCGGCCCGGGCAACGAGATCGGGCCCATGGCCCACCTCGGCGGCGACCCCCAGGATCTCAAGTACCAGGGCACGGACACCCGCCTCGAGGTGGGAGAGGGCAACGACTTCCGCTCCTTCTGCACCGTCAACCGGGGCACGGAGCACGGCGGCGGCGTGACCCGCATCGGCAACGGCTGCCTGCTGATGCACTACACCCACGTGGCCCACGACAACGTGCTGGAGGACGGTGTGGTGCTGGCCAACGGCGCCAACCTCGGCGGCCACGTGCACCTGGAGGCGGGCGCCATCATCGCCGCGCTGGTCGGCGTGCACCAGTTCGTGCGCGTGGGCCGGCTGGCCATGGTCGCGGCCGGCTCGATGGTGTCCAAGGACGTGCTGCCCTTCACCCTGGTCCAGGGCGACCGGGCGCGGCTGCGCGGGACCAACGCGCTCGGCCTCAAGCGGTCTGGCGTGCCCGTGACCTCGCGCACGGAAATCAAGCGGGCCATCCGCGAGCTCACCCGCCCCGGTGGCGTGCTGGCGGACAAGGTGGCCGCCCTGCACGACCGCCGTGACGACCCCTACATCGACGAGCTGCTGACCTTCGTCGACCGCAGCACGCGGGGCTTCTGCACGCCATGACCCGACCGCTGCGGGTGCTGCTGGCCGGCGCCGGACAGTGGGGCTCGGTGCACGCGCGCAAGCTCGCCGCGCGGAACGACGCGCACGTGGCCGTGGTCTGGGACCAGGACGCCGAGCGGGGCAAGGCGCTCGCTGCGCAGCTCGGCGCGGCGTTCACCCCGGACGGGCTGGGCCTGCCCGACGACCTCGACGCGGCGGTGGTGGCCGTGTCCACCGAGGCGCACGCGGACGTGGCCCTGCACCTGATGCGGCTGGGGCTGCCCGTGCTCGTGGAGAAGCCGCTCGCCGGCGAGCTGCACCGGGTCGACCGGCTGCTCGCAGCAGGGCGCGAGCGCCCCGCGCTGCTCCACCCCGCCTGGATCGAACGCCACAACCCCGCCTGGAAGGCCGCCAGCGAGGTCATCGACCGCCCACTGTTCATCCAGACCGAGCGGCTGACCCCGTTCTCGGCCCGCAGCCTCGACACCGACGTGGTGCTGGACCTGATGATCCACGACCTGGACCTGGTCCTGCAGGCCGTGGGCGACGCCGAGGTCACCGAGGTCCGCGCGGTGGGCGGCCCGGTCCTGACCGGCCAGCCCGACATGGCGCACGTGCGGCTGGAGTTCGACGGCGGCTGCGTGGCCGTGCTGGCCGCCAGCCGGGTCTCGGCCAAGGCCGTGCGCACGGTGCGCGTGTTCGGGCCGGCGGCGTACCTGTCCGTGGACCTGATGGAGAAGCGGGTCCACCGCGCGTGGCGCCACACCGACGCAGACGGCCGCTACCACCTGTCGGCCGAGCCCTTGCAGGTGCTCGCCGACGACGCGCTCGAGGCGCAGCACGACGCGTTCCTGGCCGCAGTGCGCACCGGATCGGACGACCCGGCAGCGCTCGTGCACGCCGGCCGCGTGCTGGACCTGGCCTTCCGCATCCGTCGGGACCTCTCCGAGAACCTGGGTCGGTGGCTCGACTCGTGATCCTACGCGGCCACATCGACTCCGTCTGGTAGAATCCTCCCGCCCGTCCTCGGTATCTGGTCGAGGAGGAGGAACCATGATCAAGCGAATCGACATATCCAACTACCGCAGCATTGGCGATCGCGTTTCGGTGGGATTCAACGACTTCACCGTACTCGTCGGACCCAACGGGTCCGGCAAGAGCAACGTCGTGGATGCTCTCCGTTTCGTGAAGGACTCCATGGAGATGGGTTTGTCGGGTGCAATCACGCACCGACACGGTATCGCGGCGGTACGAAGGTGGAGCGGTGGGCACCCGTTCGATGTCGAGATTGAAGTCCACCTTCAACTGGACGGGCGGCCGGCGCTGTATTCATTCTCCCTGACCGGGGCAAGTCGGGAGGAGTATCGCGTTCGCCACGAGGAGGCGCTGGTCTCCACGGCCGACGAGAGCTTTCGGTTCAGGACCGAGTTCGGCGCCTGGCGCCAGGGGCCGACGGGCCTCAGTCCCAGAGTCGACGACACGAGCCTGACCCTACCCACCGTGGCTGGAGATACCCGTTTCAAACCACTGTTCCAGGCTCTGCAGCGCATGGCAATCTACGCCATCTACCCCGACACGCTCTCGAAGCCCCAGAAATACAGCCCCCAGAAACCGATGAGCCTGCATGGCGCCAACTGGGTGTCCATTCTCCGAGACCAGCCGGCCGATACCTGGAAGCCCGAGTTGATCGAGGCTCTTCGCCGGTTGACGGGTGACATAGAGGACCTTCGCGTGGAGCAAGCTGCCAGCTATCTCGTTGCCCAATTCCGTCACCGCACGGAGAAACGGTTGCACAAGTGGTTCGACGCGGCTCAGGAGTCCGACGGCACTCTGCGCTTCGCAGGCATTCTCACTGCCCTCCTGCAGGAGCCACCGCTTCCACTCATTGGCATCGAGGAACCAGAACTGACGGTCCATCCCGGTGCCATTCCCCTCCTTTTCGACTACTTGAAGCAGGCGTGTCGGCAGAGCCAGCTCATCGTCACATCCCATAGCCCGGAGTTGTTGGAACTCGTCGATGCTGACAACGTCCGCGTCGTCCAGCGGGCGAACGGAGTGACGACCGTAGCCCCCATGGACGAGAATCAGCGAGAGGTTGTCCGCGATGGTTTGCTCACGTTGGGCGATCTCATGGTGAGCGAAGGGCTCCAGCAGCAGCTTCCGTTGGATCGGGACGAGTAGGTGAGCGGCAAGGCCTACCTGCTCGTCGAAGGTCACGGCGAGGTCGAGGCCGCCGGCAATCTCGAGAGGGCATTGGGCTTCCTGGCAGCCAACCCGAGGAAATCGGTCGTCTATCCGTGACCTCCCGCAGGTTGCTGATCTGTGCGGGCGAGGCCAGCGGTGACCTGCTCGCCGCCGAACTGGCGGCCTGCCTGTCCGAGCACGCGTACGATCTGACCACCGTCGGCGTCGGCGGCCCGGCCCTGCGCCAGGCTGGCATGGAGGTGCTGGTCCCAGCCGAGGAGCTGGCCGTGGTCGGCATCGCCGAGGTCGTGGGCAGGCTGTCCACCTACCGGCGGGCGCTCCGCACCGTGCGCGCCGCGCTGACGGGCGTGGACGCGGTCCTACTGGTGGACTTCCCAGACTTCAACCTGCGCGTGGCGGCCATGGCCCGTGGCCTGGGCATCCCGGTGATCTACTACGTGTCACCCCAGGTGTGGGCCTGGCGCCGGGGCCGGATCCGGACCATCGCCCGGCGCGTGGACCGCATGCTGACCCTGCTGCCGTTCGAGCCTGAGCTGTTCCGGGCCGAGGGGCTGGAGGCCATCTGCGTGGGTCACCCGCTGGTGGACCGGGTGCGCGAGGTGGCCGGGAATGCGGCGCCCCCGGACGACGACATCCCGCGGATCGCGCTGATGCCGGGCTCGCGGCCGTCGGAGATCGCCGCCCTCTGGCCGGCATTCGTCGACACCGCGCGCGAGGTGGCTCGACAGGTTCCCGACACACGGTTCGAGGTGCCGCTCGCCTCCACGCTGTCCAGCGATCAGCTGCCGGTCCCGGATGACCTGGACCTGCGCGTGGTGGACGAACCCGCGGCCGCTGTGCTGACCCGCGCTCGCGCCGCCCTGGTGGCGTCGGGCACGGCCACCCTCGAAGCAGCGCTGTGCCGCACACCCCACGCCGTGGCCTACCGGGTCGCGCCCCTGACCTGGGTCCTGGGCCGGTTGCTGGTGCGTGGCGTCGACCACATCGCGATGAGCAACCTGCTGGCCGTGCGCGGCGGCGGTGCACCGGTCGCGCCGGAGTTCCTCCAGCGACTCGATCCGGTGGCCATGGCCGCGCCGCTGGTCGGCTGGCTGCGGGACGAGGACTCCCGGCAGACGGTCGCGCAGCAGCTGGCGGCCGTGGGCGAATCCCTGGGCGGTGGCGGCGCTGCAGATCGCGCAGCAGCCGAGGTGTCGGCCGTCCTGGACGAGCCGCGGACCAGGCCACGTGGCGTGTCGAGACGGGACCTGGCCACGGTCCTGGGCCTCGCAGCGGCCCTGGTCGTGGCGAGGGTCGTGCTGGGCCTGCTGCACCCCCTGCACCCGGACGAGGCCTACTTCTGGCGCTGGTCCCTGGACCCGGCGTGGGGCTGGTTCGACCAGCCGCCCATGGTCGGTTGGATGATCATGGCGAGCCGCGCACTGCTCGGCGACGGTGTGGCCGCGGTCCGGTTGCCGGCCGCGCTGTGCTCGGCCGGGGCGCTGGTGTTCGTCTACCTCGCGGTCCGGGAACACGCCGGACACCGACGAGGGCTGGCCGCGGCCGGGCTGCTGCTGGCCACACCGCTGCTCGGCGTGGGCGGCCTGGTGACCACGCCGGACGCGCCCCTGTCGCTCGCCTGGTGCCTGCTGCTGTACCTGGCCACGCGGGCGTTCGCGCCAGCCCGCGGTCGTGAGCCTCCCGCCGACCGCTGGCTGGTCCCGTGGGCCGGCCTGGGGCTGGCGCTCGGCCTGGGCCTGCTGAGCAAGGTCACCATGCTGGTCGGGCCGGCGTGTCTCGGGCTGTGGTGGCTGCTGCGCACCCGCCGCCCGCTGGGCGGCCCGCTGCTGGCCGGCGTCGTGGTCGTCGCATTGCTGGCGCCGTGGCTGGCGTGGAACGCGGCGCACGGCTGGGCTCCGTTCGTCTGGGAGCTATCCCACGGCCTGCAGCCCCAGTCCGGCAGCCCCCTGGGGCGGTTCGGCGCCTTCCTCGGCGGCCAGCTCGGCATCGCCGGTCCGGCCATGGTGCTGGCCGCGTTCGCCCTGTGGGGCCTGGCGCTGCGGTCGGCTTCGAAGCCCGCCGCCCGCCTGTGGACCGCCCTCTCCGCGCCCGTGTTCCTCGCATTCGGGGCCGCGTCCCTGCTGGCCCCGTCCGCGGCCAACTGGCCAGCCATGGCCTGGCCGGCCGTGGCCTGCGGCCTGGCCGCGTTCGCCTCCCGCCGGGTCCTGTGGCTGGTGGGCGGCACCGGGGCCCTGTTGACCACGGTCGCCCTGGCCCACCTGGTCCACCCCCTCCCGCTGGTGCAGCCCCGCCACGATCCCCTGGCCGACATGCAGGGGTACGCACCCCTGGCCGAGGCGATCGCAGCCGAGGTGGGGGAGGGGACCGTGGCCATGAGCCGCTACCAGGACGCGGCCTCCGTTGCCCGCCACCTCGACGACCCCCGCGCGGTGGTCGACCTCGCCGGCCGCGGCCGCCCCAACCAGTGGGACCTGTGGCCCGCCTCCGACCCGGCCCCGTCCCTGTTCGTCTCCCTCGACGACACCCCCGACGCCCCCTGCGAGCCCTTCCGCCACCACGAGGTCACCTGGCGCGGCGAGGTGGTGCGCACCTATGCCTTCTACCGCTGCCTGCCACCACAGGACGAGCAGGCGTGGCAGAGACCGGGGACGGGGGGTGGGCCGCACTGATCCTGTCGGGGGATTGGAGGCGATACTCGGATCCGGTCAGGTGACTGGAGGCGGTACGGGGACACGCACAAGTAACTCCGGTGGGATAGGGGCCGTTCGATGCTTCGATGCGAGTTACTCGTGCATGTCCCCATGCGGGGCAGATCGGCCCGTGCCCGAGCCACCCCGGCAGTTGCGGCCGCTTTCCGGCCTCAACTCGGGGGTGAGGGAGGATCGGTGGCGCCGGATGCGGGTGCAGCGCTCGCGTCGCGCGGGCGGGTGAGTTATGTAGACCGACACGCGTGCTGTCCGCTACGATGGTCGGCGGAGATGTGTAACCGCTCGACTGCGAGCCACGACCGAGGATATTCGTCATGACTCCCTCACCAAGGCCGCGGGTCATCCCCTTGCCCCTGGCGGCAGCCCTCGTCGCTGCGCTGCTGCCCTGGCAGCGGGCCGAGGCCACCGTCGGCGGTCCCGACGGCTTCGGCTACACCTGGGATGACAGCATCGCCTACAACTACGAGACCGCGACCACGGCCCTGGGCCAGGGCGACTACGACTACGACGTGGTATCGATCGGCTTCAACTTCCTGTTCTACGGCCAGACCTATTCCCAGATCACCATCGCCTCCGACGGCGTCGTGCACTTCGACGGTGCCACGTACATCTCCGGTGAGAACACCACCCTGCCCACGGGCAGCGCCCGCCTGATCGCGCCGTTCTGGGACAACCTGCGGCCGGACGGCGGCGGCGACGTGTACTACGGCGTCTCGGGCGTCAGCCCCGACCGGGTGTTCATCGTGGAGTGGCGGGACGTGCCTCACTACGCCTCGTACTCCCCCTACTACACGACCGGCGACTGCTCGGTGGAGGTGAAGCTGTACGAGACGGACGGCGGCATCGAGTTCCACTACCAGGACGTGGAGTTCGGCGACGCCACGTACGACCTCGGCGCGTCGGCCACCATCGGCATCCAGGACGGCACCCAGGGCTACGCCCTGGAGCGCTCCTTCGACTCCGCGGTGCTGTTCAACGGCGCGGCCATCCGCTTCGAGCCGTGCAGCGACGACGACGGCGACGGCTACGAGGACGACTTCTGCGGCGGTGAGGACTGCGACGACACCGATCCCAACGTCAAGCCGCTGGCCCAGGAGATCGCGTGCGACTGGATCGACAACAACTGCGACGGCACCATGCACGGCCAGGAGACGGACGACGACTACGACGGCTGGGACGAGTGCCTCGGCGACTGCGACGACACCAACGCCGACCTCAACCTCGACGACGCGGACGGGGACGGCGTCGACACCTGCAACGGCGACTGCGACGACAACGAGGCCACGGCCTACCCCGGCGGCACCGAGGTGTGCGACAGCGGCATCGACAACGACTGCGACGGCGTGGCCGACGACGTGGACGCGGACGCGGACGGCTACATCGCCGCGGACTGCGGCGGCGACGACTGCGACGACGCCAACGCCGCGGCCAACCCCCTCGGCACCGAGATCTGCGACGGGCTGGACAACGACTGCAACGGCGTGCTCGACGACGAGGACGCGGTCGGCTGCGTGATCTACCTGCTCGACGAGGACGGCGACGGGTTCGGCATCACCGGCGAGGCTCGCTGCCTGTGCGCGCCCGAGACCCCGTACGAGGCGACATTCGGCGGCGACTGTGACGACACGGACGCGGCCGTCAATCCGGGCGCGACCGAGACGTGCAACTGGGTGGACGACAACTGCAACGGGACCGTGGACGAGGGCTTCGACCTCGACGCGGACGGCTACAGCACCTGTGACGGCGACTGCGACGACGCCAACGCGGGCATCAACCCGGGCGCGACCGAGGTCTGCAACTTCGAGGACGACGACTGCGACGGCAACATCGCCAGATCGGAAGACCGTCGAGAAGGGAAATACTGAAGATCACCGTGCTCCACGT
>CAZXHG010000194.1:0-19394 GCA_964639985.1 uncultured Rickettsiales bacterium
CCGGCTCGGGCTCCGGCTCGGGCTCCGGCTCGGGCTCCGGCTCCGGCTCGGGCTCGGGCTCGGGCTTCGCTTCGGGCTCCGGCTCCGGTGCGATCGTGGTCGGGAGCTCCGATTGCACGGATGCGAGCGCCTCCACGGGCGTGGGCGCCGCGTACGGGTCGTCTCCCTCCGAACGCGTGAACGTGCCGGCATCCTGCGAGAAGAACAGGTCCTCGAGGTCACCGAACCCCTCATCATGCTCCGGCGCCGATGTCGGCTGCGGGGGATTCGCGGGCTTTCCCTTTCCGCGCTTGCCCTTCTTCTTCTTCCTGGCCATTGAGACGCCGCTCCTTGCTCTGGCGTGACGGGACGTTCGGAACGCACACGTTCCTCAAGCTACAATCCCGAAAACTACCAAGGAAGCTAGCGGGTTTTCAACACAAGGGCGGGCTTTCGGTACGCCTTTTTGCAAGGATCTTTCGTACGCGCGCATTCGAGCGCTCCCGTGCTCCCCCGATCGCGCGCCCACGCGACCCCCAGATTGCGCGCCCACGCGGCCTTGACACCTCCCGGATCCCTCCCCTAGGTTCCAGGCAGACCATGCGCTGCACCCGCCACCCGGACCGCGTCGCCGTCGAACCCTGCGGAATCTGCGGACGCTATCACTGCGAGGAATGCATGCAGTCCGCCCGGGGCGAACCGGTGTGCCCGGGGTGTGTCGCGGCGGCGCAGCGGGTGCGGGTGGAGGACCCCCACGAGGAGTCACGGACACCCGCGCGACGATGGGCGCTGGTCGGCAGCGTGACGGCAACCCTGCTCGCCGCGGGCCTGGCCACCCTGGCCCTGGCGCCGAGGGAGGAGGCGGCCTCGCCACCGCCCCCGGACACCGCCGAACGGATCACCACCACCCGCGCCTGCTTCGACGCGCTGGAGCGCGCCGCTATCGCAGTGGAGACCTTCCGCGCCGAACAGGGTCGCTGGCCGGACGACTGGCAGGCCCTCGTCCCGGACCTGCTGGACAACGCTCCGATCGACCCGTGGAATCCCGCTCGGGAGCCGCTGCAGCTGGGACCGCCGGCATGGGATCCGGACGCGATCGTGCTGTACAGCGTTGGACCGGACCGCCACGATGACGGTGGCACACCATGGTCGGTGGAGACCGACCGGGGAGATCTCGTCTACCTGGTGCGTTGATCCGCGATCACAACCGGATCTGGATGCCGAGCTGGACTCGCAGCAGGTACATCGGCACGACGCCGGATGGCGGCGCGTTCTTCTCCTTGTCCGTGAGGTAGGCGGCTTCCCCCTCGAGCCCGTTCTCGACCCCGTGATCGGTGGCCACGTACCCCGTGAACGGTGCCTCGACGAAGAACCCCACGCCCATCGGGGAGTCGATCTGGAGGCCGACGGCGGGCTCGAGCCCCAGCACGAACGTGGACGGTCGGTCCTGCGCCCACTCCTCGGGCACCTTGAACGGAGGCATGAACAGCAAGGCGAACCCGAATCCCGCGTAGGGTTTGACCTTCTTGAAGGGCGTGAAGTACACGCGCACCTTGGGCTCGAGCATCAGGTGCAGGACCCCGCCGCTGGGCGGGAACTCGGTGCTCTGGATCGTGTCCACGCTCTTGTCCGGCGTGCGGTACTCCCGCAGCAGGAACTGCTTGCCCGACACCAGCGAGACCTCGAAGCCGAGATCCACGGGCGCGGCCACGCCGAAACCCAGGCCGAGGGTGCCGCCCCCGGCCAGTCCCGAGAAGCCGAAGCTCTGCCACCAGTAGTTCTCCAGGACGTCGTCTGCGTCCCACATCACCACCCGCGTCGAGTAGTACATGTCCAGGCCACCCAGCGCGTAGAACCCGCCGAAGCGCAGGTGGAACCTGCCCTGGTGGTTGTACCGCTGGCGGGTCCAGCGCTCGTAGGTCATGCCGGACGCGGCGTATCGCTTGTACTCGGCGGGCCCCATGCCCCGTTCGTTGGCCTCCTGGTACGTCATCGTGCCGGTGCCGCTGCGGGACGTCTCGTCGAATCGGTCGTCCTCGTCGTCGAAGGTGTCGAGCAGGTCGGGGTCGATGTCCACGCCCTGAGAGGTGTCCTCGTGATCCTCGGGGTGCTTGGGACGGCGCCGCGAATCCCGCGGCCGTCCCCGCTCTGACGAATCGGTGTCGTCACGGGACGATCGACCGCTGGTCCGCGAGCTCCGATCGTCGTCGTCGGCCTCGTCGTCGCGATCACGCGGGCCGCTCCGGGTGTAGCGGTTGTCGTCGGTTTCGCGTGAGGAGCGGTCGTCCCGATCGTCCCGATCGCTGCGGGACCGGCTGGATCGGCTGTCGCCCTCCCGCAGGTAGTCGCGGGCGGAGTAGCGACCGCTGCTCGAGCGGTCGTCCTCGTCCTCGTCGTCTCGATCCGACGAGCGCGAATAGCGACTGCCGCCATCGTCGTCCGACCGTCGGTCGTCATCGTCGGACCGGCCGTAGTCGTCCTCGTCGGACCGACCGTAGTCGTCCTCGTCGGACCGGCCGCGGTCGTCATCGTCGGACCGGCTGTACTCGACCTCGTCGGGCGACCACTCACGTTCTTCGGCCGAGTCGCCCCAGTCGATGTCCTCGTCCCGATCCGGGCCGTAGTATCGTTCATCCCCGGGAGCCTCGTCCGCGTCATCGTCCGCGTCATCGTCCGCGTCCGCGTCATCGTCCCAGTCGACGTCGTCGGAGTCATCGCGGTCCCCGGCTCCACTCCCACCACTGCTGGAGCGCCCGGCGTAGGGATCCTCGCCGTCCTCGTCCCGTTCGGCCGCGGCCAGGTTGGCGCCCAAGGCGTCCAGCAGCACCTGGGCGAAGCGGCCCTCGCTGCCGGCCTCGAATGTCAGGTCGCCCGCGTCGAGCTCCCGGCCGCTGGCACAGGACACCCATGCGTACGACACGTTGATGTCCGTGCCACTGCGGGAGATCTCGGCGAAGATCGCGGCTGCCGCGTTGAACTCCTCGGCGAGCTTGTCGAGGCAGGACTGCTTCTCACGACACTCCACGGCCGAACTGCCGAGGTACATCTCCACGTCCTCGCCCGCGGCGACGCGGTCCGGCGCCTCGGACAGCAGCTCGTCGGAGATCGTGCTGTACAGCAGGTAGGCGATCCCGGTGTCGTCGTCGGTGGTGGCCTGGAACTCGACCAGGACGACGCGCGAGCTGACGGCGAGCGCGTCGATCGGTGCGAGCAAGGCCAGGACGAGGGCGACTGGGAGAACACGTCGCACGATGGGGTCCCTTTCGCTGTCGGGAAGGATGCCGCTGCCTTGGTGACCTGTCAAGAAAACCAACGGACTGCGGCCCGTCGGGTAACAGTCGACGGCAGGAGGGCTCAGTCTCGGAGGAAACGGAAGTAGATCACGGCCGCGAGCACGAGCAAGGCCGCCACGGTGACCACGGTGGACCAGGGGCTGGAGGACTTGCCCGACGACTGCGGCGTGCCGGAGACCGCGCCTGCGGCCCGCTTCATGCTCGAGCGCATCGACAGCAGCGAGCCACCCCCACCGGAGTCGCCCCCCGTGCTGCGCGCGCGCTTCTTCTTGTTCTTCTTGCGTCGGTTCTTCGAAACCGGCATGACCGCGCCTCCAGGGTTGCTTGCGGGGACGACGAGGATGATTATATCGCCCAGCGGAGAGACGAGCATGGACTGTATCGAGGAAGGTGTCGTCACCCGCCTGCTGGGCCCGGACGCCGAGGTCACGGCCACGCGCGCCGAGGCCTGCCACAGCTGCACCTCCAAGGGCACGTGCGAGGCGCTGGGCGGACAGACGAGCGCGACCGTGGTGCGCGCCTCCAATCCCATCGGCGCCCGCGTGGGGGATCGGGTGACCGTGCGACTCGCCGGGAGCTCCGTGCTCGGCGCGGCCGGTCTGCTCTACTTCTTCCCTGCAGTGGCCCTGATCGGCGGCGCCACGGCCGGTCACTACGGGGCGGCGTCCCTGGCGCTGGATCCGGACCTGGGCGCGGCGGCGGGCGCGGGGCTGCTGCTGGTGCTGAGCCTGTTCGCGGTAGCCCTGGTGGGACGGCGGCTGGGACGACGGCAGTCGTTCGTGCCGCGGATCTCGCAGGTGACGGTGCCCGGGCAGCTCGGGGACGAGCCCCCCGGAGGGGACGGATCAGGCTGAGTCGCCCGTGTCCGCCCGGGCCGTCTGCTTGTAGCAGATCAGTCCGCAATCCAGGCAGCGCTGCGACTCCCTATCCGCGACCTCCTCGAGCAGGCCGAGCTCGACCTCGTCGAAGTTGCCGGCGCGCTGTCCGACGGACATCTCCCTCATCTGGCCACGAACCGTGTTCCGCTCCACCCGCTGGATATGGGAGGGATCGTCGATGTTGACCATCGGATCGCCCGGCTGGAAGGGCGCCGAGTCCTCCTTGACCGTCTGCGGCTCGACAGCCATCCCCTGCAGATGGAGGTGGATCCCGCCGGCGGCCTTGCGGCCATCGCCGATCGCCTCCACCACCGTGGCCGCGCCCCGGCGTACGTCGCCGCCGGTGAACAGCCAGGGGATGTTGGTCTGCATGGTGTCCTCGTCGCCGATGATCGTGTTCCAGCGGGTCAGCTCGATGGTCGGGCCGACCTCGCTGTCACCGTCCTCGAGGCACTTCAGGTCCGGGAACTGGCCGATCGCGGCGAAGCAGTTGTCGATCGGCAGCTCGGTCTCCGAGCCCTCCATCGGCACCGGCCGACGGCGACCGCTGGCGTCCGGCTCGCCGAGCTGCATGCGGATGTACTCCAGGGTCTCGACCAGGCCCTGATCGCCGCCCTCGAACCGGGTCGGCGCGGCCAGGAAGTGGAACTTCACACCCTCGTGGTCCGCCTCGATCACCTCGATGTCGTTGGCCGGCATCTCGGTGCGGCCGCGGCGGTACAGCACCGTGACCTCCTTGGCGCCGAGCCGCCAGCTGGTGCGCGCCGCGTCGATGGCCGTGTTGCCGCCGCCGATGACCACCACGCGCTGCCCGATCGGCGTCTCCTGCTCGAGGCCACGCTGGATCAGGAAGTCCGTGCCCGAGGACACGCCCTGCAGGTCCTCGCCCTCGACCCGCATGTTGCGGCTGGCCCAGGCGCCGATGCCGACGAAGATCGCGTCGTACCCCTCGGCCTTGAGCGAGTCGATGGTGTAGTCACGACCGAGCTTGCTCTCCAGGTGCACGTCCACGCCCATGTCGAGGATCCCCTGGATCTCCCAGTCGAGCACCTTGTACTTGGGCAGCCGGTACTCGGGGATGCCGTAGCGCAGCATGCCGCCGAGCTTGGGCATGGCCTCGTAGATGGTGCACTTGTGGCCCAGGCGCGTGAGATAGAACGCGGCGGTCAGGCTCGCAGGCCCGCCACCGATCAGCGCCACGGTCCGGCCAGTGGCCGGCGCGCAGGCGAAGGTGATCCGCTGGCCCGAGTTCATCTCGTAGTCGGACGCGAACCGCTTGAGGTGGTTGATGTTGACCGGCTCGTCGATGAGGTTGCGCCGGCACTCGGACTCGCACTCGTGGGGGCAGACCCGGCCGCAGGTCAGAGGCAGCGGGTTGCGCTCCTTGATCATGCGCACCGCGCGCTCCGGGTCGCCGTCGGCGATGGCGCGGATGTAGGCCGGGATGTTGATCTGCGCAGGGCAGGTCCGCTGGCAGGGCGCCGTGCACTCGCCGCGGCAGTGCACCGTGGTCAGGTCGGCGAAGTTGCCGTGCAGCTGGATGATGCCCTTGGGGCAGGTGCGGACGCAGGTGCCGCAGCCGGTGCACAGATCGGCGTTGACCACCGGCAGGCCGTCCTCGCCCATGGTGATGGCGTGGAACGGGCAGGCCGCCTTGCAGCTGCCCAGGCCCAGACAGCCGATCGGGCACTCCTTGGTGCCGCCGCCCAGCAGGGCCTCGGCGCGACAGTCCTGGATGCCGGCGTAGCGGTAGCGCAGCGCAGCGTCGTCCACACCGTAGCGGCAGCCCACCTCGGCCACGAGCTTCTCGCTGGCCGACACGTCCACGCCCAGGATCGCGCCCACCTTGGCCGCGGTCTCGTCACCGCCCACGATGCAGGCGCTGGCCGCGGCCTTGCCCTTGGCCATCGCCTCGGCGCAGGCCGAGCAGCCCGCGTAGCCGCAGCCGCCGCAGTTGGCGCCAGGCAGCTCGTCCTCGATGGCGGTGATGTTGGGATCCACGTAGACCGCGAACACCTTGGCCGCGATCCCCAGGCCGACGGCGGCCACGGCGCCGATGGCGAACAGCGTTCCGGCCGCGATGAGAATGGATGTCAGCATGGTTCCTCTACCCTCATCCCACCAGGCCCGCGAACCCGGAGAACGCCAGGGCCAGCAGCCCGGCCGTCACCAGGCCGATCGGGGTTCCTTCCAGGGGCCGCGGCACCGGGGACACCGCCAGCCGCTCCCGCAGACCGGTCAGCAGCACCAGCGCCAGGCCGAAGCCGAGCGCCGAGGCGAACGAGAACACCGTGGTCTCCAGCAGGTTGAATCCCTTGTCCACGTTGATCACGGCCACGCCGAGCACGGCGCAGTTGGTCGTGATCAGCGGCAGGAAGATGCCCAGCGCCTTGTACAGCGCGGGCGACACCTTCTGCAGCACGATCTCCACCAGCTGCACCAGCGACGCGATCACCAGGATGAACACGATGGTGCGCAGGTACTGCAGCTTCAGCGGCTCCAGGACCAGATCCCACAGGACCCAGGTGATCACCCCGGCCAGGGTCATCACGAAGACCACGGCCGCGGCCATGCCGGTGGCCGTGCTCATCTTCTGGCTGCACCCCAGGAACGGACAGTTCCCGAGGAACTTCATCAACAGGATGTTGTTGACGAGGACCGCGCCGACGATCAGGAGCAGGTAGTCGGTCATGGCCTACGCTCCCTTCTGGCTGGCGCGGGTAGCCTGCCAGTTGTTGTACAGGTTCATCGCCCCCAGGATCAGGCCCAGGCAGACGAACGCGCCGGCCGGCGCGACCATCGCCGAGAAGGGCTTGAACGCCTCCCCGAAGACCACGATCCCGCCGGGCAGGTACTCGCAGTCGAAGAAGGTGCCGTAGCCGAACACCTCGCGCAGGCCCCCGAGGAAGGTCAGCGCCAGCGTGAAGCCCAGCCCGATGCCGAGGCCGTCGGCGGCGGACAGGATCACGTTGTTCTTGGAGGCGAACGCCTCGGCGCGACCCAGGATGATGCAGTTGACCACGATCAGCGGGATGAAGATGCCCAGTACCTGGGACAGGCCGAAGAAGTAGGCCTTCATCACCAGCTCGGTGATCACCACGAAGGTCGCCACCACCACGATGAACACGGCGATGCGCACCTTGCGCGGGATGAAGTTGCGCATGAGCGAGACCAGCACGTTGCTGCACAGCAGCACGAACGTGGTGGCCAGCCCCATGCCCAGGCCGTTGAAGGCCTTGGTGGTCACCGCCAGTACGGGGCACAGCCCCAGCACCAGCCGGAAGGGCGGGATCATCTCCCACAACCCCTTGGTGAATTCGCGGGCGACAGACGCCATCGCCTCGCCTCCTTTCAGCGGGCCGCCGCGGCGGCCCGGGTGCTCACTTTCCGATCTCCGCCTCGTGCTCGCCGTACCGGGCCGTGGCCTGGTCGACCGCGTCGATCACCGCGTTGGTGGTGATCGTGGCTCCGGTGATGCCGTCCACCTGGCCACCCACGCTGTCGGCGTAGGTCATGCCAACGAACTGCCCGCGGAAGCCGTCCTCGGTGCAACGCGCGCCGAGCCCCGGGGTCTCGCTATGGCCGGTGATCCCGACTCCGGCGAGGGTGCCGTCCGGCACCACGCCGACCATCACGCACACCGCGCCGCCGTAGCCATTGCCGCACCCCTCGAGGGCCACGCCCATCAGGGTGTCGCCCTGCTTCGCCGGGAACGCCACCAGGGTCTCGTCCTCGTTCAGCGGGATCTCGACGCGATCGGCGACCGGGTCGTTGTCCAGGCCCTCGAAGATGGCCCGAATCGCCGGTTCCTTGACGTTCTTCAGTTCCTGCTCGGCGATGCGGTCCGCGGTCATCTCACGGACGCCGGCCAGGGCAAGCCCGGCCACGCCCGCGGTCAACCCCAGCACCAGGACCATGTTCAGGATCTCACGCATTGGCCTTCAACCTCCTCCCGAACGGGATCGGGCCCAGCCGATCGAGCAGCGGTGCGACCGCGTTCATGATCAGCACCGCGTAGAAGGCGCCCTCCGCGGACGCGCCCCAGTAGCGGATGATCAGGGTCATCACGCCGACCCCGGCGCCGAACAGCAGGTTGCCGATCCCGGTGGTCGGGGTGGTCACCCACTCCGTGGCCACGAAGAACGCGATGAACATCAGCGCGCCGGCGAACAGGCTGAACTCCGGCGGTGGATAGGCCGCCGGATCCACCTGGTGGAAGATGTACGCGAAGAGCCAGGCCGAGCCGAGCAGTCCCACCGGGATCTGCCAGGGGATGACCCGCAGGCCGATCAGGATCAGGCCGCCGAGGACGATGGCGATCACCGAGGTGGTGCCGATGGCGCCGGGGTGGTCGCCCCACATCAGCTCCCGCACGTTCACCCGCTGGCCGAGGCGGGGCAGCACCTTGACCGCGGCGACCGGATCGGCCGCTTCCTCCCAGCGCTCGCCGCCCTCGACCGTCTCGCCCAGCATGGGCAGCGGCTTGTAGCAGCGGCTGGTGTCCTCGGGCCAGGACAGCTGGACCAGCACCAGGGCCACGATGGCCGGGTGGAAGGGGTAGTTCCAGGCGTTGCCGAACACCATCTTGCCCAGCGCGATGCACAGGATCGCGGCGAACATGACCAGCCACAGGGGTGTGCCCGCGGGCAACATCAGCGCCAGCAGGCAACCCAGCAGGGCGGCGTGGCCGTCCAGCACCTTCAGCGGCTTGCGCAGGATGATCGAGATCGCCGTCTCGGCCGCCACGGCCGAGATCACGCCGACCAGCAGGATCGCCAGTGCCTTGCCGCGGTACAGGTACAGCGCGGCGAGGATCACCGGCAGCAGGCCCACGAAGCACATCCGGACCATGCCGCCGATGGTGCGCCCGCCGTGGCGGTGGGGCGCCATTCCGACCGTCAACAGCTTGTTCGTCATGACCGCAGCCTCCGGGCCATCACATCGGTCTTGCCGTGCAGCAGGAAGTGCACGTTGGCCCGCCGCGAAGGGCAGACCCAGGTGCAGCAGCCGCACTCGATGCAGGTGAGCAGGTCGTAGCCGAGCGCGTCCTCGAAGCGGTCGTACTCGCACAGCATGCTCAGCGTGTTGGGTCGCAGCCGCACCGGGCATGCGCTCACGCAGGCCCCGCAGTTCATGCAGGGATCATTGGTGAACTCCACCAGCTCGTCCGCGCCCAGCACGGTGATCCCACCGGACAGCCGGGTCACCGGCGCGTCCAGGGAGTGCTGGGCCCGGCCGCGCATCACGCCGCCGAACAGCACGGCTCCAGGCTCGCCCTTGAACCCGCCGCAGGCCTCGATCACGTCCCGCAGCGGGGTGCCGATGCGGACCCGCAGCAGGCGCGGGGTATGGACCTTGCCCGTGATGTGCACCACTCGATCGATCTGCGGTGCCGCAGCCAGCACGGCCCGGCCCACGTCGATCACGGTGTCGATGTTCTCGACGACCACGCCCATGTTCCGCGGCTCGCGGTAGGCACCGCCCACCTCGATGCCAGCGATGCGCGCGATCAGCATCTCGTCGTTGACCGAGGGGTACTGCCAGGGCCTGGCCTCGATCGGCCAGATCTCCATCGGGTCGCAGAAATCCTCGATCGCCTTGCTGCCGAGTCCGCGGCCGGCGCCCGAGTCGAGCACCAGGTGGACCGAGGTGGCCCCCAGCACCCGCTTGACCACCTCGAATCCCTGCCGGGCGCCGTCGAGGTCGGCGCTCAACACCGAGTCGAGGGTGACAACGCCGGGATCGACGTCCACGGCGCGCACGATCAGGTGCTCCACCGAACGCATCACCGGCGCGCCGGACACGCCGACGTACCCGCGCAGGTCGATGGCCGTGGCCAGGTCCCGGTGGGACGGCTCGGCGCCGAAGCCCGACGTGATCACGCCCGCGCCGCGGATGCGCTCCAGCATCTCGCGCGGTGGCAGGTCGATGGCCGCCGGGTCGACGGCGGGCGGTGCCCCCGTGGCCCAGGTGTCCTCGCCGTCGGATTCGATGACCACCGACAGCTCGTCCCGGCCTTCCGGTCCGGGGCGCTCCTCGACGGCTGCGACCCGTCCCGACACGGAGGCCAGGATCGGCACACCGACCGCGTCGGCGGGCTCGCCGACGATGGTGCCGATGGCGACCTCGTCGCCCGCGGCGACCACTGGCGTGGCCGACTGCCCCGCGGCCTGACGCATGGGCAGGACGACGGTGCGAGGGGGAGGAAGGTTCTCGATGTCGCGGTGACCGGGAGATGGCTTGTCGAGCCGGATCCCCCTGGAGGAAGCGAACACGCTCATTGGAGATACGCTCCGCGGCTCACTGGCAGTCTGGCTTCCCGCCCCCGCGGGCGTGCCAGTCCACCGCGCGGGGAGGGGTTTTATACATCAATTGATGGCTCAATGACAGGCCGGCGGAGACACCTGCAAAACCGGCCCCGGGGTGGCGCGCCGAACCATGCAGGTCTGCAGCCGATTCTGCACTTGCGCGGAAGTGGACGGCGTGGGCCGAGATCTCTATCATGACGCCCTCGCGGGCGCGCCCCGCGTGTGCGGAGAGGTTTCCAATGCGCTGTTGTGACAAGCACCTGGTCTTCCTGCTTGTCGCGTCTCTCGTCTTGCTGGCTTGCCCCGCGTGGGCCCAGGACGAGGCCCCGCTCGCCGATTCCGGCGGACAGGACGCGGCCCCCACGGTCTCCGGCTTCTTCCCCGACGCGATGCCCGATCGGCCCCTCAGCCCGGACATCGTGCTGCCCCTGGTGGAGAAGCACCCGGAACTGGCCCACGAATTCATGCCGCTGCTCCTCCCGGCCGACCCGGACCAGCCGCGCGAGTGGTCCTGTCTCGGCTGCCACGAGGCGCAGGTCGCGCCGCAGGCGTGGTTCGCCTCGGTGCACAAGCAGCGGGCCGTGACCTGCCTGCACTGCCACCCCGAGGGTGCGGACGTGCCCCACGAGGGAGAGGTCAGCGCAGTGCACTGCGGCACCTGCCACGCCGGCACCGACGAGATGGTGGCCGCGGCCGAGGCCTCGGCCCACGGCCCCAACGGGCCGGGCGCGGCCAATGGTTGCGGTGGCTGCCACGATCCCCACGTGATGGGTGACGAGGGCGCGGACGCGGCACACATGGCCGAGGCCGGCTGCCTCGAATGCCACGACGAGGCGGAGGATCTCGCAGACAGGCACGCGGATTTCCTTTGCGCGGCCGATCTGCACCTGGCCGTGGTCGGGTGCCAGTACTGCCACATCCAGGGCAACGACTCCGAGGCCGTGCACGACGTGAAGTTCGGCGAGGCCGCCGACATCGCCTGCACCGACTGCCACGGCGGCGACTCGATGCTGGCCCTGGCGGGCGAGCTCGACGAGGACGGCCTCGGGCTGCTGAAGGTCAACAACAACGCGCTGATCCGGGAGACCGGCTACCTGATCGGCGCCAACCGCATCCTCGGGCTGGACATCCTGATGGTGCTGATGGTGCTGGGGGCGATGTGCTTCCCCGTGGTCCACGGCGGCCTGCGGGTCCTGTTCGGGAGGGCGCGATGAGTCACGGCAAGGTCTACCTCCACCCGCTCATCGAGCGGATCTGGCACTGGGTGCACGCCCTGTGCATCGTCGGGCTGATCATCACGGGCATCGGCATCCACTGGCCGGCGAGCCTGGCCATCATCGGCGGGCTGGACACCTGCGTCACCCTGCACAACTGGATCGGCTGGATCACGGTGTTCGACTTCGGCCTGTGGCTGGCGCTGAACATCCTGCTCAACCGCCTGCACCACTACATCCCCCGCAAGCACGACCTGTGGCCTGGCTCGCTGATCCAGGCGAAGTACTACGCGATGGACTGCTTCCTCGGCGCGGACCACCCGTACCACCCGCAGCCCAGCAACAAGTTCAACCCGATGCAGAAGATCTCCTACCTGGTGGTGATGGCGATCATCATGCCGCTGCTGATCCTCACGGGCCTGCTGTACATGTACCCGGTCCTGTTCGAGGGCGTGATCGCGGCCTTCGGCGGCCTGCACCTCGTCGCCATCGTGCACTTCGTGCTCGCCGCGGCCTGTTCCGCATTCCTCATCGTGCACATCTACCTGTGCACCATGGGCTCCACCGTCACCGAGGACTTCAAGCACATGGTCTCGGGGTACGGGGAGGCGCACGGGGAAGAGCACTAGCCTCGACGCCCTGATATTCTGGGGACGTGAGAACGTCCGTCCTGATCGCAACCGCGCTGTTGCTGCTGTCCACCCCTGCAGCCGCGGATCCGCCGCGGCCGAACATCATCGTGATCATGGCCGACGACCTGGGGTACGGGGACATCGGCGTGCATGGGCAGGCCACGATCCAGACGCCGTCCATCGACAGCCTGGCCGACGAGGGGCTGCGCTTCACCAACGCATACGCCGGCAACCCCATCTGCGCCCCGTCCCGCTGCGCGCTGATGACCGGGCTGCACGTGGGCCACTGCACCGTGCACCGCAACGCCGGCCCCAACCTCGCGCTGCGGGTCGAGGACGCCACCGTGGCGGAGATCCTCCGAGGCGCGGGCTATACATCAGCCATCTGGGGCAAGTGGGGGCTGGGCGGCGAGGCGCCCAAGGACTGGGGCGGCGGCGAGCTCAACGTGCATTCCACACCCCTGGCCCGGGGGTTCGACCATTCGTTCGTCTACCGGGGCCAGGGGCATGCCTGGTTCTACTACCCCGAGCACGTGTGGCTGGACGGTGAGCTCTACCCGATCCCCGAGAACGCCGACGATGCCCGGGTGGTCTACACCCACGACCTGTTCGCCGAGGACGTGCTGGCCTGGGTCACCGAGCACGCCTACGACCCCGACCCGTTCTACATGCAGCTGTCCTACACTATCCCGCACGCCCGCGTGGAGGTGCCGGACCTCGAGCCCTACGGCGACGAGGAGTGGCCGTGGATCGAGCAGACCTTCGCGGCCATGATCACTCGCCTGGACACGAATATCGGTGATCTGGTGACGCTGCTGGACGACCTGGGCATCGCCGAGCAGACCCTGATCCTGTTCACATCGGACAACGGACCCCACGAGGCAGAGACCGACGGCGAGTTCCACGACGCGGAATTCTTCGACAGCGCCGGTGGGCTGCGAGGCCACAAGCACGACCTGTTCGAGGGCGGGATCCACGTCCCTCTCATCGCTCGCTGGCCCGGCACCATCGATCCGGGCGGGATCGATCCGATGCTGGTCTCCCACATCGACTTCCTGCCCACGGCCGCCGAGCTCGCCGGAGTGGCCGCTCCGTCGGATCTGGACGGCCTGTCCCTGGCGCCCACCCTGACCGGAGACGGCACCCAGCAGCAGCACGGCCACCTGTTCTGGCAGCACGACGGCGACGTGCGTGGCGCGGACGAACCGCTCACGCGCTTCGCCGTGCGGCGCGACGACAGCAAGTACGTGGAGACGGCCACCGGCGAGGCCTTCCTGTTCGACCTGACCATGGATCCGGCGGAGAGCGCGGACATCTCGGCGGATCACCCCCACGTGATGGCCGACCTGCGCGGCATCGTCACCGCCGAGAGCACCGGCCCCCTGTTTCCGGTGATGCCCCGGCTGATCGCCAACGGCGACGCCGTGGCCGACGCCGGGCTGCCCGCGGACGACCCGGCCGCCGTGCCCGTGCTGTGGCTGCGATTCGATGGCGATGGGCCGGCCACGGGGGAGCCTGCCGGAACGGTGCTGGACAGCGCCGCGGACCTGGTCTCCGCGGCCGAGGCGTTCGGTGAGCCGCTGTACGACGACGACGTGTTCGGCGACGAGGTCCCGGCCAGTGGCGAGCCCAACGCCCAGTGCCTGCGGCTGGACGGCAGCGGGGCCCAGCACGTCAGCGTGCCCCACCACCCTGCGCTGAGCCTCGCCCTGGCCAGCTTCACGCTGGAGGCGTGGGTGCGGCTGGACGGCCTGGCGTCGGGCACGGAGGACGGCGATCGCCAGTGGCTGGCGATCAAGAAGGAGCTCGACGCCGACGACTCCCGGCTCAACTACGGCGTGCTGGCGCAGGCAGGCTCGGCCGTGCACCGGCCCAGCGTGTACGGCAAGACCGAGGCCCACACCGGCCGGGAGCTGGCGCTGCTGTTCGGCAACTCCAACGCCAGTGTCGAGGGGGTGTGGGCGGTGGTCAGCACCCTCGAGATCGACGACCTGGACTGGCACCACCTGTCGGTCACCCACGACGCGCCCGCGGCCATGGTGCGGTTCGAGCTCGACGGCGAGGTGCACGAGGTCGGGATCGAGTCCCACGGCTTCCTCGAGGTCACCGGACCGCTGACCGTGGGCGCGCGCCCGACCGAGGCCGGAGACGCGGCCGAGGGACTGCACGGGGCCGTGGACGAGCTGCGTTTCAGCCGGGGTGTGGTCCCGCTGGACGAACTCCTGTCCGCGTCGGCCGTGCCCGCCCCGGCCGATCCCCCGACCTATGTGCTGGACCTCGGCGAGGTCGAGCTCGGAGGTGACGCGGTGGAGAGGACGTTCACCCTGCACCACGCGGCCACGGCCTATGCCCACCTGCTCGTGGGCGAGGTGACCGCGGACCGCATCGACGACCCCCGCCTCGCCGTGTCCACCGGCGCGTTCGGTCCGATGGCGGACGGCGGCGCGACCTCGGAGCTGGTGGTCACCCTCGATCCGACCAGCGCTGGTCCCCTCGTCGAGCAGACCATCGACGTGGAGGGGCGCGCCCTCACCTACGCGTTCCACGCCCTGGGCTCCCCCCTGCGGATCGAGCTCACCGGCGAGGTGGTCGAGCCGGCCGGGGACGACGACGACACCACGGACGACGATGACGACACCAGCGCGACGCCGGACGACGACGACACCGGGACCGACGGCGGGTGCGAGTGCTCTGCTGGCGGTGGGCCCCTGGCCCCTCCGGCTGGCCTGCTGCTGGTGCTGCTCGCGCTGGCGCGGTTCACCTGCCGAGGTGCAACTCCAGCGAGGGGATCACGGTCAGGTCGTTGGAGGCCACGTCGGGCCGCGGGCTGGAGTCGTACTCGTCGGTCAGGGTGACCCGGAACGACAGCACGTCGCGGGTCACCTTCAGCTCGAAGAACGCCTCGGCCGTCAGGCGGAAGTCGCTGAACTCGACGAACACCGGCGCGTACGTCAGGTCAACCCCCAGCGTCAGCTGGTCGGTCGCCGACCACACGGCCTTGACCCGCAGCGTGCCGCGCACCGCGTCCTCGCGGTCGGCCTCGCCGCCCTCCAGTGGCTCCCACCACTCGAACTCGGGCGTGACGCCGAAGCTCACGAGGAACGGCTGCAGGTGCCTGGGCAGCAGGCCGTGCACGCACACACCCACGCTGGCGGTCGTCCGGTAGCGCAGGGTCAGGAAGCGATTCCGGGAGTGGGTGGAGTACAGGTAGGCATTCAGGTGATCGTAGAACGCGTACGCGTACAACAGGGACGCGCGATCCTTGTCGATCACGGCGTTGCCGCCGAAGGCGCTGTGGGCCGCGCGGCCGTCCAGGAAGAACTCGTGCTTCGGGTGGGGACGGAGCATCAGGTCCAGGGAGGCGTTGAACGCCACGTGCTCGACGTTGCCCGACATCCAGCCGCCGCCCAGGCCGACGTCGATGCCGAACAGCTCCCGGCGGTCCCACTCCTCGGGTGCGCGCGGCCGGGTGTCGTCGGTGCGCGAGAAGGTGCTGGCGGCGGCAGGCGAACCAGTACCCAGCAGGAAGACGGAGATCAGGAGGAATCGAGTGGCCGGTCGGAGCATGGTGACCTCCGAACCGGATCGTAGCGAAATCGAAGCCGGTGGTGTCGCCTCCGTCGCGCACTGCGCGACGGAGGCTCCACGGTTAGTTGCCGCCCCTGGGATCCAGGCCCATGGCCCTGGCGACCAGCACCATCGGGTGCACCGGCTCCTTGCCCGTGCCCTGCTGGATCTGGATCGAGCAGGTGCCACAGTTGGTGGACACCACCTCGGCGTCGGAGTCGGCGAACGCCTGGATCATCGGCTCGGCGATGGTCATCGAGCGCTCGTAGTTCTTCTCCTTCATGCCATAGGTGCCGGCCATGCCGCAGCAGGTGTCGTAGTTGAGCCGCAGGTCCAGGCCCGGGATCGACTGCAGCATCTTGACGGTGCTGCCGGCCACGCCGGAGACGTTGGCGTGGCACGGGTTCTTGTACGCCACGGAGGTCTTCAGCTCCTTGATCTCGCCGTTGACCTTGCCGCCGTCCACCTGCTCCATGAACCAGTCGGTGGCCTCGCGCATGGCCGCGGCCACCTCCCTGGCGTCCGGGTCGTCGACCAGGTCCAGCATCTCCTCGTGCAGCATCAGGTGGCACGACGGGCAGACCGTGACCGGGGTGTAGCCCTCGTCCATGGCCTCCTTGAGGTGCTGCACGTTGTAGGCGATGGCCTCCTTGATCGACGGGTAGTTGCCCAGGCTCAGCTTGGGGATGCCGCAGCACTTCTGCGGCGGGATCAGCACGTCGTAGCCCAGGTGCTTGAGCACCTCGATGAAGGCGTAGCCGCCGTCGGTCTTGTAGTAGTTGTTGAAGCAGCCGGTGAAGAAGGCGACCTTCCCCTTGTGCTGCCCCTCGATCTTCGCAGGCAGGCGCGATCGCAGCGAGCGCATGTCGAACGGCGGCATGTACCGCTCGCGGGACACACCGAGCACGGACGTCATCAGCGAGCGGGTGATGCCGAGGCTGACGCCGAAGTTGGACAGCGGGTTGAAGGTCACCGAGGTCTTGGCCAGCAGTTCGGCGTTGGAGACCACGTTCTCGCCCAGCGTGCCACCCTTCTTGTCGTAGTAGTTGGCGCGCAGGTGCTGCAGGATCAGGCCGGTGTCCACGTGGGTCGGGCACTGCAGCTTGCAGGTCTTGCAGTTGTAGCAGAGGTCGAGCATGCCCTTGAGCTCGGCCCGGGTCAGGTTCTGATCGGCGGGCAGGTCGCCGTAGATCAGCGACCGCGCCATGTTGACCTTGGCCCGCGGCAGCGCGGACTCGTCCGGCACCGCGTCGACCATCGGGCAGAAGGTGCGGCACTTGCCGCAGCCGTGGCACTTCTCGAGGTTGACGCGGACATCCTCTTCGTCGACCTGCGTGCCGGTCGGCTCCACGTGGTAGCGGCCCGCGCCCATCTTGTGGTGGGTGATCAGCGGCGTCTCCTCGTGGTTGACCACGCGATCGGGGTTCATGATCCCCATCGGATCGAAGATCTCCTTCATCTGCTCCATCACCGGCCACAGGTCGCCGAACAGGTCGGGGAGGAACATGGCCCGCAGGCGGCCGTCGCCGTGCTCACCGGAGTAGGTGGCGTTGAGCGACCGCGCCAGCTCGAACACGTCCGAGGCCAGCGGGATCAGCTTGTCCACGTCCTCCTTGGTGCGCAGGTTCAGCAGCGGCCGCACGTGGATGTTGCCGTCGCCGGCGTGGCCGTAGGCCGTGGCCTCGACCCCGTGCTTGTCGAACAGCCCGAAGATGCCGTTGATGTACTGCGGCAGCTTGACCGGCTGGATGGCGCAGTCCTCGATGAAGGTTACCGGCGTCTTGACGCCCGGGCGGTTGTAGATGATCGGCAGCGCGGACTTGCGCATCGCCCACAGCTTGGCCTGGTCGTCGGCGTTGGTCGCCACCTTGGCGTCGAGCAGCAGGCCCTCGGCCTTGAGGTGCGCCACGCACTTGTTCATCTGCTCGGTGACCTCCTCGACGTCCTGGCCCTCGAACTCGGCCAGCAGCGCGGTGGACACCTCGTCGGGCATGAACGTGGCCACGTCGGGCCGGTCGGCCTTGACCAGGGAGATGAAGTCCGCGGCCATGATCTCGCAGCAGGACGGGCCGAACTTGCGGATCTCGACGATCCCCTTGCCGCCCACCTCCAGCGACTCGAAGAAGAACATCGCCGACTGCTTGGCCTTGGGCGTGGGCGCCAGCCCCAGCTTCGCCTCGGTGACCATGCCGAAGCCGCCCTCGGAGCCGACGATCAGCTTGTTGATGTCCCACACGCCGTCGGCGAGGGCCTCCACGAGGTTGTAGCCGCAGCAGTTCTTGATCACGTCCGGCCAGTTGTCCGCGATCGTGTCCTGGTTGGACTTGATCAGCTCGTAGGCCTCGCGGTTGATCCGGCCCCACTCGGAGTCTTCCTTCAACAGCGCTGCGAACTCCGGATCGTCCTCCTTGTAGGCCTTCGTGCGCACCACGTCGCCGTTGTGCAGCACCAGCTCGCACTCCAGCACGTACTGCTTGGTGGCGCCGTACTTGACCGACTTCCCACCCGAGGCGTTGTTGCCGATCATGCCGCCGATGGTGCAGTAGTCGGCCGACGAGGGATTGGGCGGGAAGAACAGCCCGTCCGTGGCCAGGTGGGCGTTCAGGGGCGTCTGGAAGATGCCGGGCTGCACACGGACCCACTGCTCGGCGACGTTGACCTCGAGGATGTCGTTCATGTGCTTGCACACATCCACGATGAGGCCCTTGTTGATCGCGCCGCCCGCCAGGCCAGTGCCTGCGCCGCGGATGGTCACGGGGATGCCGTTGGAGTGGGCGTACTTGACGACCTCGACCACGTCTGCGGTGGACCTGGGCAGCACGACACCCAGCGGCTCGATCTTGAACATCGAAGCGTCGGTGGACCACAGCAGGCGGTCGTACTCGCCGAACCGCAGCTCGGACTGGGTCTTTCCTTCGAGGTCAGCGTGAATCTTGGCGGTGTCAGTCATGCAGGTGCCTCCAGCACAGTCTTCCAGTGGGGCTTTATTAAGCACACGCACGCGTAGAAGCCAAGCTTTCTGCGAACAAAAACCGTACAGATATCGCTGGATTGAACAGTTTTGGCGATTCTGATTAGCGCCGGCTAATTGCAGCTCGCGGGACCGGCTGGAGAGGGACGCAACGCACCCCCTGCACGTCGGTTGTTCGACCCGGGTGGTTTTGATATAAGACCCGTCCGCTTCAATAGTTGACAGCCCCCAGGGCTGAACCCCCTTTCACCCCCTTGGACGAGGGTCGGAAGGCCCTCAGAAGGAAGGCAACAAACATGGGCGAATACACCTCCCCGTTCGACGGCGCGTACGATCCCTACGCATCTCTGAAGGGCCTGCTCGACAAGGAGATGGTCCGCGTGGCCAAGGCCCTGGAGCAACGTGGCCACTTCAACCCGGTGGACCTGTCCACCAAGCGCCCCCTCAAGATCGGCTTCGCCCCCGGTGACGGCATCGGCCCCATCGTCGCCAAGGCCGCCCGCACCATCATGGAGAGCCTGCTCGCCGACGAGATCGCCAAGGGCGACATCG
>CAZXHG010000195.1:0-19318 GCA_964639985.1 uncultured Rickettsiales bacterium
GATCAGTTCATCAGGAAATGGCCTTGGCTGAATCCTCCGTATGCCAGGAGTCTCCGCATCCGCCTATATCGATGCAGGTAGCGACGACGACGTCGTGGTTACGTGCCCCCTCGGTGACCACGACGACTACGTCATCGCTGGCAATGGTGTCGATACGGTATACACCTACGACGGAGACGACGAGATCTACGGCTACGACCACGCCGACCACATCCGGGCAGGTGACGGTGACGACGTCGTGGACGGGGGCTACGGCGACGACTTCGTGCGCGGCGATACCGGCCAGGACACCCTCTACGGCGGGTCCACCGGTGCCGACACGTTGTGGGGCGAGGCCCACGCGGACGTGGTCGATGGTGGAGTCGATGGTGACTCGGTTGACGGGGGCACCGGGGACGACAATGTGGTCGGCGGCGAAGGCGCCGATGAGGTCATCGGTGGTGCGGATGATGACTGCCTGTGCAGCGGGCCCACGGGTGCTAGCTTGAACGACGATGGCGCGATCGACGTCCTGTACCCCGACGCGAACTCGAACACTGACACGTGCTACTACTACTCAAGCGAGGGCGACTACCTGGGGACGAGCCAGGCTTGCAATAGCGACAACAGCTCGGCGACCACCTGTTCGTGCACTGGCTGGTAGACGCTCGCCGGACCGACGGATACTCTGACCCTCGGAAAGTCTCGATGTCGTGCGTCTATGTTGCCGGTCTCGGCGCGATGGAGGGATGCCGTGGTACGACTCACACGCCTTGCGCTACTGTGTTCCCTCTTCACTGCGCTCGGATGTCCTGCCCAGCCCGCCGACGATGATGTTCATCCGGAGGATGACGACGCGACCGGCGACGACGACGTCGAGGACGACGACTCCGCGGCCGACGACGATGTCACCGGCGACGATGACTCAGCCCCGACCGATGATATCGATGGTGATGGCTGGACCGGTGTGCAGGGCGATTGCGATGACACTGATCCGTCGATCCACCCCGGAGCGGACGAGTCCCTGTGCGACGGTGTGGACTCGGACTGCGATGGCTTCGGCGAGGACGCCGCAGCCGTGGTCGACGGCATGGAGTTCGCCAACATCACGGCGGGTCTCGGCGCGGTCCAGGACGGGGGAACATTGCAGGTGTGCCCCGGGATCCACTACGGCCAGCTCTCCATCGCCCGGGACATGACTCTGACGTCGTTCAGCGGCGATCCCGACGACACGATCCTGGACGGCCAGGAAGCCGAGACCGTGGTGTACATCGGCCAGGATGTCTCGGTCGTGATTTCCCTCCTCACGATCCAGAAAGGCCTGGGCCAGCCGTGGGTCGCAGGTGACTACTACGGCGGCGGGATCATGAGCTTCGCGAGCACGCTGACCGTCGAAGGCTGCGTGTTCCTGGACAACGAGGTCGCGGACCTGGGGGGGAAGGGTGGTGCGCTGGCGCACTACCGGGGATCGGGAACGGGGCCGTCCGAACTGCGTGTGGACGAGTGCCGGTTCGAGGGCAACTCCGCGAGCAGTACAGACGGCGGGCAGGGGGGAGGGATTGCTGTCAACGCTAGCAACGACGAGTCCATGACCGTGGAGTTGCTGGACTCCACCTTCGTCGACAACAACGCATTTCACCAGGGCGGCGCGGTGTGGATTCACGGTGCGGACGGGAGCCCGACACACGTGTCGCTGAGCGGTTGCACGTTCGAGGGCAACCAGGCTGAAATCGGAGACGCTGGAGCGCTGAACCTGGATCGTTGGGCCTCGCTGCAGATCAGCGATTCCGTGTTTTCCGACAACCATTGCGGCGTCAACGGTGGCGCGGTCTGTCTCAACCATCCGACCGTACTCCAGGCGTCCGTGACGCTCGCGGACACGGAGTTCGACGGCAACGTCTGCGTCGGAGACGGAGATGGTGGCGCCCTGGCCATATCGGGGGACCAGCACGACGAGCTATCCCTCTGCCTGGACGCCGTCACCTTCACCAACAACGAGACCGACCACAACGGCGGTGCCCTGTACATGGGTCACGACGCGTCGTATCAGATCGAGATGACCGACGTGGATTTCGACAGTAACACCGCCATCAACCTGGGCGGCGCGGTGAGCTTCACCACCGACGGCGACCTCGACCTGCAGATGAACGGCGGTTCGTTCACCGGCAACCAGGCCGATGCAGCGGGCGGCGCACTCTACGCCTACGGCGGACACAACCATTCCAACACCTACACGATGTCCCTGGCCGGGGTGGAGGTCGACGGAAACAGCCTGTCTTCGGAGGATCAGGGCGCGCTGTGCTTCTCGGCCAGTCCGGTGAACGCTACCCTGGATGGTTGTACGATCACCAGCAACACCGGTGGCGGTGCGGCCCTGCACGCCATGCACGAGGACTCCACCCTGGTCAGCATCGACACCGACTGGGGCACCGGCGCTGCGGACAACACCCCGTACGACGCGGGGATCCTCGGTGGCGCTACGTACGGCACCTACGGCGCCAACGCCAGCTTCACCTGCACCGGCGCCCTCGGCTGCTTCTGACCCCCCCTGGGTCCCTCCCGTTCCCCTCCGGTCCCGCCACCCTTTCGGTCTCGCCCACCCGTCCGGATGCTATCGTGGATGCAGGTCGTTCTGTCCGATGTGAACGCAGCATCGGAGCCTATTTCCGTACTCCGCCGAGGAGGGGGAACCGATGCCAATCCGTGCATGGTTCGTGTCGATCGGCGCTTGTCTGCTGCTGCTGGGCTGTCCCCAGGTGGACGACGAGTTTCAGCCATCGACCGACGACGACGACGACCTCGCCGATGACGACGACACCCCGACGGACGACCTCGACGGCGACGGCTGGACCTCGGAGGAGGGGGATTGCGACGACAACGACGACTCGATCCATCCCGGAGCCACGGAGATCCAATGCGATGGCACGGACAACGACTGCGATCCCACGACCGAGGACGACAGCGACACGGATCAGGACGGGGACGGCTACTCGGTATGCGAGGACTGCGACGACTCCGACCCCTCGATCCACCCAGGGGCGGAGGAGATCTGCAACAGCATCGACGACGACTGTGACGGCGAGGGGCTGTACGAGGAGGTGGACGGCGACGGGGACGGGTACGCCCCGTGCGAGGACGACTGCGACGATCTGGATCCCGAGGTGTACCCCGGCTCGCCCGACGTGATCGACGTACCCGCAGATTTCGCGACGATCCAGTGGGGGATCGACGCAGCAACCGACGGCCAGGTCGTCTGCGTGGGTCCGGGCACGTATGCCGAGCGGATCGACTTCGGCGGCAAGAGGATCCGCGTCATCGGGATGGACGGCGCCGACGACACGGTCATCGACGGGAGTTCGTTCGACCGCAGCGTCGTCCAGTTCGTCACGGGCGAGACCCCGGACACGGCCCTCAGCCGCTTCACCATCGCACACGGGTATGCCGAGTCCGGCGGGGGGATCCTGATCGAGAATGCCTCCCCGACCCTGCGCGATCTCATGCTGCTCCGGAACGAGGCGATCGTGCACGGCGGTGGCCTTCGCGGCCACTCCGCGGATCCCATCCTGGAGCGGATCACCTTCCTGGAGAACACGGCGGACCAGGGCGGCGGTGCGTACTTCCAGGACGGAGTGCCCTCCCTGGACCAGGTGGTGTTCCAGGGGAACGAAGCAAGCGACGGAGGAGCGGCCTACTGGCGCGGCAGTTCTCCGAACCTGTCCAACGTGCTGGCGCAGGGGAACACCGCGAGTCAGAACAGCGGTGGCCTGCACTTCTGGTTGTCCGGGGGCAGGATGACCAACGCGCTCGTCATCGACAACGAGGCGCAGCACCACGGCGGCGGGCTCACGCTCCGCAGCAGCTCGACCCAGCTGGACAACGTCCTGCTCGTAGGCAACGTCGCGGAGTACGGTGGCGGTGCGATGATGCGTGGTGATCACGCCACGGTGACTGGTGACGACGCCACGTTGATCAACGTGACCATCGCCGGGAATACGGCCGACTACGGCTCCGGCTTGTTTTTCTGGGCCGACTCGAAGGCGGGCTTGACCAACGTGATCGTCGCGCAGAACTCGTCCGAGAACCCGGATTCGGCTGGGCTCTCGAGCTCCAACAGCGATCCCATACTGGAGTACTGCGACGTCTGGGGAAACACGCCCCAGGACGTACACGGCATCACCTTCACGCCTGGAGTCGACGGCAACCTGTCGGAGGACCCCATGTTCCTGTCCATGTCAGGTACATATCCACTGGACTGGGACCTCCACCTGTCACCCGCCTCCCTGGTGGTGGACGCCGGGGAATCGTCCATCAGCGACCCGGACGGCGGGCTGAGCGACATGGGCGCCTACGGCGGCTCATGGGCCCTCGTGTTCGACCTCGACTGGGACGACCACGCGGGCTGGTGGCGCCCCGGGCCGTACGACGCGACGACGTCGCCCGACCTGGACTGCGATGACCTGGACCCGGCTATCCACCCGGGCAATGGGTGCTGACCACGGACATCGATCCGTCAGATACCCAAGCCCATCGAGGGGGAACAGCTGGTCACCGGCGGGGACGACGGCAACTTCGGGGTCTACATCGGCTACTGGGTACTGGCCTACGAGGCGGATCCGTACATGTTCTACCTCGTGAACGGGAACATGAGCGACACCGTGTTCTTCGACCATCCGCTCGACGGCACCGAGGTCGCGGGCATCTATGCGGGGGTGCTGTCCTGATCCCCCTCCGGCTCCTCCATCCGCTCCAGCCCCTCCGCCCCCTCCACCGCCTCGACCATCACCGCCAGCCGCGACACCACCCGCTGGTACAGCCCGTACCACGCGTCGATGGCCATGCCGGTCGCGTGCATCTTCTCCCCGTACTCGTCGTGCACCTCGTCCCGCGGCAGCACGTGCTCCCGCAGGTCGATCTCGCCACCGGCGTGCTCGAACGGGTAGGGGATCCCGGCCAGGTGCTCGTTCGACGCCTCCACCAGCGCCTCGTACAGCGCGTCCACCTTCTCCTTGAACGCCCACTCCACCGTGGACGGGTCGGCCGCGTTGTTGATGTTCGCGCCCAGGATCCCGACCTGCTCCAGCTGCCGGTGCAGCGGGTGGATCGACGGCTCGATCGCCTTGACCGCGGCCAGCACCGGCAGCAGCCGCGCCAGCTCCGCCTGCAGCTCCTCGACCTCCTCCACCCCCTCGAGCCCGGCGTGCACCGCGGCCATGCACAGCTCGAACCGCGCCACCACCTCGCGCTCGTAGGGCCGCAGGCGCGCGTCCTGCTCCCCCGCCTGCTGCTCGAACCGCGCCACCGTGGCCCGGGCCTCGGCTTCGGTCGAGCCATCCAGCCGGAACTCCGTGGCCTTGACCACGAACCCCGCCTCCAGCAGCACCACGCCCATGCCCGCGCGGTTGATGCCCTCGTCGATGGTGGCGAGCCGCTCCAGTTCCCGGCGGTGGTCCGCCAGCGCGGCCAGCTGCGCCTCGCGGTGTCGCTGCAGCGTCTCGGCCAGGTCGGTGGGGACGGCAGGGAGCATGCGCAGGTTCATCACCCGCAGCGGCGACATGATGCCCTGCAGCACCCGCTGCGCGGCCTTGCGCTGCTCCTGCGCGGCCTCGGCCCTGGCCACCAGCTCGTCCGGCGCCTGCAACATGGCGTCGGTGATCTCCATGCCCAGGATCTCAGCGAACCGCGCCCGCGTGAGCGCGGCCGCGATCCCGTCGAGGCCGGCGAACAGCTCCCTGGAGGGCGTGTCGTCGTGTACCAGCCCCTCGGCTTCGATCGCGCGAGCCGCCTCGGCCCGGTCCGCGTTGCACGGGTGGGTGTCCAGGGGCTTCGTCTCGGTGCCAGCCACCTCGGCCCGCACGCGCTGCAGCACGTCCGCGGGCAGCTGGTCGGTACCCAGCGCCACCAGCCGGCCCACGTTGGCCGGCAGCCGGCCCTCGGACTGCCACATCTCCACCATCTGCGCCTCGGCCTGGTGCGAGGCCAGGGTCAGCACCAGGATCCGGTCCGAGGTCCGTACGAACGCCTCGGACCCGGCCAGGTGGGTCTCGTAGTGGTCCGCGTCGAACTCCATCTGCCGCAGCAGGAACGAGCTGATCGCGGTGCCCACCCACATCAGGCCCCGCAGGATGGTGCGGGAGACCCACACCCCGCCGCGCGCCACCCACAGCACGGCCGCGATGCGCACGTCCGACCGCTTGGACGCTTCCTCGATGAACTCGTCCCACCCGTCCCGCTGGTACACCACGCGCGCGAACCACAGGTTGATGGAGCGCACCACGTACGTCAGCCGCATGCCGCCCCGCTGGGCGAAGTGCCCGAACTCGTGGGCCAGCACACCGGCGAGGTGGTCCGCAGGCAGGCCCTCCACCAGGGGCAGGCCCACGGTCAGCCGCAGGTCGCCGGCCAGCAGGCTGAGCCAGCCGCGGCGGAAGGAGGCCGAGGCGTTGACCTGGTCGTCGACCCGGATCTCGGCGGGCCGGGGCGAGCCCACCCAGCGGCAGACCGCGTCCACGAACCGGAACAGCTCGGGCTCGGCGTCCCGGTCCAGGCGGTGGCCCGGGTCCTGCTTGCCCAGCGACGAGAACAGCGGCTTGATCATGAACAGCACGACCACGCTGCCCGCCACCAGCGGGGTGGCGTACACCAGCAGCCGTACCCAGCCGCGGCCCACGCCCTCGGTGATCTCCCAGCCCGCGACGGCCCAGGCGAACACCGCGTACCCGGCCGCGCCGATCAGGGCCAGGTAGATCAGCGGCAGCAGCACCATGGCGAAGGCCGCGGCCAGCAGGCCCACGCGGTAGTGCAGCGGGACCGGCCGCGGCTGGATCGGCGCGAGCGCTTCGAGCTGTTCGGTGATCGGGTGTGGCATGGCTCCCCCTCCGGGTCCGTCCTTGGAACCTATCACCGTTTAGGGCACCATTCGTCGACCCTGTCGGGAGGACGATGGACTGCGCCACGTCGAGCCGGGTTCGCATGGTCGCCGCCGGCGCGCTGCTGGCCGTGGTCTTCCTCGCCGCCTCCCTGCCCAACATCGCCGTGCCCCCGCCGTTCCCCGAGGAGGTACACGAGTGCGTGTTCGCCTATCACGCGCTGACCACACCGGGCACGTCGGGTGACCCGGAGCTGAGCGGCTACCTCCCCGGCATGGAGCTGTTCGACCGCTACCTGCCGCTGATGGAGGACAACCCCTACGTGGGGCCCATCGAGCTGTACCTGCAGGTGCCGCTGTTCGCTGCGCTGGGGGTCAACGTGTTCGCGCTGCGGCTGCTGCCGATCCTGTTCGGTCTGGCTGGGGTGCTGGCCATGGCCGCGCTGGCGCGGCGGTGGTTCGGGCCGTGGCCCGCGCTGGTGGCCGGCCTGCTGACCGTGACCCACCCCGTGTTCGTGCACTACGGCCGGGAGGGGCACGACAAGGAGGAGATCTTCACCCTGGGGTTCTTCTGGCTGGGGCTGCTGGCGGTGGACACGTACTTCGCCCGGGAGCGGCGGTCCGCGGGCTGGCTGGTGCTGGGCGCGGGCCTGTGGGGGCTGGGCATCAGCCACAAGTTGACCTTCCTGTGGTACGTGGCCGGCCTGGTCGTGGCATTGGCCCTGCTGCGGATGCGGCCGTTCGGCGGGCGGTGGCCCTCGGTGCGGCAAGGTGCGGCGGCGGGGCTGGCCGCCGTGGCGGGCGCGGCCTTCCCCATCGGCTACAACCTGACGCACGGCGGCGAGACCCTCCGCCTGGTGTGGGCCCGGCTGTGGTCACCCACACCCAAGGACCACGTGGACAACCTCGACTACCTGGGCAACCTGGGCGTGCGGCTGCAGCAGCTGCACGACACCATCCTGGGCGGGGAGCTGTGGGACCCCAACTGGTTCCCGATCGTGGGCACGGAGGCGCCCGGCCTCAACGTGCCGCTGTGCGCTGCGTTCGCGGCCGGTGTGCTGGTGCTGGGCGCCGGGATCGTGCGCGACCGCAGCCCGTTCGACCGGGACCGCCTGGCCTGGTTGTTCGTGGTGTTCGGGGTGGTGTTGCTGTGCTCGCCGTTCACCGTCAGCTACCACCACCCCAGCCACCTGCTGGTCCTGTACCCGTTCCCGCAGCTGGTGGTCGCGTTGCTGGTGGTGGCGTTCGCGCGCCGGGTGCGGCCGCCGGGGCTGGGCGTCGCGCTCGCCGCGGCAACGGTCGCGCTGCTGGTGGCGGTCAACACCCACCTGCTGGTGCGCTACCACGTGCTGGCCGCGGCCTCGGTGGAGGAGGCGGCGTCCGCGTTCGAGGACATCGACCAGCGCGTCTTCCGCGGGCAGCCGGAGCGGGAGATCGTCCCCAAGAAGGTCAAGTAGCCGCTGCAGCCGCGCCGCGGTCCCGGGAGGTCACGGGGCGAGGAACGCGCGCAGCAGCCCCTCGTCCCGCTGCTCTGGGGACAGCGGTGTCATGCGAATCGCGGGCAGGTCGTCGTCCTCGCGCAGCAGCATGTGGTCCGCGCCGCGGCCGTCGGCCCACCAGTCCCGGTCCATCGACCACACCAGCCGGCCGTCCTCCCCGTGGTACAGGACCACGGTGGCGCCGTCGCTCAGCCGGCGCAGGACCACCGGGCCACTGTGAACGGCCACGAACCGCCCGTCCGGACTGAATTCCGCGTCCCAGGTCGTGCGAAGTCCCATGTCGAAGGTGCCCTCGAGGGACCACGGCTCCACCGACCACGAGTGGAGCTGACGGCCGGACGTGGTGGCCAGGCGCGTCCCGTCCGGCGACCAGGCGACATCCGTCACGGCCACCTCGCCGTGGGACAGGGTGTGGCAGACGTTGTTGGTCGGCAGGTCCACCACCCGCACCTTGCCGTCCTCGCCCGAGAAGGCCACGCGGCTGCCGTCCGGCGACCAGGACGCGCCGGGCGCGGCCGCGGAGAACACCTCGCCGTGGGTCACGCACGAGTCGTCCGCCAGGTCGGCCACGTAGATCCAGCCCTTGGTCGTGCCCATGGCCACGGTGTGGTTGTCGGGCGCGAACGCGAACGAGGCCACGCCGAGCCCGTCCATGAGTTCTCCGGCCGCCATCACGTCCAGGATGGCCCCGTCCTCGGTGGCGAGCACCGCCACCTGGTCGCGGGCGCTCACGGCCAGCGCCAGGCCGTCCGGTCTCCACGTGACGTCGCCCAGGGCCGCGGGAATGGGCTGGCTCGTCCGCAGCTCGTGTCGGGCACCCCGGCCGCAGCCGAACGAGCCGTACGTGCCCTGCAGCTCGTACGACCGCAGGCGTTCACCATCGGCCGCGTCGTAGACCACCACCGACGTGGGGTGCACCACGGCCAGCCGGGTGCCGTCCGGGCTGAACTCGGCCGGCCCCAGCCGATCGTCGCCGCGCACGGTCCACAGGTCCCCGGACTCCAGATCCCACACGGCGATGTCACCGCCGCCCGAGCCAAACGCGAGCTGGGAACGGACCGGGTTCCAGCTCAGCCCGTGCCCGAAGCCGCGCAGGTCGACCAGGTCCTCGGCCTGGCGGCCGGGCCACCGCAGCAGGGTCAGCGCCTGGTCGTGGAACACGGCCAGGGTTCGCCCCTGTGGATCAGACCTCACCACGACCGCGCCGGTCCCCCGTGCGTACCCGAGATCCTCCCGGATTGCGCCGTCGAGGTCGAGGATGCACAGCGTGCCCCGCTTGACCGCGGCCAGCAGACCGCCATCGTCGGGCAACCACAGCAGCTGGTCGGCATACTGCTGCTGCCCGAGGTCCTCGGCGATCACCTGGGCCTGGTCGGCATGACCGTCCCACAGCATGATGTTGCCCTGCACGGTGGCGATGGCGAGACGCGTGCCGTCCGGGCTCCATGCCACCGCCGTGTTGGGGTACTTCGTCGGCAGGGTGGCCACGACCCCCTCCGCCGTGGCCACGATCACGCTGCGTCGCCGGGCCAGGGCCACCTGCTCGCCGTCCGGGTGCAGCGCGCCCTCGTTGATCGGATCGGGCTCGTCGTCGACGAACTTCGCCCGGATCTCCAGGGTGAGGGGATCGCGGAAGGTCAGGAAGCCCTGGCCGTCCGCGCTCACCAGCGTGCCGTCCGCCAGCACCAGCACCGTGCAGATCCAGCTCTCGTGGCCGCTGGCAGCGGACACCGAGCGCAGGCCGGGCACGGTCAGCACCTCGAGTCGGCCCCGGGAGCCAGCCAGCACCACGTGGCTGCCGTCCGCGGTGAACGTGGCGCTGGACACCGGCTCCCCCAGGTCGTACCGCCCCAGGACCACCCGGTCGGACAGCCGCCACAGCTCGACCAGGCGGTCACCGGACGTGACCAGCAGCGAGCCGTCCGGGCTGAACGCCCGCGGCACACCGGCCACCCCATCCTGCGGGATCGGCGTGGAGGCATGGGCCGCGGTCGCGGCGACCAGCAGCGAGCACAGCGTGAACAGCAACAGCGGACGGGACGAACGGGCCATGACCTCTCCCCGGGTGTGACGTCCAGGAAGGTAGCATCGTTTGCGGCGGCATTCGCGGGCGGCCGGCTTCGTGTGGAAGCACCAGGGGTCGGTTGGCCGCTTCGACCCTGCGCTGCACACCCCCATCGCGGTATCCTGGCGGGCAACGAGGGAGGTGGCGCATGTCCGCGCGATACCACTGGATGCTCATCCCGACCCTGCTGCTGGCCCTGGCCGGCTGTCCCACCGAGGAGGTCACGGACGACGACTCGGCCGCGGCCGACGACGACGACTCCACGCCCGACCTGCCGTACTCGGAGTACTGCGGCGACCAGCTGTGGACCGACACCTTCTCCGACACCGTGGGGGGGGAGCTGAGCGGGTCGTACCTGGGCTACTACAACTGGGATCCCGGGGTCTTCGAGTCCATGAAGATCATCCCCGCGCACCCGTTCGTGGTCACGCACATCCGCGCGTCGTACACGGGCGGCTCCGGCCCGGCCCGGCTGCGGCTGACCCACTCGTGGGGCCGGTCCTACCCGGACGTGGACGACGAGGTGGGCGGCGACCTGATCGACCCCCTGGAGTTCGAGGTCGAGGATCCGTCCGCCGACGAGTGGATCGAGATCGACATCTCCGAGCACGAGCTGGTGTTGCTGCCCACGCAGCACTACCACCTGGTCAACGAGTACCTCGAGGGCGGGCCCAGCATGGTGCTGGAGGACCTCCCCGAGGGGGAGAGCTCCCGCGCGCTGATCCTGGTGCCCGACGAGTCCATGCCCTACGGAAGCGAGGGCAACTTCCGCATGGAGCTGAAGGGCAGCTACTTCTGCGCCTGGGACGACGCCGAGTTCTGGTTCGGCCAGGACGTGGACCAGCCGTGGGACGAGGGCGCCTCCTCCCGAGCCGCGTTCTCGGACCTGGACGGCGACGGTCACGACGACCTGGTGCTCAACGGCCCGGTCGCCTACCTCGGCGACGGCGCCGGCGGATTCACGGAGTCGGCCATGTTCGACGACCACGGCGACGCGGGCATGCTCGTGTTCGGCGACGTGGACAACGACGGCGACCTCGACGCGTTCGCCTCGGTGTACGTGGGCGCGGACGACGACGGCGACGGCTACACCAAGGAGGAGGGGGACTGCAACGACGCGGACGACGACATCCGGCCCAACCAGGACGAGTCCGTGGCCAACGGGTTCGACGACAACTGCGACGGCGTGGCCGACGACGGCCTGGACACGTCGGACTCCGACGGCGACGGGTTCGCCATCGCGGACGGCGACTGCAACGACAACGATCCCGAGATCTTCCCGGGCGCGGTCGAGGTGACCAACGGCTACGACGACGACTGCGACGGCATCGCCGACGACGGCACGGACGAGTCGGACGCTGACGCCGACTGGGTGACCATCGCCGACGGCGACTGCGACGACACCAACGACGAGGTGTGGCCCAACCAGGACGACGGCGGCGACAACGGCATCGACGACGACTGCGACGGCGTGGTCGACGACGGCATGGGCACCGAGGACCTCGACGGCGACGGGTACTCGGTGGTGGACGGCGACTGCGACGACAGCCGTGAAGAGCTCAACCCCGACGGGGTGGAGGAGCAGGACGGCATGGACAACGACTGCGACGGCGTGGTCGACGAGGACTGGTACAACTTCGTGCTGCTCAACGACGGCAGCGGCAGCTTCACCCGGGTGGAGACCTCGGGGGTGGAGTACGTGGACCCGTCCACCGCGGCCGGGTTCGGCGACGCGGACGGCGACGGCTGGCTGGACCTGTACTACGGCAACTGGCTGGAGCAGTACCCCAACGACCCGGCCTGCCCGGACCACTTCCTGTACGGCAACGGTGACGGCACCTTCGAGGAGGCCCTGGTCGAGGCGGGCATGGAGATCAACCCGCTGTCGGTGTACGGCGTCACCTGGACCGACTACAACAACGACGGCTGGCCCGACATCTACGTGGCCAACTACCACCTGTACCCCAACCAGCTGTGGCAGAACCAGGGCGACGGCACGTTCGTGGACGTGGCCGACGAGGTGGGCGCGGCCAACGACGACATCGACGGGCCCTACCTGGTCATGAACGGCGGCCACAGCTACGGCGGCGACCTCGGCGACATCGACAACGACGGCGACATGGACATGTTCGTGTGCAACCTGGCCCACCCGCGGACCATGCCGTGGTCCGACCCGTCCATGTTCCTGGTCAACTCCGGCGAGCCGGACTACCAGTTCGACAACCTGCTGGTCGAGTACGGCTTCATCTACGACGAGGGGGACGTCAACGCCGAGTTCGCGGACTTCGACAACGACATGGACGTGGACATCGCCATCGCCACGCTCTACGGCGGCCACTACTCCAAGCTGTACCGCAACGACGGCGAGGCCGGGTTCACGGACGTCACCTACGAGACCGGCACCGCGGTGCACGACGCCGTGTCCGTGGTGTGGTCGGACGTGGACTCGGACGGCGACATGGACCTGGTGGTCGCGGACCGCTCCGGGGTGCCGTACGTGCAGCTGTTCGTCAACCGGGTGGGCCAGGACAACCACTGGCTGGAGCTGGACCTGGTCGGCTCGGCCACCAACCGCGACGCGGCCGGCGCGCGCGCCACGGTCACCGCCGGCGGCGTGACCCAGATGCGCGACGTGCAGATGGGCGGCGGCCACTCCAACACCCAGCACTCCCACGTGCTGCACTTCGGCCTGGGCGACAACACCACCATCGACGAGGTGACCGTGCACTGGGTCGGCGGCGATACCGAGGTCATCACCGGCCTGGAGCCGGACCACCGCTACGCGGTCACCGAGGGCGCGGGCACGGGGGAGGTGATCTTCTGAGCAGCGCACTGACGGAGTTCGAGGCGGTCCTGCGGCGCACCATGGACGACGTCCGGCTGAGCCGCGGCGAGCGGCGCGCGATCACGGAGATCCTGGCCGACCAGGACCCGGATCCCGCGACGCTGGGCACGTTCCGCAACGCTGCCTACCGCATCGCGGCCGAGGCCATGCACGATCCACGGGACCGGCCGGTGGCCGAGTGGCTGTACGACGTGATGGGCCTGCTGCGGCCCGAGGTGGCCACCGAGGTGCGCGCCGAGGCCCTGTTCAGCCCCCGTGACGCGTGCTGCCAGCGCATCGTGAGGCTGCTGGACGGTGCGCGGACCTCCGTGGACGTGTGCGTGTACACCATCACCGACGACCGCATCGCCGAGGCCATGCTGCGGGTGCACAAGCGGGGCGTGGCCCTGCGCGTGCTCAGCGACGCGAAGAAGACCCAGGACGAGGGCTCGGACGTCGGCCGGCTCGCCCGCGCGGGCGTGGCCGTGGCCCTGGACACCCCCGACAAGTTCATGCACCACAAGTTCGCGGTGTTCGACCTGCGCGTGCTGGTCACGGGCAGCTACAACTGGACCCGGTCGGCGTCGAGGCACAACGACGAGAACCTGGTCGTGTCCGGCGACCCACGCCTGGTGGACGCATTCGTCGACGAGTTCGAGCGGCTGTGGGGGGTGTACGAAGGTAGATCTTGACTTCCTGTGTGCGCATGCACAATATGATGTTGCATCGCACAAAAGGAAGTGCCCATGTCTGCCTCCACCCTGGCCTGGATCGCCGTCTCCGCGTTCGCCCTGGTCACCATCGGCTTCACGATCCGCGGCGCATTGCGCACTCGCTCACTGTCGAGCTTCGCGGTCGGCAACCGTGACATCCCTGCGGCCCTGGTCGGCCTGTCACTGACCGCGCAGCTGACGTCCGTGGCGACCTTCGTGGTCAACCCGGGGCTGGTGTTCCACTACGGCCTGGCCGGCCTGCTGGGCCTGGGTGTGGCCGCGGCCGGCGGCATCACGCTGGGGCTGGTGGTGTTCACGGCCCGGTTTCGCGCCATCGGCAACCAGGTGGCCGCGCTGACCGTGCCCCAGTGGATCGGCACCCGGTTCGGCTCGCAGCGGCTGCGCGCCTCGTTCTCGCTGCTGTCCCTGGGTCTGGTGACCTATGCGGTGCTGATCGTGGTCGCCCTGTCCATCGTGCTGGGGGGCCTGCTCGGGGTGGCTCCCCAGACCGTGGCCGTGGTGCTCACCGCGTTCGTGGTGACGTACGTGCTGATCGGTGGGGCCAACACCCACGCGTGGACCAACGCAGCCCAGGCCCTGGTGATGCTCGGGGTGGCCCTGCTGCTGATCGGCTGGGGCCTGCCCCTGCTGTGGCGCGATGGCGGCCTGCTGACCCTGCTGGCGGCGCAGGACCCCAACCTGGTCACCCTCACCAACCCGGCGTCTCCCTACTTCCGCAACCTGCTGGAGGTGTTCGGCTGCAACTTCCTCGTCGGCCTGGCCCTGGTGTGCCAGCCGCACATCGTGTCCAAGGCCCTGTACCTGCGCGACGAGCGGCAGGTGCGCACCTTCCTGGGCGTGGCCGTGGCCGCGGGGCTGGTGTTCCTCGGCGTGCTGGTGATCGGCCTGTACGCCCGCGCCGTGGTGCCCGCCGCCACCCCCATCGACCAGGTGGTGCCTGCCTACATCTTCCTGTCGTTCCCCCCCCTGCTGCAGGTGGTGGTCGGCGTGGGCCTGCTGTGCGCGGGCCTGTCCACCCTGGAGGGGATCCTGCTGGCCCTGACCTCGATCTTCTCCATCGACGTGCACCCGCTGCTGTCGAAGGTCCTGCCCGCGCGCCTGCTGGGCACGGGCGACCGGGCGGCGCTGCGCTTCGGCCGCGTCGCCCTGGCCGCCGTGGCCGTGGCCGTGATCGTGCTGGCCCGCGGCCAGATCGCCGATCCCACCGGCGGGTCGGTGGCCATCTTCGCCCAGTACGGCGTGTACTTGCTGTTCACGGCCACGTTCCTGCCCCTGGCCTGCGGCATGTTCGCCCCCCGGGTGCCGCGGCAGCACATCGCCCTCGGCGTCGCCGTGGCCGTGCTGGCCTACGTGGGCGTGGCCGCGCTGCAGATCACGGCCATGCACAACAACCCCGCGTTCCTGGCCACGTGCGGGATCCTGGGATCGTGGGTGGTGGTCGGCGCGGGGCAGTGCCAGGAACGGATCGTAGCGCCTGGGCGTGCAGCGTTGCCGCCCGGCCGCACAGCACAGTGAGCGGCCGAGGCCGAGGCATGTTGGCCCGTCAGGTCGTGGTCCTACCGTCTGCGTCGAGGAGGCCCTCGACAATCTTGCGGTTGTTTGGAGACAGCTCCAGCAGGAATCTCTCGTCGCCACTATCCTGGTAGTTCAGGGCGGCGTCGAGGGCCTGGTACACCATGGCTAATTCCGGATGCCGTTCGGCGTGAGGCCTCCAGATGTCCAGCCAAGCTTCGCCCGCTTCCTTGGAGAGGAGTGGGGACAGGAAGGCCCGGATGCTCACCAGCAAGCCGCCACCGAGCGGAACGAGAACACCCTCCTGAGCTGCCAGAGCCACGAGAGACGATGCATGTCGACCCGACTCCAGTGTTGCCAGGGGCAGGTGTAGAAGGGCGGGTGTTGCGGCTGCGAGAGAGAGACCGAGGATCGATTTGAAGGTGTCGTCGTCGACGTCACCAACCTGGTCTACGTGACTACGGATCTCACACAGTGCTTCGATTCCCTCGTCGTGCCGCCCCTCCTGGATGAGGCTGTTGGCCCGTTCGAACCTGAGCCCGGTCGACATTTCTCCTGCGGCGATCGCACTCTCGGCCCAACGGAGCGCATCGCGATGGCTCCCCTGCAGGGCCCAGGCTCTTGCCATCACCACCTGGGAGTAGGGCTCGTCGGTCCCGATGGCGGATGCCCTCTCGATGTCCGACGTTGCCTCTTCACCTCGCCCGAGATTGCCCAGTGCGATGCTCCTGTACGCCAACGCTCCTACAAGCACGTTTCGGTGAAGTGGTTTTCCCTCCGAATGTTCGATTGCGTTCGTGTACGCCACGATCGCGTCATCAAGTCTGTGGAGCACGAACAAGCACCGTCCCTGGCATACCCAGTGCTCGGGTGCACCGAGTTGAGTTGTCATTTCTCGGGCGATCACCAGGGCCCCCTCGTGATCCCCCGATTCCACGAGCCGGATGAAGTCTTCTTCCCGATCCCTGGCCCACGCTCGCGTGGAGTCGTCTAGCTCGGACTGGATTGCATGTCCCAGGTATTCACGCTCGAGCCTCGCCTGGATGGGAAGCGCCGCCCTGCGTCTCTCGAGTTCATCTCGACTGAACCAGAAGCGCAGGAGGCGTACGAGCAGCTGGATGGGTTTCCCCCGGTTCTGCTTGAGGTCCACACACAGTCGCATCAACGGTTCGCGCAGTTCGTAGTAGACGTCTCGGCCAACACGCTGTGGCTTCACGTATCCCATCGCCTTCAACTGCGAAAGCTGACTCGACGCGGTCTGGTGGGTGATGAAGCAGCGATTGGCGAGCTCCTTGACCCGTTGGGCCCCCGGCGCAGTGCACAGCATCTCGACGATCTTCCGTTGTTGCGGCGAGAGGGCCTTCATCCTCTCCTGGTAGTAGGGTGTCAGGTCGTCGAGCATGCGAATGAAGGGTTCCACCAGGTCGTCGAGCGATTCCTCGGTGAGGAACTCGGACAGGATCGTGTAGATGCGGTGGTTTCCGCCCGCGAGGCCGAGGAGGGCGGCCACCCGGGCGTTGCCCGTTGGCGTCTTGATGAACGAAGCCAGTTCCGGATCCCCTCGCTGGATGGCGAGCTTGACCAGCAGAGCCCGGGCATCGGCCTGGCCGAGCTCTTCGAGGTGGTGGACATGGAAGAAGCCGTAGAACGGTGAAGCCTGTTCGGACACCCCGCTGAATAGGCTCTGCGTCGTGGCGAGCAGAGTCCAGTGTCCGTGCTCCTGGATATGGGCCCTCAGTCGTTTCTGCTCCCTGTCTCCCATTCCGGAGAACACGTCGTCGAGGTTCTCGATGATCACCAGCAGCGTTCGTGGACCCAGGTGGTCCAGCAGCAGTTCTTCAGCGGCGTGTTCGACCTGGTCCGCGGGTATCGAATAGAAGCCCTGGATTCTCTCGGCCAGGAGACGATCTTCGTCGGCCAGCGTTTCCAGTAAACGAATCATCAGATCGCGAAACGAGGTGATGCCCCACTCGTCTTCCCTCAACCAGGCGACTGCCAGCCGCTCTCGGAGCGATTCCTTGGCGGCGACGCGGTGGCGGACGAGGGAGACTAGGTGCGTCTTGCCGATGCCGCGGGGGCCCACGACCAGGCTGTGGTGCTTTCCGGTGGTCAGGACGCTGTCCTCGATGAGCTCCACGAGGCGTCGGGCAAGACCCTCGCGCTGTACGAAGACGTCTTCGAGGACGGTGGGGGTCATGAGACCAGGAGAGAACCTCGACAGCATCGTCGAGCCCATCAGCCCAGTCCTCGCGAGCAGCGCCAGAATCGCCGGACCAGCGACAACCTGAATGTGTAGATACCGAGATCGTCGACCGCCAGGTAGTGGTCGCGGAGAAGCAGGCCGAGCGTGCGCAGGACGGCTTCCCGGTCTTCAGTGACGACCTGCGCCTTGATTCGATCGAAGAGGTGCTCGAACGGCAAGCCCTCGCTCTGCTGCGCGACGATGTCGAGCAGGTGGAGGGCGAGAAGGCGATCCTGCGGTTCGTAGTAGATGTCGATGCGAGCCCGGTAGTGGCCGAGGTGCCATCGATCATCGGGATCGCGAATCCACCTGTTGACGATCTCGTCGGCCCCCTCGGGCCCGATCTGTTCGGCGTCCATGACCATCTGGTCCACCACGTGGTGGATGAAGTAGGGGACGTTGTCTGTTGCGGCCGCAATGGCCGCAGCCGCTACGGTTGGATCCGTCGACCTCAGTCCTTCCCCCTGGAGCAGGCGCAGCGCGAGTTCAGTAGCCTCGATGTCACCCAGAGGGGGGACGTCGACCGTGTCCATGTCGTTGGTCGGATCGTTGGGGTAGCGATCGCCCTTGAGGGCCGAGATCACGTTGTGAAGACCGATGGAACCCGTGTAGACCATGCGGATGTCGGAGTGCATCTGTCGCAGAGCGCGGAGAGCGTCCAGGACTTCCATGGCAGCCTCTTCTCCGGCGCTACCCTTGATGTTGTAGAGCATCAGTGGCAGTTCGTCCCAGAGGAAGACCACACGGCCATCGGTCTGTTCCATCAGGTCTTCGATCGTCCTGTTGAGGATCTCCTTCCAGTGCCGTTCTGCGATGGTCGGGAACTTGACGGCTCCTGCAACCTCGGCTCCGGCCAGTTGGCCCAGCAACGACCTCGCTCGTTCCGCCACCTTGCGCTTCGCGCTCAGGTGGCGCTCGACGTCGTTGAAGACCTCCCGGACGAACTCTGTTGGGCTTCGTATCCCCTCGAGGTCGCGGTAGAGCAACAGCTCCTCGGACCTCGGATCAGACACCATCTTCTTGAGTACGCACGTCTTGCCCATCCGGCGTTCGGCTCGGAGTACCAGGCTCTGTCTCGCCAGGATCCGCCAGAGGCGTTCGACGAGTCGATCACGGCCGACGACATCGGCGGTTGGTATCTGTCCACCAGGGTTGGCTTTCATTTTTTCTCCACGCACCTGATGTACGTTAAAATCAACGTACGTTGAGATCAACGTATTTCTTTGTCCAAGGAAGGAAACGGCGATTGCCCCCCCTGCCCCGCGGCGGGAGCTGTCAGGTAGCCGAGACTAATTGCCCTTCATGGTGTCCCAGGAGGAGACCATGAAGCTGGCAGACAAGCAGTGCGTGCCCTGCACGGGCGGCGTCCCCCCGCTGGAGGAGCCCGAGGTCGAGGCCCTGTTCGAGGAGCTGGGCAACGGCTGGATCCTGAACGACCCCGGGCGGTTGCAGCGCGTGTACACCTTCGACGACTTCGCCGGCGCGATCGCCTTTGCCGACCAGGCGGCGGATTTTTTTTATTGATAGGGGGACCACCGTGATCTACACGTCAGCTGGGGGGCGTGCGTGGTCGAGATCTGGACCCACGCCATCGATGG
>CAZXHG010000196.1:0-19159 GCA_964639985.1 uncultured Rickettsiales bacterium
GCGATCTACCTGCGTTTTTCGGATCCATGTGCGTAGCACCTGTCAAACAGGGGTTGCACGCGCCGACGAGCAGCAGCCCGAGGCCTAGAATAACTACCAGAACGATAGATTTCATGGCCAATAACAATGCCGGTTCACGCGGTGGAGTCAACGCAAACATCGCCTCACCGGATGACGGGGTCCTGGATCGGCAGGCTGATGCGGGGGGCGTCCGAGGCGGTGAAGTCGCTCGGTGCGAGGAAGTCCTGGAAGTGGCAGTGCTTGCAGTCGAAGTCGGCCAGGTGCTCGCCGCGCACGGTCAGGTCCTCGTGGCACTGCAGACAGTTCGCTGCCCGCGCGAGGAAGTTGTGGAAGCGATTGGCTTCGGTGCCGTGGCAATCGATGCACTCGATGTCGCCGGTGCTGAAGCCGACGTCGTGTGCGGTGCCGCCGTGCTGCGGCAGGCGGTGGTCACGCTCCGGCGCACCGCCCTCCCCACCGCGGGCCTCCCCGGGATCCCGCGTCGAGGCCTGCATGTGGGCCACGTGGGCCGGTGACTGGTCGATCTTGACCGTACCGTCGAACAGCCAGCGGGGCATGGGCGAGCTGAGTTCGCGAAAGGACGCGACATCGGTCAGGTGGCAGCTCTCGCACGTCTCCGAGGAGATGTGGGGCAGCTCCTCCAGATCCTCCGGATACGAGGGACGGTCCACGAAGGTGTGCAACAGGGTCTCGGTGTAGTGCAGCAGAGGTACGCGGTGGCAGTCGTGGCAGGTCACCACCTCGCCGTGGATGCTGCGCCGCCAGTCCATGACAGCGTAGTCGTGGATGTGGCACAGGTAGCAGAACTCGGGATCGACCCAGGCCCAGAGGTAGCCACGATATCCCACCACGCTGCCGGCGATCGACGCTATCGCCAGCACCGCCAGCGACGGTACGAGCGCGCTGCGGTCGAGCCGGAAGGCCCGCAGGATCCGGGCCACCAGGGCCCGCAACAGCCGCCTCGGGGCCGACACCTTCGCCTTCATCGGCCGACCTCCCGCATCAGTAGAGCCCCCCGTGGGGGAGCACGGCAGCGACGAACGCGACCTGGAACACGAGCAACGCGGTGACCGCGAATCCGATCAGCCCGACGAGCACGAAGAAGGCGAACCGTCTCACGGCGACTCCTCGTAGATCGGCCAGTCCCGCCGCTCGCTGCGCTCACGCATGGTCGAGCGGTAGTTCGGGTCGTGGTAGTACTTGTACACGGCCAGCGCCTCCTCCCCGTGGCACCCCGCGCAGAACCCCTCCCAGCCCTCCCGGAGGAAGCTCGTGCGGATGTCCCCCAGGCCGGTGCCGCCGGCGCCACCGCGCTTGGGGCTCCAGATGTGGGGGTCGTGGCAGGTGAGGCAGGCGATCCGACCGATCTGTGAGTCGTCGGTCGGCCCACCGCTGGCGTCGTACAGTGGCAGCTCGCCGGTGTTGTGCCAGGGCACGCTGGCGGTGGTCAGCAACAGGTCGTCCGGGTGATCCCAGACCTGGATCACGGTGGCACCCCGGCCCGCGCCCACCTCGTGACAACCGAGGCATGTGCGCGTGGCCATCGAGTCGCTCGAGCTCCCGCCCAGCGGTCCGTTCCACCCCTGCCAGCCGCTGCGCCGGTGGGTCCCGTGGCACGTCACGCAGAATCCGGCCCGCTCGACCTGCGCGGAGACCGATCCGGACATGCTGACCGCGTTGAGCCGGAGATCGTGGTCCGAGCCGCGGACGGGCGCCTTGTCCTGGTGACAGGCCAGGCAGGTGTCCGCGTCACTGCCCGGCAGGCGCAGCATCTTGACGTTGCCGCCCCGCCCCGCGGTCGCGTGTGGATCGTGACAGGTGAGGCAGCCCATGTTGCCGGGCGTCCCCTGGGGGAGGCTCCCCTCCGCGGCCACCGACGGCAGGCGCTCGAACCCCGGATTCTGCTCGAACAGGGGGTGGCCGGAGTTCGGGTCGATCCGGGTCCTGGCGCTCCCTCCGCCGCGGTGACAGCCCAGGCAGCCGGTGGGATCCCGCATGTCTCCGCCCGCGCGGCCCAGGGCCGGGCCGGTCGCGCCGTGCAGCGAGTGGCACGACAGGCAGGCGGTGGCCACGTGACCCTTCTGCCCCCGCCGGATGTCGTGCCCGCCGCCTTGCAGGCTGGCCTGCGCACGATGACAGATGATGCAGCGCTCGTTGGCCTCCATGCGAGAGGTGAGCCAGGACTCGTTGGGGCTGAGGTGGACGTCGTGGCACGTCAGACAGGTCACCGTGTCCCCCGGACCGAGGAACACGTCCCGCAGCGCGAGTTCGCCCACGGCTGTCTCGTCGTCGAGGGGGCGCTCCACCGGATGCGTCCGGGCCCCTCGCGCCTCGGACACACCGATGTGACACCGCGTACAGCCGCCCGAAGCGGCGGACTCACGGTTGATCAGCGCGTCGCCGACCGCACCGTGTGCTGCGTGACAGTCCAGGCATTCCACCCGCTCGATCCCATCGGCGATGGCTTCGATGCCCGTACGCGGCGTGGTGCGGGGGACCGCTCCCAGCAGGTGACCGCTCTCGGCCTCGGGGATCGGAGCGCTCACGTCGCGGACCTCGGCCACCACGTCCCTGTGGCAGGCGACGCACAGGCGCGAGCGCGCCCGCGGTTCCTTCAAGAACACCTCGATGTGCTCCGGGTCCATCTCGTCGGCCGGATTCATCAGGTGGGGGATGTGGCAGCTCCCGCAGTACAGGTTCCCCTCCTCGTCCACCGTGAACGGCGGTTCGATGGGCTTGCTCGATGCGATATCCACCGGGTGCTGCCGCAGCTCGTCATCCCACACGTGCGCCGAGCTGCGCACCGAACCGTCGTGGCAGGACTGGCACACGGGCGTCAACAGGGCCTTGGGTGAGGCCTCCTCCTCCAGGTAGGAGACGCGCGGCACCTTTCGCCGGTACAGCCCGGTGCGGGTCCTGGGTCGTGTCCGGTCGTCCACCTCCATGACCACGAGCTGACCGGTCAACCAGTCGACCACGTACAGCCGATCGTCGACGATGGCCACGCCCATGGGGTGCTCCAGCCGCAGGAGTTCCCCGTCGCGGCCGAGCGCTCCCAGCAACTCGCCGTCGCGGTTGAATGCCTGCACGACCCCCAGGAAGCCATCGGCCACGAAGATCCTGCCGCGCCGGTCCACGGCGACCCCGGTCGGGTGCAGGAAGCTCCCCTCCCAGACCCCCCACTGGGCCACCTGCAGCCAGTCCTCCTCCCCCGGCTCGAGGACCACCACCGTGTCGTCCTGCACGTCGCCCACGGCGATGGCCTCGTCCCCGGACGCCGCGGCCAGGAAGGGCATCTCGCCCGGGAGCGCGAACCACTCCCCGGGGCCGCCGTCCAACGGCGCCCGCCACAGCCCCAGGTCGTGCGCCGTCACCAGCACGTGGTCCCCGACCACGACCGCGTCCGTGAGGTAGGCACCTTCACCTGCGCCGTCCACGGGCCGCTCATGCCAGGTGCCCGACGCGCGATCCCAGCTCGCGAGCACCGGGCGGTCGGTGAGCGGAACCCACAGCCGACCAGCACCCCAGCCCACCCCGACGGCGTCCCCCGGGACCGCGATGGACTCCCCGGGGCGATCGTCCTCGGCATAGCTGCTCAGCTGCCGTTTGTAGCCGTCCAGCACGTACACGGTGCCGTCGTCGGCGATGGCCACGTCGCCCGGGGCGGACAGGCCGGAGTCCAGCACCGCGAGGTCGGCGATCTCCAGGACGTCCGGCTCGCTCGACGGGGCGTCGGCGTCCCCCAGGGCCGAGGAGCTCAACAGGGCCGGCAGGGCCAGCACGGCCACCACCATGAGGAGCACGCCGATCCGCCTCATCGCCGTTCTCCCGACAGGTCGTGACAGATCAGGCACAACGTGCCGTCCTCCGCCGGTACGCGCAGCAGACCATCCTTGTTCCGAGGCCCGTCACCGAGGACCAGGGCCCGGCCCTCGTAGTCCACCACGGCGGCGAGTTCCTCGCGCAGGCGCGGCAGATAGTAGTCGTCGCGGTAGGCGCGATTGGCCCGGCGCAGGGCCTCCTGACGCGCCGGCGAGGTCTCCACGGGCAGCGGCTCCAGGCCCGGGTGGGGATCGTGACATGTGCCGCAGGTGACCTCCCCCCGCGGGCCCAGGGGGATCGGGTAGTCGTTGGCCGCGTTGTAGGTCTCGACCAGCGCGACCATCTCCTCCGGTGCGATCACCAGGTGGCTGGGGATGCCCACGTGGATCTGGTGTGCGTGACACCCCTTGCACAGCTCCACCGCATCCACGCGCAGGACCTCCACCATCTGGTCCTCCGCAGACTCGGGCACGCCCTGGTGGCAGAACACGCAGACGGCGTCGTTGCGGCGGCCATCGGGCGTGCGCAGGTCGCGGTGAGGGTCGGTCTGGCGATAGGCCATCCGGTCGTGACAGCGGAAGCACAGGTCCAGGGGGGTCGGGTATGGTCCGCCGCGGAAGTGATCAGGCCCCCTCGCGGGCCGGGGCAACCCGTCGCAGGCGGGCTCGTCGTGACACGTGGTACAGCCCATGCGGCCAGCGGGGAGCACCATGGCCGCCGGCACCTCCACGGCCTCCGGTTCGACATCCACGAGGTGGAAGTTGGTCTGGGGGTGACAGCCGACGCACACGTCGTCTCCCGGGGACTCGACGGCCATGCCCGGCGAGGGGACGAACCCGTGACACTCGATGCAGTGGTCCGTGGCGCCATGGGGATCCACCACATCGGGCAGGGTGACGACCTTGCCCTCCTCCTCGGCCAGCGGGGAACTCCCGCGCAGGTGCGCCTCGTCCTCCCGCGTAGCGGCGCCGGGTCCCCTGGAGACCAGGAGCACGAGGAGCACCCCCGCGACGAGGATCGACAGCTCCCGGCCACGGCCGCGGATCATGGTTCCACCCCGTTGTCCCCATGGCACTGCACGCATCCGGCCTCACCTTCCGCGTCGACGATGTCCCGGATGGCGGCGAGGTCCACCTCGTCCAGGCCGGTACAGTTGAGTGCGTGCATGCGTTCCACGCTGTGGCAGGTGAAGCAGCGATCGTTGCCCCAGCCGATCTCGTGCTCCTCCGCGGTGAGCAGCAGTCCCGACTTGCTGTCCAGCACGTCGAACACGTCCTCGCAGTCGATGTCGTAGGCCGCGCAGGCCCAGCCGACGGAGACGACCAGCGTCCAGGCCGCGATGTGACCGAGGTACCTCACATCCCCCTCCCGGCGTGACAGGCCTCGCATGTGCCCTGCAGGTGACAGCGCTGGCAGCGGCTGGGGTCCATGCGCGCCTCCACGCCATGAGTCGAACGGAACGTGGCCGGGTGCACGCGATGCAACCCCTGATCCCGGCGGGCGTGACACGTGTTGCAGTCACTCACCGGGTGGCACAGGTCGCACGACGAGCCGTGGCGCAGCGACGCCCACGCATGATCCCTCTCCCACCCCGGGCCGTGGTCCTCGGGCAGCAGCGGCGCGAGGTCGACGTGGCAGGTGTCGCAGCGGGCGGCGGCCCGCCGGTATCGCAGTTCCCCGGTGTGGCAGTCGTGACAGATCTCCTTGGCCGGGACCAGGACCAGCTCGTCGGTCTGCTTCACCGCGCCGAAATCATCCGTGCCCGTGACCATGCCGATGGGGTGGCAGGCGAGGCACGACACCTTGTTCCACAGGAACCGCGTGCGGTGGTCCTCGTGCACGAAGCGGTCGTACGGGCCGGCCTCGGCCGGCGCAGCGTCCTCACCCCACACGGCCAGCGGCGCGGCCCCCAGGGTCGCGACCAGGGCCAGCAACACCACCCTCTCAACCCTCATCGCTTCCCTCCTTGCCCTGGGGCACGGACGGGTACGGATCGGCGCCGGGCACGGTCCCCGGGGACCTCGGGATCCGTTCGCGCGTCCAGCGGTAAGGGCTCCAGGGGGACAGGTATCGGTCCCGGACGGAATCGGGGCGTCGCACCGTCGGGCTCTGCACCCTGAACGTGGCCACCACGAGCACCAGCCACTCCGTCCCGGGGGCTCGTCCCAGCTCCAGCTGGCCGTTGATGGACAGGTGGACGGCGCGCGCCGGATCGAAGCCCACGCGTGCCCCCACATGCGTCGCCGCCCGCCACGGACGTCCGCGGTACTGGTACAGCGCCTGCTCACCCAGGACCGCAACGTCCAGGGGGCCGATCATTCGCCCGACCTCGACGAGGCCGACGTACGCCGAGCCACCTGGTCCGGCGAGCATGGCCAGCCGGGCCGAGTAGAGCCACGGCCTGCCCGGGTGAGCGCTCAGCCCCAGCGCCGCCCGGATCCCGGGTTTCATCCCCTCGTCGTCCGATCCGACGGCCACGGCCCCCGCGTCCAGGGTGGCCACACCGCGGGCCATGGCCACCCGGGCCCGGCCGTCGAGATAGAGCGTGGGGCCGTCGATCAACGTGGCGTAGATGCTCCCGCCGCGGGGCAGGACGTCGACCCGGGGGTTGGTGGAGCCGGCCTCCACCCGCAGGTGCCAGCGGTGGTGGGGTCTCAGCTCGGCGGTGAGCGCCACCAGCTCGACCACGCCGTGGGCAGGCACCACGTCCGCACGGGCCTCTCCCACGAACCCGGCCAGGCGCGGCAGGTGGACCGAGACGTCGGCGCCCAGCCGATCCACGTCGAGGCCGTCCTCACCGCTGACGTGGTCGTAGCGGATACCACCGCCCAGCACGTTACCCGACCGGTAGGAGAGGTCCGTACCCCAGGTGGGACCGCCGGCGAACAGGGCCAGGTCCTCGGGGTGCCAGGCGGCGCCGCCCCAGGCCGACAGGACCAGGTGCTCGGCCAGGGCCAGCCGGGCGTCCACGCCATCCACGAAGCGGAACCGTCCGCCCCGGACGATGTTCAGCCGCCCGCCACGGATGTCCAGGCGCTCCCACGCGTTCTTGTAGAACACCTCGAGCCCACGGACCGCGGCCGATGCGTCGGGTTGCATCAGCTCGGCGCCGACGAGCACGTCGGCCATCACACCCGCGTCTCGCCGCGGGCTGTACGTCTCGACCAGCAACGACACCCCCAGGGGCACCGTCGATCCGCCGAAGGTGGTGTGCTGCAGCCCGCCGAGGATCTCGAGCTCACCGGAGAACACCGGCCGCGGCGCGCGCAGCCCCACGCTCGCCGCCTCGTCAGCGACGGCCGGAGCGGTGAGGCCGCTCGACGCCGCGACCAGGGCGACAAGGATGGGGAAGAACCTGTGGGAACGAGCCATGGGCTGTACCTCGGCGTGCCAGGGTCCGAAGCAAACTGCGTGCCAGCCCCATCCTTCGCGGATCCTCCGTCGCCCGCAGCCACGACCGCGGCTCACGGCCCCCGTTTCCATCACGGCAGGTCCGGGCGGACGGTTCACTGCCGGCGGGCGACGACGCCGGCCAGATCCGACGGGTTCCCGGACAGGGCGGCGGGAATCCGCCATCTCGCGTGAGGGGCACGGCTTTCCGACACCGCCCACTCGCACCACGTCGTGCGTGTGCACCCGCCGATATCAGAACGGCACGGGACTTGAAGGAGGACGACTTCGCCTTCAAGGGAGTTCCCATGGCCCCACGCAGTTCGAAGCCCCCCGAAGCGCAGGCGCCTGCCGGTCGCCGGCGAGGTTCCGCCAGCGCCGCTCCGGACTCGCGGCGCATCCTCGGCACCATCGCCGCCAGCCTGGCCGTCCTCCATGTCGCCCAGCTGGTGGTCGACGGCTCCACCTGGGGCCCGGTGGTGGCGTTCGCCGGCGTGGCCGCGGGGTGCCTCGGCTGGCGCCTCGACGTGTTCCGCTCGGTGCGAACGGCCGTGGTGCTGCTGGTCGCCCTCTCCCTCGCGTGCGTCCTGGCCACGCTCACCGTGCAGCGCCCCCAGCTCGCCAGCGCCAGCGAACAGGACTTCCAGCAGACCGCGGAATACGCCTGGGCCCACCTGCTGGTCAAGGTGACCCACCCGTGGCCACGGGACGCCGCACCCTCGACGCAGGCAGAGCAGCAGCTCGCCGCCGAGGAGGCCGTCCTGGGCGCGGAGGCCGTCGAGGACAGTCGCAGCAAGCTGGGCAAGTCGGCCATCGCACGGGCCGACCAGGAGGCCGCGCGGGAGCTGGCGCAGCGCCACCCCAGGCTGTTCGGCGGGCTGTTCCGCGTCGCGGACGGTCTGCGATTCACCGACGCGTACAACAGCTGGTGGTTCATCGGCCTGTTCTACCTGCTGGTGCTCAACCTCTCGTTCGGAGCCCTGGCCAGGCGCCGGGTGAACGTGAGGAACCTCGGCTTCCACGCGGCCCACGTGGGCCTGATCCTGGTGGTCGCGGGCGCGACCGGGTCGGCCTACCTCGCGCGGCGCGGATTCGCCGCTCTCACGGTGGGCAACGCCGTGGACGCCTACCGGGATCGCGCCAGCGGTGAGGCCGCCCCCCTGGGGTTCACGTTGCGCCTCGACACGTTCGAGACCCGGTACCACGAGGACCTGTTCGTCGAGGTGGGGGCACCCGCGCCTCCGATGGGGCCACACGGCCGCGCGCAAGGGGAAGGGGGGCTCCGACATGCCCTCAAGATCGAGCCGGGGAAGGTGTTCCCGGTCACGGATCCCGAGAGTGGCGAGACATGGTCCGTGACCCTCTCGGAGATCGCCGACGCGGCCGGGGTGACCCGCACGCTGGTCGCAGCCGACGCCGACGAACCAGGCACGACCGCCGTGCTCCTGGGAGGCGAGCCCGGTGGGGTGTGGCTCACCGTCGCGGATCCCCCGTTCATCGATCTGGCCAACCGGTTCAAGCTCCGCGTGCTCCCGGCCGGGCGTGAGATCGAGGCCTGCGTCCAGGACGGCCGCGCCGGGACCTTCACGCTGACCATGCCCGGCGGTGGGGCGAGATTCGAGGTTCCGGTGGTACCCGGGACGTCCGGGGATCTCGGCCACCTCCAGGCGACCTTCCTGCAGGTGGTCCCCGACTTCCGGGTGGGCGCCGAGGGGGTCACCGCCGCGGACTTCCCCCGCAACCCGGCCCTGCGCGTCCGTCTCGTGGACGAGGCCGGCGGCGGCGGGGACTACCTGTTCTTCTCCGATCCCAACCTGAAGGGATTCACCACCCTGCCGTGGGACGGGCTCGAGGCGTCCTTCGACTACGACTACTGGTGCACGCCCACCGGCGCCAGGATCGCGATCCACGTGAGCGGCGACGGAGAAGCGACCGCCGACGTCTCGGTCCCCGGCGGGGAGGTCCGCAGTACGCACCTGGCCGCCGGAGGATCGGTCACGATCGGGGACGACGGGCCGCCGCTGCGGTTCGGTGCCCTGCTGCCGAGGGCAAGGGAGGACTGGCTGCTCGTGCCCTCGGGCGAGGGCGGAGATGGTCTGCACACGGCCCTGTCCCTGTCCATCGAGGGCGCGTCGGGCAGCTACGAGACCTGGCTGCTGGAGGGAACCCCCCGGTCGGCCCACAGGCTCGGCGGCGACGAAGGCAACGTGGTCCTGAGGCTGGCCCCCAACCGGGATCGGCCGCCACGGGACTGGCGGAGCCACGTCTCCGTCCTGGAGGAGGGCCGGGTCGTGCACGAGCAGGTCGTGGAGGTCAACGAACCCCTCGCCTACGCTGGCGTCACGTTCTTCCAGTCCGACGCGGACCCCAACCGTCCGGACTACAGCGGGTTGCAGGTGGTCCGGGATCCGGCCTGGCCCCTGGTGGCGGTGGGCCTGTGGGCGCTCCTGCTGGGGATCGCGTGGTGCTTCTACGCGCAGCCGGCGATCGACCGTTGGCGCGCGCGGGCGCGCGGCCTGGCCGAGGGAGGTGGGCGATGACCATCGATACGACACTGCTGCACCAGGTGAGCCTGGGCTGGTTCGCGCTGCTGGCTCCGCTGTACGGCACGGCCGCGGTCCGGCGTCACGGTCCGGTCGGCATGCTGGCGAACGCGGGAATCGTGGCGGGCTCCCTGCTGCTGCTGGCGACCATCTGGGTGCGGGGCGTGGAGGTCGCCCATGCCCCGTTCCAGACGCTGTACGAGGTGTACCTGCTGCTGGCGCTGTCCCTGGCGGTGTCGTACCTGCTGATCCACGTCTCGGGCGGGCTGGAGGTGCTGCGGACGGCCGGTGTGGCGCTGGTCCACCTGTTCGGCGCGCTGACCGCCGTGTCCGTCGTGATCGTGCTGGCCATGGGTCTGCGCGCGGGCGACTTCCAGTCGGACCTGCCGCCCGCGCTCCAGAGCCCGTGGTTCATCCCACACGTGATCGTCTACCTGTTCGGGTACGGTTCACTCGCCCTGGCCATGGTGTCCTCGGCGATCTACCTCGTCGGCGGCCGCAAGCGCTGGCTGGAAGCCGAGGCGCTGCAGGTGATCGATCGCTTCACACACCGGATCATCGCGCTGGGATTCCCCTTCCTCTCCGCCGGGCTTATCTTCGGCAGTCTCTGGGCCTGGGAGGCATGGGCCAACTACTGGGCCTGGGACAGCAAGGAGGTGTGGTCGTTGATCACGTGGTTCGCCTACCTGGTGTACATGCACCTGCGCCTCGTCAGGGGCTGGCGTGGGCGCCCCGCCGCATGGACCGTCGTGCTGGGCGGGGCGAGCATCTTCATCACCCTGCTGCTGTTCGGCTACCTGCCGGCCTCCATGACCTCGGTGCACAACTATGGTCCTTGACGATCCCAGCCGCTCGCTGGAGCGGCAGTTCCTCCAGAGCGTGATCGAGGCGTTCCCGTTCGGTGCGATGGTCATCGATCGCCAGCACCGCGTCCTGCTGGCCAACCGGATGTCCCGCGAAATCAGCGGGCGCCGGGATCCGGTCGCCGCGGGGCTCCGCTGCCACGAGGTCTCCCACTTCAGCGCCAGGCCGTGTTCCGGGGACGACGATCCCTGCCCACTGCAGCAGGTGCTGCGTACCCGGGCGCCGGTGACAGTGGTGCACACCCACTACGACGTGGCTGGCAGGGCCAGCCTCGTCGAGGTACGAGCCGCCCCCATCCTGGACGCGGACGGGAACGTGGAGATGGTGATCGAGGCCCAGCGTGAGCTGGAAAAGGAGATCGACGAGGGAACCGATCCCGAGACCAGGCACCGCCAGCAGGCGATCATCGACGCCTCACCCCACGGGATCGTGACCCTGGACCCGGAGGCTTCGATCACGTCGGCCAATCGGACCGCCTGCCAGCTGCTCGGCCGCGGGGAGCCCGATCTGCTGGGCCGGCCGTTCGCGGACCTGGTGGTCGCGTCGGACCACCAGGCGCTGACGGCGACCCTCGCCCTGGCGCGCTGCCACCCCCGGCGGCACTTCCGGCTCCCGGCGCTGACGCTGATCGGACAGGACGGCGGAACGATCCCCATCCAGGCACTGTTCGCCAGTCCCCCCAGCGGCCAGGGGCTCAAGGAGATCGTCGGGTTCCTCCACGACGGCCGGACGTGAGCGCGGTACAGGGGGTCAGCTGATCGTGTCCAGCAGCCGCCGCGTCTCCTTGCGATGAGAGGTACCGAGCTGCAGCGCCTTGCGCAGGGCGAAGGTGGCCTCGTCCCTGCGCTCCAGTTCCACCAGGGCCACGCCCAGCAGGTGGAACGGATCCCCCTTGCGCGGGTTGATCTGGATGGCGCGCTTGAGGGACTCGACGGCCCGGTACAGGTGCTCCGGCTCCCGCTTGGGCAGCAGCAGGATGCACTGGGCGAGGAACACGTGGTACGTGGCGCGGCTGGGTTGCTTGACGATGGCCTGCTCGAATTCCACGATCGCGCTGGCGTAGTCCGCTCGCCCGAAGAGCTGAGCGCCTCGCTCGAAGTGCTTCTCCGCCGTGTCCTCGCCGGGTGAGTCGGCCAGCTCCTGCCGGGTCATCTGACGTGGCTGATCGCGCCGCCGTCGCGCCTGCTCCAGCGGGTCGAAGGAGACCTCGCCGCGGTACCGCTCCTGCACGGGCCGCCCCTGGGCGAAGCGGCGGCTGGGCTGGACCCGCCCCAGCTCGGTCGGCTCGCGCGGAGGCGCCGGGGCCTGCGGCGGACGGACCGGGGTGGACTCGGCAGCGGCCGCCTTCCTGCGCTTCTTTTTCTTCTTCTTCTTGCGCGAGAAGTTGAGCTCCACGGCCCTCGCGATGGTCTCCTGCTCGGCCTCCTCGAGGGTCACCACCGGCGAATCGTCGGTGACCCACAGCGCGCCGATGGTACGCAGGCCGAGGATCGTCTGCACCAGGCCGTCCTCGGGCCGCACCCGCCCCAGCTCCAGCAGCTGGGCCAGACTGGCCGGCCGCGTGAACATGCCCAGTACGTTCTCGTAGTAGGGCACGTCGTCGAGCTCGCGGATGATGAAGTGGGCGGCGTCGGACGTGATCATGGTGGAGTCGAGGCCGAGCCGACGCAGGCTGTAGGCCTCGTCGAACTTGTCGCGGATCCCGCGCATCACGTACTGCGGTGGAAGCTCGGTCAGGGCCACGCCGTCGTAGTGCTCCGGCATGTTCCCGTACTCCAGGAAGTACTCGCCGTCCCGCAGGTCGAGCGCTCCGGCGATCACCGACTCGAGGTGAAGCCGCATGGTGCGGAAGTGGTCACGAGCGCCCATCAGGCCCATGCTCACGGCCACCACCCCGAGATGCCGATCGATGCTCTGCCACGCCCCACGCGCGCGGACCATGTCGCCACCCTCGCAGGTGCCGATGGCCACGGCGAGGCTGCCGTACTCCTCGCCGTGCACGTTGGAGTCCGCGGCGATCGGGAACCCCTCCTGGAACACGAACTGTCGCACGTCGTCGCCGCTGATCAACAGCAACGATCCGCTCCGGCGGTGAAGGAAGAACGACATCAACAGCGTGGCCGGGTCCACGTCGGCCACGAATCCCCGCGCCGAGGACACGCTGGAGTCGGTGGTGAACGCCAGTTCGCCGCTGCCGAAGGACACCGGCCTGCCGTCCGGGGAGACCCGGCCGACGAGGCGGCCGTTGATCAGCTCGTGGGACTTCCAGATCAGGTGGGCTACCTGGAACGGCTTGTCGAGGTAGAAGTCGGAACGGTAGCGGAGCGTGGCCTCGGCCACGCTGGTCACGTCCTTGACCCCCGCGGAGACCAGCACCACGAGGCCCCCCGGGAGATCGGGATCGGTCTTCATGCGCTGGCAGAGCTGGGCCCCCGGCTGGTCGGGGAGGTTGATCTCCACGATCGACAGCATGGGCTCGTGCTCGATGAACCGGGCCAGCGCCTCCTCGGCGGTCTCGGCCCGGACCACCTCGAAGCCGGCGTCCGTCAGCTCCTTCTCCACGATGTTGAGCTGGATCGGATCCGGATCGACGACCAGGATCTTGCGGTTCATCATCTCCACAGGCGGTGTGCCTTTCCCAACGCAGCGCGGAAATGGTATCACACAGCGCCAGCCGCGGAGCGGACCTCCGATGACCGACGATCCCACCCCGACCGCGTCCGATGCCCCCGTCACCGACAGGCTGAGCCGGGTGTCGACCGCGCTGCCCGCGCTGGGCCGCGCCTTCGAGATCACGCGCCTCGCCGCGGACGTCGGCTTCGACTGGCCCGACCACCACGGGGTGCTGGCCAAGATCCGCGAGGAACTCGAGGAGCTGGACCGTGCGCTGGCCGGGGACGGCGACGTGGCCCACGAGTACGGTGACCTCCTGTTCGCGATGGCCAACCTCGGTCGCTTCCTCGAGGTGCACCCGGAGGACGCCGTGAAGGCTGCCTCGGAGCGGTTCGTACGCCGGTTCGCCCACATCGAGCGCGAGCTGGTCCGCCACGGGCGTCCCTGGGACGAGACCGATCTCGACGAGATGGAGGCGCTGTGGCAGGCCGCCAAGCGCCTCGAGGGGAGCGACCGCTGATGTTCGCCCGCCTGTTCCTCGCCTTCACCATCACCACGGCGGTCGAGCTGCTGCTGATCCTCTTCGTGGGCCGCTCCATCGGCGTCTGGGCGACCATCGGCACCATCGTCGTGACCGGCATGCTGGGCGCATGGCTGGCCGCCCGGGAGGGCCGCCGCGCCTGGACCAACGTGGTGGGCTCGCTGTCCCGCGGCGAGCCCCCCGCCGACCCCATCGTGCAGGCCCTGCTGGTGCTCGTCGGCGGCGTGCTGCTGTTGACCCCCGGGTTCCTGACGGACACGGTGGGCTTCCTGTGCCTGATCCCGCCCAGCCGGGCGCTGATGGCCCGGGGTCTACGCGGTTACTTCGCGAAGCGCCTCGGCGCGGGCGACGGCATCACGGCCACCTTCTGGTCCACGCCCACCGAGCCGTCAGCGGAGCCCCGCCCAGCGGAGGTCCACCTCGACGAGCAGGAGGATCGACAGCGCAAGGTGGTGGACGTCAAGGATCAGCAGTAGACCGTCGCTCATGGATCTGGAAGGCGTTCCGACTCGCCTCGGCGTTGTCCGGGTCGAGTTCCAGCGCGCGGCCGAAGGCGGCGGCCGCCTCGTTCCACAGCTCGTCGAAGGCCTGGGGCTCGAGGTCGGTGGCGAGCTCGTCGGCGCGACGGAACAGCACCTCTCCCAGCAGGTTGTGGGCGAACGACAGCATCGCGTCCTCGCCCAGGTCCGCCACCCACTGCCCTCCGGCCTCGAGCAGGCCGATGGCGAGGCGGATGCGCTCCTCGGCCTCGTCCAGATCGCCGGCCTCGATCTCCATGTGGGCCAGCTCGAGGTGCGGCTCTGCCAGCCGGGGTTCGGCCCTCAGGATGGACTTGAGCAGATCCCGCGCGCCGGCGTCGTCGTCCTGCTGGCGAGCCTGCATCGCGTCCGTCCACATCTGCTCGATATCGGTGCTGTCGGTCATGGTGCCTCCGGGACCGGGAAGTCCTCCAGGTACCCGTCGATCTGGTCGACCTGGTCTGCCCGGCCGTGCTGCTCGTACAGCGTCCTAGCATCGATCAGCGCCTGGCGCGAGGCCTCGATCTCACCGGCGCGGAACAGCAGGATGCCTAGGTTGTAGTGGGCCGCGGCGGCGAGCTCGTCCGCGGCGTCGGGGTGAGCCGAGATGACCTGGGCCAGCGAGGTCCGCGCGATCTCCGGTTCGGACTCCATCAGGACCAGGCCGGTGTGGAAGGTCGTGGTCCGCACCACCTCGTCGTCCCCCGATGCGCTCGCCGCGGTCTGCGCCTGCTCCATCAGGCGGGCCGCGCGGTCCACGTCACCGAGCTCGAACCGCAGCAGCGCCAGGTCCTTCAGCAGGCGGGCCTCCGACGCCGCGTTCTGTTCGTGGGACACGTGCTCCAGCGCGCGCTCGAGGTGATCCGCGGCACCGGGCAGGTCCCCCGCATCCATGCACGCCAGCCCCAGGTGGTGCTCGATCATGCGCAGGTTGGCGTGGGCGGGGACGCGCAGCGTTCGGTCGTCGCCGGGCGCGGCGACGAGCACGGCCTGCAGCCGGTCCACGGCGCGGTCCCACTGCTCGGCGTCCATGGCGGCCAGCCCCTCGTCGAACAGGACGCTCGCCCGGCCCAGCTGGATCACGCCCAGGACCGCGGCGTCCGCGTCCGGACCGGCGAGGTCGGCCGCCTCGTCCCAGCGGCCGAGCCGCGACAGCACGCTCAGCTGGTTGGTCCTGGCGAGCGTCAGCAGGTCGTCCCGACCCGCAAGCGCTGCGGCCCCGCCTGCCGCTTCGAAGCTCTCCAGCGCCGAGTCCAGGTCGCCGATTTCGGCGTAGGCGGCGCCGGCGAGGTTGAGGGCCTGGGCCATCATGTCGTACCGACCCTGCCGCTCCATCCAGCTCAGCGAGCCCGCCAGCAGGGGTGCCCCCCGCTCCACCTCACCACGCCGAAGCAAGCACAGCCCGTAGCGCTGCCGCGCGTCGCTGATCAGGGCCTGGTCGTCTCCCCCCTCGAGCACCTCGAGCGCCCGCCCGTAGGCCTCGTCAGCGGCGGACTCATCACCGATCGCCTCCCTGGCCTCGGCCCAGGCCAGCCGGGCTCGCGCCCCTCGACGCGCCTGCTCGGTGGCCTCGAACCACGAGGCGGCCCTCTCCGCAGCCAGGGCCGCGGCCGGGAAGTCACCGACGTCCAGCAGCAGCTCCGCCTCCAGCAGGTCCATCTCCGCGGAGAGCTGCGGCAAGGTCAGCGTGCGCGAACCGACGCGCGCCATCTCCAGCAGGTCGAGCGCCGCACTCGTGTGGTGCCCTGCCCGGGCCACACGCGCCTGCTGAAGCCGCACCTCGACGATGCCGCGGTCCAGGTCGAGCTCCTCGAAGATGTCCAGCGCCTCCGCCAGGCAGGCCTCGGCGGTCGGCGTGGCACCGAGCTGCTGCTCCAACCCGGCCAGGGTCACCAGGATGCCCCCCTGCTGGGTGCGGCGTCCGGCCTCCCGGGCAACGCTCACCGCCTCCTCCAGCAGATCCCGCGCCTCGGCCAGGTCGCCGCGCGCGGCGCGCACGTTGGCCAGGTTGTTGAGCACGGCCGCGCGGTCGTCGTTGCCCCGCCCCCTCCGCTCCACCTGCATGCTCTTGCGGTAGTAGCGCTCCGCCTCGCGGCTGTCTCCCCGGTACAGCGCCACGTTGCCCAGGGCATTCTGGGCCGCGGCGATCACGTTGCCGTACCGCCGGCCACGGCCGATCTCGAGGGCATCGGCGGCCAGCTCGGCTGCCCGCCGGGGTGCCCCGAGGTCCAGCTGGGCCTGCGCCAGGTTCAGCATCGCATACGCCTCGAACGCCCGGTTGCCCGTGGCCTCGGCCAGGTTCATGCACCGCTCGAGCTCGGGCACGGCCTCACCCGCGCGGCCCTGCGCACTCAGCGCGAGTCCCAGCAGGTTGGCCACGCGCACGTCGGCCGGCGCGTCCCCCACCGCCAGCGACAGGAGCTGCTCGGCGCGTCCGTAGTGTTCGAGCTGGAAGTGGGCCATGGCTGTGCCGAGCAGGACCTCGGGGACGGGCAGCTCGGCGGCCACGGCCTCCAGGTCCTCGGCTGCCTCGGCCCAGGCGCCCGCCTCGAGATGGGCCATGCCCCGCTCGTATTGCTCGCGGAGCTGACCGAGCCGGACCATGTCCAGCTCGCCCTCGCCCATCGGCAGGATGATGCCCCGGGGATCGGACCAGAAGACCTGGTCGTCCGCGCCCGCGTCCTCGGCCGCCTGCGCGGTCACCGCGACCGCGGCCGCAGCGAAGCACAACAGGGCGATTCGGATCCGCATCGTCGAGGCCACCATAACACGCCCGTCGCGCCCCACGGATGATGCCGGTATACTCGATGAGACTTGCGGGGACTCCACGATATTCTATTCGACCTGCGTGACTGGGCGGACCAGAGGCCGCCTGCGGAGCTCGTCGTGCCGCGCGTCTATCCCGAGGGCCGCGTCCTGGACAACAAGCGCTACGATATCGGCGCGGCCATCGCCGAGCTGCTCGACGACGACACGCCGATCACGCCCGACGGCCTGCACCCCGACAGGATCGAGACCGACGCCGCCGAGGCCGTGGCCCTGGCCATCGTCGTGCAGGGGTGGGAGTTCATCCGTGCCCGGGGATGGGACGAGGTGGCAACGGGTGATTTCGGTGACAGCCTGCTGCAGATGGAGCGCAGCGTGGTCATGCTCGACCCGCTTGCCGAGCTGCTGGAGTGTCACCCCCAGGGCGGTGATCGGGCCCCCATCCTCAAGGCCCTGGCCTCGTCCGCGCGTCACCTCCGCCAGAGCGTACGCGAGGGACGCCGGCTGGCCGCCGAGGAGCCGGCCGCGCACGGCCAGGATCTCCCGGACCAGCCCCTGGACGTGGCGCCGTCGTTCGACTCCCTGGACGCGATATCCGACGAGACGCTGACCGCGACCCGCAAGGAGCACAAGACCCCTTTCGAGCGCTGGCGGGACGCCTTCGCGCGTACGCGCAAGCGCTGGCGCAGGAAGAAGGGAAGACAGTCAGCGCGCACGCGAGGCGCGGGGCCCCGACGCCGGGCCGATCGCTGCCGTGGCCACGGCCGAGCAGACCTTCTCCCCGGCCAGGCGGCGCCGGCTGAGACTGGCCGCGGGCGCCATGATCATGCCGCTGCTGGCGCTGGCAGGCGTGTCGCTGTTGCCGCTGCTCTCTCCGTTCACCGTGCACACGGCCGACGACTACCACAGCGAGCTCGGCATCCAGGGCATCATGCGGTACGCCGGTGACGATCCCGTGATCGTGTTCCTGGTCGGCCCAGCCTGGTACGACCTCGACGACGCCGCGCGCGTGGACCAGGCCGCGGCCCTCGCGGAACAGGCGGAGCGCCTCGAATCCCTGGACAGCGTGGTGATCCGCGACGCGGGCGGCCGCGACGTCGCACAGGTCTTCGGCACTCACGTCGTCCTGGTCCACTGAGGTTCTCGCGCCCGGTCCACGCAACGCCTACAATGGACCGCGCGTCGGGAGGCGGACCGTCATGACCATGGCCAGCGACAGTGTCGGCCGCTACTCTCTGATCCGCCCCCTCGGACGAGGGGGCATGGCCGACGTCTACCTGGCGCGCACCAAGGGGCTCGAGGACTTCCAGCGGGACTTCGCGATCAAGCGCATCCTGCAGCGCTTCGCCGAGGACCAGCGCTCCCTGCGCATGTTCCTCGACGAGGCTCGCATCACCGTGGCCCTGCAGCACCCCAACATCGTGCAGGTCTTCGACCTCGGCGAGTCCCGGAGCGACTACTTCATCGTGATGGAGTACGTCGACGGCATGGACCTGCGGCGGCTGATCAAGGCCTGCACCCAGGCCAGCGCCACCTTCCCCTACAAGCACACCCTGTACATCGTCACCGAGGCGCTCAAGGCCCTCTCGTATGCCCACGCTGCTACCGGCCGCGACGGCGAACCGCTGAACGTCGTGCACCAGGACATCAGCCCCGCCAACATCATGGTGGCCCGCAGCGGCGCGGTGAAGTTGACCGACTTCGGCGTGGCCCGCGCCGCGATCGCGAAGTGGGAGAGCGATCCCAACGAGCTGCTGGGCAAGTTCCGGTACTTCGCTCCCGAGCTCGTGCAGGGCGGGCAACCGTCGGTACGCTCGGACACCTTCGCCGTGGGCGCGGTGCTGTACGAGCTCGTCACGGGCGAGCCGTTGCTGCTCGGCGCCGACTTCGACGAGGTACGGGACGAGCTGTGTGCCTTCGATCCCGAAGACGCGCTCGACCGCGATCTGTCGATCCCCACGGCGCTCGAGCCCATCCTGGTGCGCGCGCTCGCGTCCCATCCGTCCAACCGCTATGCCTCGGCCGACGAGTTCCTCGACGACCTCACCGACCACGTGTTCGAGGACCGCATCCGCATCTCG
>CAZXHG010000197.1:0-19148 GCA_964639985.1 uncultured Rickettsiales bacterium
ACAACAACTGCGTCCACGTCGAAGCCCTCGTCCACGGTGTCGTCGCAGTTGTTGTCCACGCCGTCGCAGTCCTCGGTGGCGCCGGGATAGACGGCGGCGTTGGTGTCGTCGCAGTCGTCGCCCGTGCAGGCGACGTCGTAGTAGCCGTCGCCGTCCGCGTCCTCGCAGCACACGGGGTTGGCCGCCAGCGGTGTGCCGAGGTCGCCGTTGCCGAACACGTCCCGCGACTCGCACCAGTACGAGCCGTCGTCGTTGAGCGAGATGTCGTAAGAGGCCAGGTCCAGGGACATGGACGCGCCGTCGGAGTCGGGGAAGTCCGCGTCCGTGTACTCCACGCGGTCGAGCTCCACCCCGGCGTGCTCCATGATGATCTCGTCGTCGTCGTTGCCGAGCTGGAAGTTGCTGTACTCGAAGTCCACGGTGACGCCGCCGTTGACCCCCGCGTCGCCGTTGCGGGCGAACACCGCGTAGCCATAGGACGCGACCCACATGTCCGAGTCGACGCTGAACGAGTTGGTCCCGCTGTCGGTGACCTCGAGACCGACCAGGTTCATCTCGTAGCCGGAGTTGTTGTACACCTCGAACCACTCGCCGACCGTGTCGCCGACCACGCCCGGGTCCTTCATGATCTCGGTGATGATCAGCGCGTTGCCCGGCAGCACGCCGTCGTCGTACAGCCCGTTGCAGTCGTTGTCCGCGCCGTCGTAGCTCTCGGCGTTGCCCGGGTACACGGCCGCGTCCGAGTCGTCGCAGTCCTCCTCCGAGCCGTTGGGGCAACCGCTGGTGTCGGAGATGGGATTGCCGAACCCGTCGCCGTCCGCGTCCGAGCAGGTGTCGCAGTCGTCCCCCACGCCATCGCCGTCGAGGTCCTCCTGCCAGGGGTTGTAGTCGTCGGCGCAGTTGTCGTCGCAGTCGCCGTAGCCGTCGCCGTCGGTGTCCCACACCGAGTAGCCCAGCAGGTAGTCCAGGCCGCTGACGAGCACGTCGGCGAAGTCCCACTCGCTGGCGTACGCCTCCTCCAGCGCCTGGGTGCTGACCACGACCATGCCGAGCTCTTCGCGGATCTCGTAGAGACTGGAGAAGCCGGAGGCCAGCTGGTTGGCGACGATGGTCTCGCTTCCCGGCAGGTACGCGAAGTACCCCAGGGAGGTGTAGTAGTTAGGCCCGATCGGGTTCTCCAGGTCCACCATCAGCGGGTGATCCGAGTCCACGATCGAGTCGTGGGCGTCCTCGTCGTAGAAGTACGTGCCGTTGAACGGCGCGGCCAGGTACGGCGTGTCAGCGACCTCGGACGCCGCCGCGAAGAACACCCGCCCGCCCGCGGAGATGTAGTCCTCGAACTGGGTGAGGTTGTTGTTGATGTTGGTGTGGTAGGTGCCGTCCTGGGCGCTGGAGGTGATGACCAGGTCGTACTCGCCGAAGTCGGTGTAGGCGATCTCGTTGGAATAGATCTCGTCGTAGAAGATGCCGCGGTCGGTCAGCTCGAGCTGCCACGCATCGTGCCCCCACGGCATGGCGTCCTGGATCAGCAGCGCCCGTGGCGCGCAGTGCGGCAGGAACGAGGGGGGGTACATCTCCTCCTGGGCCACGGTCCAGCCGGACGGCGTGTAGCCATCGGTGCTGCCCACGTAGTGGGGCGGGTTGCCCGTGCCCGAGGGGTTGGCCCAGTACCACGACACGTGCGCCGGCCCCGACGCCGCGCCCACGGTGAGCTCCACGCAGTAGCTGGTGTAGCAGTGGGCGAGGTAGTCGTGGGTCCGCGTCTGGTCGATGCGCACCTCGTTGTCGTTGCCGCCGTGCAGCGACCACGACACCGACCCCCAGCTGGCGCTGCCCTCCTCGCAGGTGTTGGGGCCGTTGTCGTACACGTCACTGACGGTCCAGCCGTCCGGGAACTCCAGCCACAGCGACTCCACGGCCTCGCCGTCATCGGTGTACGAGTGCGCGTCGAAACACAGCGTCTGCGTCGAGCCCTCGATGTAGCAGTCGGTGCAGTCGTACTGCACGAACGACCCGCTGAGGCTGGCGCTGGCCGGTCCGGTCAGCAGCAGGGCGAGCAGACCCGGGATCGGGAGGTGACGTCGACCAAGGTGCATGGCAACCACTCCGGCGCATCTGGGGCGCGGGCGCCCGGACACGCACATGTAAAGACGGGGTCAAGATCCCATCTGAGGGGCTAGCCTACCATCATGCAGTGGCCTCGAACCACACGACGCTCTAGGATCGGGGCCCCGAATCGAAGGATCCGAACCGATGACCAGACCCCGACGTATCGTCCTGTTCACGTCCCTCACCCTCGCAGCCGCGCTCGCGGCGCTCGCAGGGTGCGGGGACCGATCCGCGCTCGACGCGGCGCACGCGCTGGAGGCGGACGGCGACCCGTTCGGTGCGCTGTCCGCCTTCGAGGTGATCCTGGCGGAGACCCCCGAGGGCAAGCAGGGCGTGGAGGCCACCGACGCGGCCCAGACCCTGCGCGACCGGATCGCCGCGGACGCGCTCGGCCGCGCACCCGAGCTGTTCGAGCTGCCCGAGGAGTGCACCGCCGACCGCGTGGCCGCAGCCACCCCGGCAGCGGCAGGCGTCAAGGTGGAGCTGGCCCTGACCTGCGACGGGCGGGCGGTTTTCACCGGCGGGCGGCTGATCAGCGCCGACAAGGTGTGGGACCTCACCCCGATCACCGGCACGCTGCAGGCCGAGGGGGAGTGCGTATTCCGCAGCATCGGCAACCCGCTGGGGGACTGGGCCGTGGCCGTGGCCGCGGACGAGTGCGAACGCCAGCGGGGGATCCGTCAGCGGGCGCTGGACCGCATCGCGGGCCCCGAGGCCCAGGCCGCGTTCGAGTGCGATTGCCGCGTGGGCGAGGCCACGTTCGAGGTGCCCCGGGGCGAGCCCATGTGGCAGACCGGCCCCGCGCCGGTCTACACCGAGGACCTGCCGCCGCACCTGCGCAAGCAGCTCGAGGAACGCGGCGCGGGCCCCGGCGGCGTGATCCTGGAATGAGTCGAAGCGGCGCTCCGCGCCGCGGTCAGCCCCCTCACCCGCTCGGCGAGGGGATGAACCACAGCTCGGTCGGCTCCCCCTCGGCCTCCCCGGTCTGGAACAGCACGAAGCCCCCGTCCGGCGTGTAGGCCCCGGCCGTGTCCGCGCCGTCACCGTCCGTCAGCCGCGACACCTCGCAGGGGCCGACCGAGACGGTGTAGAGGTCTGGCTGCTCCTGGCCGTCCCGGCGCGCGGAGAACACCACCCGCTGTCCGTCCCCGGAGAACGCGGGGTAGCGGTCGTCGTCGCTGCCGTCGGTCAGCTCCTCGGCCACGGTACCGGTGGGGTCGGTCAGCTGCAGCGACGCGAGCCCGTCCTCCCGCAGCTCGTACACGATCACGTTGTCCACGGGCGAGGCCGAGGGGTGGCCCACGAACCGGGACTCGGCGTGGATGCGCTGCTGGCCGCTGCCGTCCGGCGCGATCAGGGCCAGACCGCCGAGATCGTCGGGCAGCTCGCCGGCATCCTGGGCCAGGTACACGATCCACTCGCCGGACACGAGCCAGGTGGCGGCCGAGGCCCGCTCGTCCGGGACGTCGGTCACGGCGATGGGGTCACCGCCGTCAGGGTCGATGCGGTGGACCTGTGACTCGTTGCCGGCCGCGTCGCTGCTGTACAGGATCTCGTCGTGGTCGCCGCCCCAGCAGGTGCCGGGTTGGTTGACGTTGCGCGCGCCGTCGGCCACCAGGTCCGTGGTCGCGCCGTCCTCCAGGTCGAGCAGGACCAGGTCGGCCGGACCCGACCCGAAACCATCGTGGAACCGTGTGAAGACCACACGGTCACCATCTGGCGACACACAGGGGTTCTGCAGGCTCCCCTCGCCCTGCAACAGGATGAACGCGCCGTCCGGGCGATCACCCTCGGCCTCGCAGCCGACGAGGCACGCCAGGATCGGTAGCAGGATCGTCGGCCTCGCGTTCACGACACCTTCCTCCGACGCGCGATCCACCACCCCAGCGCCCCCACGGCCAGGACACCGCCGGATCGCGACGGTCGGCCGACCCCGCAGGTGCAGCCACCCCCACCATCATCGTCATCCCCGGGGCCGACTCCGGGCCCGTCATCGTCGTCGTCGTCCCCGGGGTCCTCGTCCTGTGGGGCCAGGACCGTGATCTCGAACCACACCGCGTCGTCGGCCGGGCCGAACCAGGCCACCCCCTCCTGCACCAGGCCCCAGTGCTCCGTGTACACGGCGTCGGCGTCCACCACGGGCGCGCTCAGGGTGAAGGTGAACCGGCCCACCTCCCCGGGCGCAGTGGTCGCGTCCACCGTCGCAGGCCGGCTCGCGCCGGTCCAGGCGTCGTCGACGAACGCCGACTCGCGGTCCCGCGGCTCGGTGGTGCCCAGGAAGGTCTCCCCCGGTTGCCAGGCCTCCGTCCCCTCGTTGAGGTAGTCGATCCAGACCTCCATGCAGTCCCCGGACGCCATCTCGGCCGGGTAGTGCTGGGCGACGTACGAGGCGCCCCACTCCGGATCGGGCGGTTCCAGCGGCCCCTGGGCGCCGAACAGCTGCGACATCGTGAAGTCGGTCAGGTTGCCGTTGTTGTACCCGGGCCAGTCGTAGACCGCGCCCTCGCCGTCGTAGTTGCCCCACGACCCGCTGCCGCCGTCGCCGTAGGGGTCGTTGACCACGATCGAGTGGTCCGAGTCATAGCCCTTGATCACCAGGATGTGGCCGTAGCCCAGCACCGCGGTGGAAGCGTACATCGGATAGCCCGCGTCGATCTCGGCCGTCAGGGAGCTGTAGGAGGTCCCCGCCTGCCACGAGGTCACGTCGTGCTGGTTGCAGAACGTGACCATCTGCGCCCACCAGGCCGCGCCCAGCTCCAGGCAGATGAAGCCGTGAGCGCCAACCACCCACACCTCGCCGGCGGCCAGTCCGGGCGTGTCGTAGGTGTACCCGTTGTAGGTGTACTCGTTGGGGATGTACCAGCCCCAGTGGCTGGTGTGGCTGTGGGGCCAGCTGCAGGTGATGTCGTGGTCCGGGAGCTTGTCGTACTTCTGGATCGTCTGCACGCACGAGGTGGGGCCACAGGACCAGCCGCCGTGGAAGTCGTCCGGCGTGTCCCACAGCTGGTGCATGTACGGCACCTCGACCTCCACCAGGCGCAACGAGTCGTTCGGCGGCGGTGGGCTGTCGGGCAGGTGCGCGCCGAAGGCCAGGGTGCGGGGGCGACCGAGGCGATCGCCCTCGAGGGCGGCCACCCGCAGATCCCCGGTCGTGGTGTCCACGTAGGCCAGCCAGCGGCCATCGGGTGAGGCCGCGGGGTAGCGTTCGTGGTCTGGCGAAGCCGCCAGCCGCCAGTGTCGGCCCCCGCGCGCGTCGAGCTGCCACAGGTCCGAGGTGAGCACCGCGTAGTCAGCCTCGACCACGCGCTCGAACACCACGTCGTGCGTGCCCGGGATCCACGAGGGGTGGGTACCCTCCACGTCGGCGAGGAGCTGGCCGCTGGACGCGTCCAGCACCACGAACCGCTGCAGGGGCGTACGCACCAGCAGCAGCGCGCCGTCGTCGGACCACGCCGGGTGACTGTTGGCCCCGGGGCCGAGCAGCCACAGCACGTCGCCGCTGGTGACCGACATCAGGCCGACGCTGCCGTCCGGGTGATCGAAGGCCACGCGCTCGCCGACCGGGTCGGGCACGGCCAGGTTGCAGTACCCCGGCAGCCGCTGGACCGACGCTCCCTGCCGGACCAGCGCGTCCTCGCGGACCCACAGCCGGGCGCCATCGGCCGCGACCGCGGGCTGCCCCAGCCGCCGGGACTCGTCCAGGACGACGGGCTCACCGCGGGCGAGATCGACCTCCACGACCTGCTGGACCGCCGACCCGTCGGCCACGGAGACGATCTGCTTGAACAGCAGGCTGCTGCCGTGCCAGCGGGGCTCGAAGCCCGCGCCCCGTTCGGTGCTGATCCAGGCCGGCTCGCCGCCGGACGCGGCCACCACGACCAGACCCGCCCGGTCCCAGCCCGTGGCTGCCAGCGCGCTGCCGTCGGGCGACCACACGACCGGTCCGAACCCGTATTGCCCCTCGACCCCGGGCCGCCAGCCCGGCGGCGCCCCGGCGACGACCTCGGCCGCGGGCACCAGCAAGACGCCCAGCAAGGCCGCCATCATCCACCGCTTCGCCATCTCACCTCCGCAGATCGGGGTGCAGCGTAGCACGGGGATCCGGGGTGTCTCGCGAGGAGATCGGGAATCTGGGGGATCGTGGGTTTTCCGGGTTGCGACCGCACTCTCCACGTTTTGAGAATTTTGTAGTTTTTTCCGTAAGTTACGGTTCGCGAATTAGTCCATTTTTCCTTTTGCGACCGCCGATCCGACGGCTAACTTAGCAGCCTCGGGAGCGGACAGCAGCCGGCCGACCGCATGCGGAGCGGAGAGCCGACGAGGGGCTGCAGATGCCGCACCGAGCACGCCACCTGGTCACCTTCACCACCACTGTCCTGTTCCTGATCTGCGCCAGCTCCGCGCGCGCCCAGTGCACGGACGACGACAACGACGGCTGGACCACCTGCAACGGCGACTGCGACGACACCAACGCCGCGATCAGCCCGGCCGACAAGGAGAAGTGCGACGGGGTCGACAACGACTGCGACGGCGACATCGACGAGGGCTTCGACGTGGACGGCAACGGCATCGGCGACTGCCTCGAGGCCTGCCCCATGCTGCTGGACTTCGACAGCGATCCCGACGGCCTGCCGATCTACGCGGGAGCGGACCTCACCGAGGCCTACGCCGACTGGGGGATACACGTGGACGTGTACTACCCCAACGGCGTGGATCCCTCCCTCGGGATCGCGTTCGACTCGTCCGACCCCTCGGGCGGTGACTTCGACCTCGGCACCCCCAACGAGGACTTCGGTGGCCCTGGCATCGGTGACGGTGGCGGCCTGGGCGAGGCCGGCGAGAATGCGCTCGACCTGTTCAACCTGCTGATCGTGGCCGAGAACACCACGGACGCGGACGGCGACGGCCTTGTGGACACGCCGGACGACAACGCCGTCGGTGGCTGGTTCGAGTTCACCTTCGACGGCGAGACCTGTGTGGAGAGCCTGGACCTGGTGGACATCGAGGCCAGCGAGGCCCCCACGGACATCCTGCTGTACGACGCCAGCGGCGCCCTGATCACCACGGTCGCCGCCGGCGGCCTGGGCGGCAACTCGGTGGAGCAGGTGACCGTGCAGGAGTGCGGCGTGCGCGACATGGTCATCCACTTCAGCGGCTCCGGTGGCGTGGACAACATCGCCCTGTGCGTGGGCGCGGTGCTCGAGATCTGCGACGGGATCGACAACGACGGCGACGGCATGGTCGACGAGGGCTACGACGACGACCACGACGGCTGGACCACCTGCGAGGGCGACTGCAACGACAACGACGCCTCCATCAACCCGGACGCGGCCGAGCAGTGCAACTTCGTGGACGACGACTGCGACGGCCTGCTGATGGCCGACGAGGTGGACGTGGACGGCGACGGCGTGATGGCCTGCGCCGGGGACTGTGACGACCACGACGCGGACGTGTTCCCCGGCGCGGTCGAGATCTGCAACGGCCTGGACGACGACTGCGGCGGAGACATCGACGAGGGCTTCGACGCGGACGGCGACGGCGTCACGGTCTGCGGCGGCGACTGCGACGACGGCGACGGGTCGGTGTTCCCCGGCGCGCCGGAGCTGTGTGACGGCGTGGACGGCGACTGCGACGGCGCCCTGGCCGCGGACGAGGTGGACGCGGACGGTGACGGCGCCATGGTCTGCGACGGCGACTGCGACGACGCCGATCCGTCGGTCTACCCCGGCGCCACGGACATCTGCGACAACGTCGACAACGACTGCGACGGCATCATCCCGGCCAGCGAGGTGGACGGGGACGGCGACGGTTACGCCGAGTGCGAGGGCGACTGCAACGACTTCGACGCGGACGTCAATCCGGGTGCGGCCGAGCAGTGCAACGGTGCGGACGACGACTGCGACGGCGCCGTGCCCGCGGACGAGGCGGACGGCGACGGCGACGGTGTCATGGTCTGCGACGGCGACTGCGACGACGACGACGCCTCGGTGTACCCCGGCGCTCCCGAGCTGTGCGACGGCCTGGACGGCGACTGCGATGGCTCGCCTGCCGTGGACGAGGTGGACGCGGACGGCGACGGCGTCATGGTCTGCGAGGGCGACTGCGACGACGCCGACGCGACCACCTACCCGGGCGCGGTCGACCTGTGCGACCAGGCCGACAACGACTGCGACGGCATCATCCCGGCCACCGAGGTGGACGACGACGGCGACGGGTACGCCGAGTGCGCGGGCGACTGCAACGACTTCGACGCGGACGTCAACCCGGACGCGGCCGAGGCGTGCAACGGCGTGGATGACGACTGCGACGGCGAGCTGCCCTTCGACGAGGCCGACGCGGACGGCGACGGCCACGCCCCCTGTGACGGCGACTGCGACGACCTCGACGGCGACGTCAATCCGGACGCGGCCGAGCAGTGCAACGGCATCGACGACGACTGCGACGGCCTGCTGCCGTCCGAGGAGTCCGACCTCGACGACGACGGCGTCAGCCTGTGCGACGGCGACTGCGACGACGAGGACGACCTCGTCGGCATGCTGCTGTACGAGGACGACCTCTCCGTGGACGACGGCTACCTGGCGACCACGCCGCAGCTGCCCGACACCTGGGCCTGGGACGGCACCTCCACCTACCCGATCGACGGCGGCCAGCAGGTCCTGCTCGGCGACGCCGAGGCCTGGACCGACGTGGTCGTCTTCGCCGACCTCACCTCCCTGGGCAGCGAGCCCGGCTGCGTGGAGGACTGCGAGGACGTCTGCGAGCCGTACGAGCCCGAGGAGTGCTACACCGACTGGCAGGCCCTGGCGCTGGGCATCCTGGACGCGCAGACCACGGGCAACGGCATCGTCACCTTCTCCAACACCGGCGCTCACGACATCTGCTTCGACGGCTACCTGGTGTGGGACAACCCCAGCAGCCAGGGCGTGAGCATCGGCGAGGAGCTGCTGGACGACCAGACCTACCGCGTGCCCGCGGGCGGATCGCTGGACGTGTACTACGGATCGTGGACAACGGCCAACGGCGTGTTCGAGGCCTACTACGGCGAGGCGCCCTTCTGGTGCTTCCAGTCCGGCACCGCGCTGCAGGTGGGTGACGTGTACACCACCAACGGCTCGCTGCTGCCCGAGGACCTGCGCGAGTTCATCGCCAACGCCACCGACACCGACGGCGACGGCATCGAGGACCACGTGGACTGGGCCAACAATTACGGCGTGCAGACCCAGCACAACATCTGGGAGTACCAGGGCAACCACGCCGCGCTCACGGTGGGCAAGCTGGCGCAGTCCACGGCCAGCGCCACGGTGCAGGTCACGCTGTCGGTGCAGAACCGCGGCGCCCTGTACGGTGAGGGCCTGGTCGAGGACACCGTGCCCGAGGCCTGGTCGCTGGTGTCCTGCGACGTGACCCCCGACGCGGTCACCGTCGAGCTCGACGACAGCACCACGCTGGCCTGGGACGTGGCCCTGAACGGCTGCACCAACGACTGCGCCGTGTTCGACGAGCTGGTGATCACCTGCGAGCTGAGCTACGACCTCGACGCGGACCTGCCCGTACTGGAGCTGCCCGAGGCCACGGTCGACTACTTCGACGGGGACGACGACGAGACGGCGTGGTCCATGCCCGCCGCGGCCTTCGACTACGACCACGACGGCGACGGCGTGGTCGCCTGCGGCGAGGCCGACCGCTGGCGGGCCGGCGTGCTGGTGCGGGCGGCCGAGGACGCGGACCAGAGCGAGGGCTACCACGGCTACCGCTGCGCCCTGGCCCGCGACGCCGTGCAGGACTGCGGCGCGGACGGCCACTACCTGCAGATCGGAGAGTTCATGGACGGCGCCGAGGGCCCGGTGGACGCCCAGACCGTGGAGAGCTGCAACGACCCGTCCTTCGAGGAGCTGGCCCGCACGGACCACGACGGCACCCTCGACCTCGACGCGCAGGACGAGGCCTCCCTGGCCTTCTGGGCCGTGGGCGAGGAGCTGATGTGCGAGGCCGACGGCAACGGCGCGGTCATCCGGGCCGAGGCCACGGACAGCAGCGTCACCGCCGGCACCACCGGGCTGTCCACCTTCGACATGTTCGGTGAGTTCGAGCACATCCGCGTGTGCGAGGCGTTCGGCATCCCCGGCCTGTAGCCCCGGTCCCGCGCGAATCCCGTGTGACAACGGAGTCGGCGAACCTCGATCGGCGCCCTACCGCCGCTCGAAGATCACGAAGTCGTGCCCCTCGACGATGGCGATCCGCTCGACCATCCGGAACCCGGCCTGCTCGAAGTTGACCGCCACGATGCCGCTGTCCCGGGCCGGCCCCTGGTTCTCCGGAGTCGGGGCCACCGAGGCCAGCGGGATCAGGGCCTGGCCGGTGAACAGCAGCCGCACGGTGTCGTCCCGTTGCGGGATCTTCTCGATCACGGCGAACCGCCCGCCGGGCCGCAGGGCCGCGTGGATGCTGGCCAGCATGTCCCGGTTCTCCTGGATCAGCGCCTCGAACCGGGGGAACGTGAGGTTGCACATGAACGCCAGGTCGATGGAGCCCGGCGGCAGGTCCAGGCTCTCGAACCGGCTGAGGTGGAGCTCGACGTTGCGGTGGGGGTTGCGCTCGCGGTCGGACTCGTGGTGCCGCAACTGGTCGAGCGCCGCGGGGTTCACCTCGGCAGCCCAGACCGTCCCCCCCGGGCCGATCGCGCGCGCCAGGTGGAAGGTGAAGTACCCCTCCCCCGCGCCGATGTCCGCGACCTGCTCGCCTCCGGTCAGCCCCAGCGCTGCCATCACCCGGTCCGGGTGGAACACCGCGTCCCGCGCGGGACCGGAGCCGAAGTCGTCGGTGGTGTTCCCCTCGATCAGCTCGCCGATCTTGTCGTGGTCGATCTCCTGGGCCATCAGCTGCAGGTAGGTGCGGTTGCCGTCCCGGGGCACGAGCTGCGGCCTGTCCCACGCGCCGACCACCTGGCTGTCCACGCGGCTCTCCACCACGCTGCCGTCCCCGCGCTGGACCGTGATGGCGCGCGGCGCGCCCCGCGCATCGAGGTCGAAGCCGGCGAAGCCCACCTGCCGCGTCTCGGCCGCGCCGGCCGCGTCCACGCCAGCACCCTCGGCCCGCACCAGGTGCAGGGTCTCCACCTCGATCCAGGCCCGCCAGCTGTCGACGAACAGCGGCTGCGTCGCCGTGCCGACGTCGAACGGTTCCGCGGCCGCCACCTCGACCACGTGGCACGGCACGCCGTCGACCTCCTCCTGCTCTGGAGCCAGGCGCGATCGCGTCTCGTCGCCGGCGGGGCCGTCGAACCAGCGCTCGGGCCACAGGGGCGGCGGGGCCACCACACCCCGCTCGTGCACGCTCTCGTCGAAGATGGTCCACAGCCGCAGCTCCCGGCCGTCGCCGTGCAGCACGTGGCCCTCGCGGAACCGCCGCCCGGGCTCCCAGGTCTCCACCCGGAACGTGTCGCCGTCGACCTGCGCCCGGCCGGTCATCTCGCACGCGTCCCCGGCCGCCGACGTCCGGGTGGTGACGACCTCCCGGGTCCAGGCCGTGGGCGCCTCCCCGGCCCGGGACCGCGCCTGCTCGGCGAGCCCGGCGAGCGTGGGTCCACCGCCACACCCCGGCACCAGGGCGAACACGAGCAGCGTCACGACGGGATCCCTCATCCACGCCAGGATACCATCGCGCCCTTCTCCCACCCGCCCCGGACCGGTACGATCCGCCCGACATGGCAGGGTCGATCGACGACGGCGACTTCCCCGGTGTGGGGGGCACCTTCGGCAAGTACGAGCTGGTCGCGGAGGTGGGCTCCGGCGGCTTCGGCGTGGTGTACGAGGCCCGCCTGCCCGGCCCGATGGGGTTCTCCAAGCGCGTGGCGATCAAGCGCATCCGCACCCAGCTGCTGGGCACGGGCAGTACCCAGGAACAGGCCATGATCAACGAGGCCCGCATCGGCGGGCGCCTGCACCACCCCAACATCGTGGACGTGCTGCAGTTCGACCGGGAGGGGCGGCACTGGTTCCTGGTGATGGAGTTCGTGGACGGGCCCACGTTCGCCGACCTGCTGAGGCTGCGGCGGCGGCAGGGGACCGAGCTGCCGCCGTACGCGCTGATCGACCTGGCGATCCAGGTCTGCCGCGGGCTGCACCACGCCCACACCTTCGAGGACGAGGACGGCACGCCGCTGAACCTGGTGCACCGGGACCTCAAGCCGGGCAACATCATCGTGGATCGCAAGGGCGTGGCCAAGATCCTCGACTTCGGCATCGCCCGCGCCGCGTCCAACCTCTACCTCACCACCGCCGCGCAGGGCGTGGCCCGGGGTACGCCGCGCTACATGTCGCCCGAGCAGATCACCGGGGAGTTCTCGCTGGGGCCCCCGTCGGACGTGTTCTCCCTGGCCGTGGTGCTGTGCGAGCTCGTCACCGGCGAGCTGCTGTTCGACGACCGCAACGTGGTCAAGCTGCTGGACCGGGTGATCGGCTGCGACGTGGGTCACGCGCTGGAGGCGGCCGACGAGGCGATCCCCGGCATGGGTACGGTGCTGGAGCGGGCGCTGCAACGGCGGCCGCACGACCGCACCCCCACGGCCAGGGCGCTGGCCGACGACCTGCGCGCGCTGGGCAGGGACTTCCCGGCCGAGGCGGACGTGGCCGACGTGATCGAGGAGCTGATGCCCGCGATCGAAGCGGCCTGGGGGCGCGCGGCCGCGGACGAGGAGGACCGCTCCACCGAGCCGGACGTGCCCACCCCGACCACGCTGGGCCCGACCGAGCCGCCGGCAGACGAGACGGTAGCGATGGACCGACAGGAGGCGGTGCTTCCCGTGTCACCGCCGGGGTCCATGCGGGCGCTGGAGGACGAGCAGCGCTCCACACGGGGGCGCTGGTTCCTCGTGGCCGCGCTCGCGCTGGTCGGGGTCGCGGTCCTGGCCGTGGGCGCCGTGCTGCTGTGGCGGTGGATCGACAGCGAACCGCCGATGTCACCCGAGGAAGAACCGCCCACGGTGGACATCGCCCCGACCGAGGCGATCCCGGGTCCCGCGGCCCCCGGGGACCCGACGGACGAGCCAGCCACCGCGATGGAGCCACCGCCGTCCCCCGGGGAGGCGCCGGACGCCGCCCCCATGGCCGCCTCGGACGGCAAGCCCGATCGCCGCACGGTGCCGGGCAACACCCGCCCCCGGGGCCGCGCCTACCGGCCGGGCTCGATCACCATCCGCTGTGAGCCCGGCTGCACCATCCGGGTGGACGGCGAGGCCGTGGCGGCCTCCAGCGACCTGGTCGGCCATGCCGTGGAGGGCGGCGCCCACGAGGTCTCCCTGACCAGCTCGGCCCACGGCAACCAGGTCAAGACCTTCCCCGTGGTCATCGACGGCGGTGACGCCGACCTCGGCTGCTGGGACTTCACCGCGGCAGCGGTCTGCGACTGACCACGTCCACGGAATACCCGGGCTCCTCGGTCGTAGGCATGGCCGGAGGCCATGACGATGATCGGCGGATGGGAACTGGGTACCGAGGCGGGACGGGCGAGACTCCAGGCGAAGATGATCGGCGCCGACGTCCGGCGCCGCAACCGCCGTCACGAGGGTGCCGTGGCGCAGAGCCGGGGCTTCGTGGACCTGCTGTACTGCCGTGAATGCGACCAGGTCTACCCGGCGAGCACGTACTGTCCCACCTGCGGGGGCGAGCTCGTCGAGCAGTTCACCCCGGACGACGGGCCGCTGCGGTTCCGCCTGCGCCCCGCCGACCTGCTGGCCCTGGGGCTCACCGCGAGTGTGGTCCTCGGACCGTTCTTGTTCTTCGTGGCGATGTTCTACCTGCGCGTGAGCTGATCCGGGTCCACCACGAGCAGCCCCTCCCGCTCGATCACCGCCGCGATCTCGGTGGCCACCACCTCGGCTCCCTCTGCGGTGAAGTGCACGTAGTCCCAGTACAGGCCGAAGCCGGGCAGGTGCGGCCCTGACGCCTCGTGCAGGGCCGCGTGTGCATCGGCCAGCGGGACGTGGTGGCGCCGCGCGATGCGCACGATCGCCCCGGCGACGCCCGGCGTGACCGCGCTGCCGCCGTGGTTGGTGCGGGCGACCTCCCAGACAGCGGCCTCGGCCTCGACCAGCTCGCCGGCATTCTCCGCGGCCAGGGCATGGAACAGGTGGGCCGTGGGGTGCTCGGGCACGTCCGAGGCCAGGCCGCGTGCGCGGGCCAGCAGCTGCCCGGCGTGCTCGTCGGCCGCCCCCCGCTGGACCCGGGGCGACAGGCCCTCCGCCAGCGCGTGCACCGCCTCCTGGCCCCGCTCGGCCCGCGACGGGTCGGTCGCGCGCACCTCCGGCGGCACGCGCAGGCCGTGGTGGTTGAACGACGGCTGCACGAGCAACACCTCGGCATCGCTGCGGCGTACCGCGCGCACCAGGTCGGTGACCTCCACCTCGAACCGGGCCGCGATGCGGCGCTCGAAGCCCGGGTGGTGCGTCTGCAGGACCCCCTCGTCCTCCCCCTGCCCGGACGCGCTCGGCGCCGTCCGGTCGCCGCCGAGCAGCGCGGTCACGACCCCGGCCAGGCGGATCCGGCGCGCCCACCCGCGCGCCTTCAGCCACCACGCGGGCGGCCCCAACCCGTGCTCCAGGACCTGCTGCCGCCACGCGCCGACCTCGTTGTGCCCGCTGTACACCACCACCAGCTGTGCGTCGAGATCGGCGGCGGCGAACGTCGCCCACTCGCGCACGCGCCTCGCGTCGGCGCCGTACTCCCCCAGGGCCACGACCTCGGCCTCGTCGCCGAGCAGCCGCTGCAGGACGCCGGGCAGGGTCTGCTCGAACGGCAGCCCCGGGCCGGCCACGGTGGACGCACCCACGAACGCCACCCGCCTCGCCCCCTCCGGCCGGGGCTGCAGGACGCCGCGGCTGCGCTTGTCCAGCAGCAGGCGCCGCTCCTCGTCGACCTTGAACTCGTCCAGGGAGCACGCCCCGTCCGTGGGATGGTGGTCGCCCGGAGGGACGCCGGCCAGCGCCAGCACGGCCTCCGCGGCCACGACGAGGCCGAGCCCGAAGCCGACCGCACCGAGCCGGTACACCACCGCACGGCGCAGCAGGTGTTGCCGCAGGCGCCAGGCCAGGCCCGCCAGCAGCGCGCAGGTCGCTACCAGCCCCCCCCACAGGAGCAGCGGACGCCGTGGCGTCGCGGCCCCGTGGAGCCGATGCGCGTCGGCCAGCGCCGCGGATCGGTCACCCCGCTCCTCCCAGTACGCCTCCAGGGACAGCGCCAGCGGTCCCCAGTGGTCGAGGTTGGGGTAGTGGCCGAGCAGGTCGCGCACGTTCGCGGACAGCTCGGGGGTGCCGTGCTCCACCCACGTCTCCAGGATGGCCTGGGCCGCGCAGCGGGTGCTGACCGAGAGCTCGGAGGAGGCCGTGGCCGAGCGCTGCAGCGGATCGAAGGGATCGCGCGGCGCCGTGGAGGGATCGGCCAGGCACGCCTCGAAAGCGGGCCCGGCGAGTTGGATGTACCCGGCGCGCTCGTCCTCGGTGGGCCGCGCCGCTGAGAGCGCACCCACGCCCCACTCGGTCACGAAGCGGTCGTGGGCGAGGCCCAGCCACTCCTCGCGCACGTCGGGCCACTCCACCTGGATCAGGGGCTGCCCCTGCGCCTCGCGCAGGGCGGCGATGGCCTCGGCCGCGCTCAGGGCCCGGTCGTCCACACGCCCGTGGGGCGCGAGCATGGTCCGGCCATACAGCCGGTACAGGTCCGGCAGCCAGCGGGGATCACCCCACGCTTCGAACGCCGGCCCGAGCAGGCGGACCACGTCCAGCGAGGCGCTGTGGGCGGCGTGCTCGATGAGCAGCGGGGCGCACAGGTCCGCGGGCTGCGCGGACAAGGCCCGCAACAGCGGCTCGCGGTCACCGGGGGGCAGGAACCCCGCGACCACGTGGGTCCCGGTCAGGGGTGCGCACGCCGCCACAGGCGCGGAGTCGCCGCGGTCGCCGTCGTGCTCGGCGACCGCGTCCACGGCGAACAGGCAGGCAGCGACCAGCGCGATGGCGCCCCACCCGCTGCGGCTCATCCACACTCCCCGGGCGTCGGCTCCGGGCACGTCCCTCCGTCATCCGCGTCCATCACGGCCACGCCCCCCTCGGTCGGGGTGTTGTCCGCGGTGAACGCCTCCTCCCACGCCGCCCCCAGCTCCTGGTCACAGATGCACACGTCGGCCACGGCCGCGTCGAACACCGCCCCGGAGACGTCCAGGCCGCTGTCACCGACGAGCCGTACGCCGCAGCGGTCGGCCAGGGTGAACGAGCCGCCCACGATCGCGGTGAGCGTGTCCCCCACCACCACCGCGTCGCCGCCCACCTCGTGGTCCACGGCCCGGGTGTCGGCCACGTCCGTCCCGTCCAGCAGCAGGTGCGGCGCGCACGCCGCCATCACCCCCACCCCGGCGCTGCCGCCCAGGTAGCTGTCGGTCAGCGAGGCCTGTGTCCCCTCGATGCGGAGTCCCGGCCCCAGCCCGTCGTCGCCTGCTGCGGTGTCCGAGACGGTCAGCGCCTGCGCCTCGAGCGAGCCCCCCTCCAGCGCCCACAGGCCCGCGCTGCACGCGTCGGCCACGGACACGTCGGTCAGCACGCTGGTGCTGTCGCGCAGGTACAGGCCCACCCCGCCCAGCCGCGTGTCGCACGCCAGCGCCGCCGAGATGTTCACCCCGGAGGCCGCCAGGTCCACCCCGGACACGGCGATGCCCGCGTCCAGGTGCCGCTCGATCACGGTCTCGTGCACGGACACCACGGGCGGCTCGCCCTCGCCGCTGCCCGAGGCCTCGATGCCTCGCCCCACGCCGTTGAGGCCATCGGCCACGCCGTCCGTGACCACGGCCCGGACCACGTCCATGGCCCCGTCCACGGACCACAGGCCGCTGCCGGCGTTGCGCCGCACCTCGCCGTCGTGGAACATCATCGCGCCGCGCTCCACGAGCACGCCGCCCGAGATCTCACCCGGGCCGCCCGGCCCGTTGTCCAGCACACGACACCCGGTGCAGGTCAGGTCACCGTCGCTCACGTACGCGCCGAACCAGGCATTCTCGGTGAGATCGACGTCCACCAGCGCCACGTCGGTGCCCTCGGCCCACAGCCCGTAGAACGACTGGTGCAGATCGACCCCCTCGAGGTGCAGCAGGCCCGCGGACTGCGCGCCGATCGCGGCCTCGGCGCCGTCGATCTCCACCTCGTCGGGGCCCGTACCGACCACGGTGAGGTCGTCTTCGACCACCACGTCGCCACCGTACAGGCCCGCGGCCACCAGCACCGTGCCCGGCCCGTCGAGGGCAGCCACGGCCGCGGACAGCTCGGCGAAGGGCTGCTCGCAGGTGCCCGGTCCGGTGGGCCAGCCCAGCTGGGCGTCCACGTACAGCACGGTGCCGTCGGCCTGCAGATCCGGGTAGCGGTCGGGCTCGCACAGCGACGGGTAGTCGCAGGCCGCCAGGGCCAGCAACGGGGTCAGGGCGAGCAGGTCGAGCACTCGACGTCGCGACACGGGGCCTCCCATACCTGGAACCATCCTCGGCCCCACGGGGGGGATCCGCAAGCCTTGACACGGTGCAGCCCGCGTCGGAGAGTACGCACACGCGGGCCGGTTCCCCGGCTGCAGCGGGGTGGGTGGGAGCGACACAACCCGTATGGCTCGGGTCGGTCGCGATCCACGTGACGCAGACCCAGGCCGGGAGGCGTCATGACCGTCACCATCCAGGGATCCGATCTCACCATCGAGAAGGTCGTCCGCGTTGCCCGCTTCGGCGAGCAGGTCGAGCTCCATCCGGACGTGAAGCCCCGGGTCGACCACTGCCGAGGGTTCCTCGAGAAGCGCATCGACGCGGGCGAGATCATGTACGGGGTCAACACCGGCATCGGCGAGTTCTCCGAGGTGGTGCTGGACGACGAGCAGGTCCAGGACTTCCAGAAGTACCTGATCTACAACCACGCGGCCGGCATCGGCGAGCCCGCCCCCATCGAGCACGTGCGCGCGGCCATGACCTCGCGGCTGAACGTGATCTCCAAGGGCTACTCGGGCTGCCGCCTCGCCGTGCTGCAGACGATCCAGGGCATGCTCAACGCGGGCGTGACCCCGGTGGTGTGCTCCAAGGGCAGCGTGGGCGCGTGCGGCGACCTCGCCCCCATGGCCCAGCTGGCGCTGGTCTACATGGGCAAGGGCGAGGCGTTCTACAAGGGCGAGCGCATGAGCGGCGCGGACGCCATGGCCGCGGCCGGCGTGCCGACCATCACCCTGGAGGCGCGCGACGGCCTCGCCTCGATCAACGGCAGCAACCTGATCGCGGGCATGGCCGCCCTGGAGATCTACGACGCCGAGCGGTGGCTGAAGCAGGCCGACATCGCCTGCGCCATGACCCTCGAGGCGCTGATGGCCAACATGAAGCCCTACGACACCCGGCTGCACGAGCTGCGGGGGTTCCGCGGCGCCGTCACCACCGCGAGCAACATCCGCCGCTGCATCGAGGGCTCGGACCTGCTGGGCAACGTCAAGACCAAGGTGCAGGACGCCTACTCCATGCGCTCCACCCCCCAGGTCATCGGCGGCGCCCGAGACCACCTCCGCTGGGCGCGCTCCCAGCTGGAGATCGAGCTCAACGGCGTGGGGGACAACCCGATCTTCCTGCCGGACGACGAGGTCGTGCTCACCGGCGCCAACTTCCAGGGCACGCCGATCTCCATGCCGCTGGACATGGTCGGCGCGGGCATCGCCATGGTCTGCGTGCTGTCCGAGCGGCGGCTCAACCGGCTGCTCAACCCGGCGCTGAGCGTGGGCCTGCCCGCCTTCCTCACCAAGGGCGCGGGCATGTTCTCGGGCCACATGCTCAGCCAGTACACTGCGGGCATGCTGATCGTGGAGCAGCGCATCCTCTCCACTCCGGCGTGCACCCAGTCGATCCCCGCGGCCGCCGACCAGGAGGACTTCGTGTCCATGGGCATGAACACCGCGCTCAAGACACGGCAGATCCTGGACAACGCCATGGGCGTGCTCGGCATCGAGTACATCGCCGCGGCCCAGGCCCTGGACTTCCGCGACTAC
>CAZXHG010000198.1:0-19124 GCA_964639985.1 uncultured Rickettsiales bacterium
AAGATCAGGATGTTGAGCGCTTCCGAGGCGTTGTAGGCGAAGCACAGCCGGTGGAAGTCCGTGCCGCCGAAGAACTCGGTCATCTCCCGGCGGGTGGTCTCCACCAGGTCGCCGCCGACCAGGCACAGGTCGTAGCCTGAGCGGCCCGGGTTGACGCCGTACAGCTTGTACAGCTCCAGGGCCTTGTCCAGCACCTCCGCGGGCTTGGGGAACACCGTGGCCGCATTGTCGAGGTAGATGATGTCCGTGGAGTCGAAGGTGGGTTCCATGGTCGGCGCCTTTCGTGGAAGGGCGCAGTATACGGACGCCCGCAGCGCCACAAAACCAATGGACTTACTGGTCTTTTCGCCGGTTCAGAAGCGGACCTGCATGCGCACCATCAGGCCGTGGGCCCACTCCTGCTCGGTGATGCGGTCCTCGCCCGCGTACAGGATGGTGACGCGCACCGAGTCGGGGCGCTCGTCGCGGAAGGCGGGGTACAGGTTGATCCCGCCCTCCAGCCACAGGGTGTGGCGGGGGTCGAAGGACTGGTCGATCACGGCCCAGCCCACGCGGGCCAGCGGCTCCACGCCGACGCGGGTGAACCAGCCGAACTGGCCATACGCCCCCGTGGCCGTGACCGGGCGGCTGGTCATGGTGTCCACCTGCCGGCGGATCAGGCCCTCGGCCGCGAAGAACATGCCGCCTGCAGCCATGCGCAGCGATACCGACGCCCGCAGGTCCTGCACGTATACGTCGGCATTGCCCGACGAGTCGTAGGAGGTCTGCGGGTTGTAGACCACGCCCGCGCCGATGCCGAGCTTGAACGACCTGTCCCGGTCCGGATCGGACTCGGCGAACGGGAACCCGCCCAGCGGCTGCAGGTCGATGCGGCCGGACACGAGCACGCCCTTGACGTTGCCCTGGCCGCTGCCCAGCAGGCCCGTTCCGTTGAAGATGCCCACCGAGCCCAGCAGCACGCCGTCGCCCGCGCCGAACTGCAGCAGGCCGCCCAGGTCCGTGCCGCGCAGGAACGCCTCGTTGGCGCCGGACCGCGACGGGAACAGCAGGGTCATGTAGTGGCTCTGGGCCTGCGACGTGAACGGGATGCGCATCTGCCCCAGGCGCAGGTGCAGCGCGTCCAGCGGCGCCCAGGTGATGGTGGTCTCCTCCACGATGTTGCTCAGCGCGTCCGCCGTGGTCGTGGCCAGGTTGTCGATGTCACCGTCGTTGTCCACGTCGACCAGCTCGGCCTGGGTCACCGCCTGGACCAGGTCCTGGCCGACCACCAGGTCGATCTTGAACCGCCAGTGGTCCACGGGCCGCGCCTGGAAGATCAGGCCCGCCTGGCTGGAGGCCAGCCCCACCTCCCAGCGGTCCATGGGCAAGGCGCTGGGTCGCACGGTCGCACCGAACGCCGGGGACACGTAGCCCCCGACCTTGAACTTGGAGCCGGCGCGCGCGGGCGCACCAGCGACCAGCGCGACGAGCAGGACCAGCAGGGGGATCGCGCGCCTCATGGCACGGCCACCCCGACCGGGGCGAAGGCCACCGAGGTCATGTCCTCGTAGGGCCCGGAATAGCCAGGCCCGGCCACGACCCAGCCCGCGCTGTTGTTCGTGTAGCGGTCGATGGGGTGGGGGGTCAGCAACGGGTGGCTGGAGATGGCGGTGCGTGCGTCGTCCCACTGCCGCTCGCGACTGGGATCGGATCGCTCGTCCACCACGATCACGCCCCGCTCCAGGGCGCTGGCTGCGGCCTTGGCCGTGGAGAAGGTCTGGGGCGAACCCAGGTTGCCCGCATCGTCCAGCCGCGCGATCACCGGGTCGCCGCTGGACGTGCCCGTGACCCACAGCATGCCGTCGTGCAGCAGCAGACCCACCGGGGTGAAGGCGTCCACGTTCTGCAGCCCGCCGCTGACCTCGTTGAACACCAGCAGCTGGCCCGCATCGGTCACGCCCGCGACCAGTCCCCCGTCCGAGACCTGCAGGAAGCCCTGGATCGAGTACTCCTCCACCTCGTGGCCCAGGTCCAACGGCACGGTGCCCACGGAGTCACCGTACTTGTCGAGGATCAGCACCTCGCTGTAGCGGCCGCTGCCCGCGGCATACGACATCACCACGTAGCCCTGCTTGAACCGCGCGCTGGCGCCGGTGCCGACCACCACGATGTCGCTGCCGCCGTCCGGGTCGTACTCGCGGTAGTCCGTGTACTGGTTCTGGTCGAGGTCGATCACCACGATGAACGGGTTGCTGTCGGAGTGGCTCTGCACCAGCGCGATCAGGGTGGTGCGCGACGGGGTCTCCTCCACCCACGGTACAACGCCGATCACGTCGAGCTCGGCCTGGGAGACCTGGTCGTAGGCGATGATCTGCGAGCACGAGCCGGTCTCGCCCGACACGGCGGCCAGGGCGATGCCCGACCAGAACCAGGCCCGGTTCTGGGCGCGGCCCACGAACCCGTGCACCACCTCGTCGGGATCCTCGCCCTTGTGCACGTAGCAGCCCGCGGACCAGCCGCCGAGGTGGTGGCCCACGTACACCGTGCCGCCGGTGAACTCGCCGGTGGTCGGGTTGGCGTCCCGGCCGTGCAGCACGTACACGTTGCCGTCCCGGTCGGTCAGCGGAGGGATCAGCCGCATGGGCGTCTCGCCGGCGAGCTGACCGAAGTAGCGGAAGTTGCCCCACTCTCCCGCGGGGATGTCGCTGCACCCGCCCAGCCAGGCGATGGCGAAGGCGGCGCCCAGCAAGGGCAGCAGGGTGGCGAGGGTCCGTCTCATCGGGAGAGGATCATACCCGACCTGCGGGGGGCGCCGCACCGTGCGGGGCCGGTCAGTGGCTGGTCTGCGTGTAGGTCTGCACGTAGAACGCGCCCTCGGACCCGTCCGCGGTCTCGTAGTGCTCCACGTACACGTACGGCGCCACGGAGTACGAGTAGATGCCGTACTCGTCCTCGGGGGTGTCCGGGTCGTCGCGCAGGGTGGGGATCGAGCCGGCGAAGGTGGCCTGGGTCCCCGTACTGAGCGAGTAGCCCTCGCCCCAGCCCATGGACGCACCGCCGCCGATCTTGATTCCGGCCACGGCCACGTTGGCCGACGCGCCGATCTCGACGTTCATGGTCAGGTCGTTGGACTCGGACGTCTCCACGCCCATCCACCACACGGACTCACCCACGTCCGAGACCGTGTACTGGCCCGGGTTGGGGAACATGTTGTCCTCGAAGGGGATGGGCTCACCGCCGAGGGTCTCGGGCTCGGTGGGGTAGGTCTCGACCGTGCCCACCGCGTAGGGCACGTCGATCACCGGCAGGTTGCCCAGCGCCTCGGCCAGGGCGTTGTAGCGGCTGGAGGACCACAGGGACACGCTGCCGCCGGTGGGCACGATCATGGCGAACTGCTCGCCGTCCCCGCCCACGTGGCTGGAGGGGTCCTCCACCTCGTACACGTACCCATCGAAGCAGCCCCACGACAGCACCACGCCCGCGTAGTAGGGGCCGTAGACCTCGGGGTAGGCGCGCATGCAGTAGCGGGCGCCCACGAACATGGAGTCGGTGAGGGTCACGGTCTGGGTGGTGTGCCACGACACCTTCTCGCTGACCTCGGCCTTGAAGATGTCGAAGAAGCTGGCGCCCACGCCCACGTCCACGTGAAGGCCCAGCGACACCGTGTCGGAGAACGACTCGCTGGTGGACTCCACGTCACCGTACATCACCGAGCTGGGGAACCCGGCCGCGTGGTCGGCGTGGTAGGGGGGCATGATCAGGATGTTGACCGGCACCACCGCGCCCTGGCAGTGCACCGGCCCCTGCACCAGCTTGGCCCGCGGCGCGTCGCCGTCGTGGTCGGCCATGGCGATGCGGTTGGGGGTGGCCGACACGTCCAGCACGGTGGAGAAGTCCCGCTGGAAGTTCAGGCCGCTGGCCTCGAAGCTCATCACCGTGGCGCTCTCGCACAGCACCATCACGGACGCGATCTCGTCGCCGTCCGTGTCCGAGGACGCGATGTCGGCAACGTCCGTGATGCCGTCGATCTCGTAGGTGAAGGTGGGCGCGAACTCGCCCTCCTTGCCGTTGTCCGTGGCGTTGTACACGGCGATGGAGTCGTCCCACCAGCCCCACCAGCCGCCGTCCAGCAGCACGATCACCTCGGAGATCCAGTCGCCGTTGGTGTCCCCGGAGGTGAGGCGAATGTGATCCCCCTCCACGTAGCTGAGCCAGGAGTCGACCTGACCGGAGTACTCGGCGTCGATGTTGGTGGAGTGCAGGTAGCGGTACCCGTCGTAGTCCAGCAGCACGACCGGCTCCTCGACCGTGTCGCCGTCCACGTCGCCCACGGCCACGTCCACCTGCTCGATGCCGTTGTCGGAGAACGCCCAGTAGTCGCAGCTCCAGGGGTTCGCGTCGCAGACCGCCATCTCCACGCCCGCGTCGATCACCACGACCTCGTCGCGGCCGTCGCCGTCCGTGTCGCCCACCGCGACCGCCTCGGGGTAGAAGTCCAGGTTGTTCCAGGTGACGTTGTCGCCGTGCAGCAGGGCCACGCCCTTGCGGCTGGGGGAGATGGCCGCGTAGACCTCGGGCCGGGTGCCGAACAGGTTGCCGCCGGCGAGGTCCTTGATCTGATCCGTGCCGAGCTCCCAGGAGTAGTCGTAGTCCAGGCTGGCGAAGCTCGGGCCGTAGCCGTCGATGTAGTAGCCGCCCTCGTAGGCACTGGAGTCGGCGACCGCGACCTCGTTCTCCTGGAAGAAGTTGAACGCCTCGCCGATGGGCGGATCCGACTCGGCCAGCCCGGTGGAGCAGCGGTCCACCTGGCAGATGCCGTCCATGCAGACCTCGCCGGCCAGGCAGTCTTCCGCGGTCTGGCAGGAGATGTCCTCCGAGCCCCAGGCCTCCGAGCCCGGCCCATCGTAGCCGGGACCGGCTCCGATGGGCGGCGGGTCGGGCGGACAGCCCAGCCCGAGGATGAGGAATGTGGCGGCGACGAGTGGAAGAGCTCTAGTGCGCACGGATCCCTGCCTCCTGGAAAGAGTCTCCTTCTATATACAGGGGGATCCCTCCGATCGGAAGGGTCATGAGGAACCACGGGGTGAACTTCGATATGCTCGGGGTCCATCGATCACGGCTGTGCGATGCACACCAGGGAGGTGCCCCATCAACGCCATCGACTGGGTCATCATCGTCGCGTACCTGCTCGGCATGATCGGGTTCAGCGCGTGGCTGGGCCGCGGCCAGTCCGACTCCGACGACTACTACGTGGGCGGCCGCAACCTGCCGTGGTGGGCCGTGGGCATCTCCACGATGGCCACCCAGGCGTCGGCCATCAGCTTCATCTCGATCCCGGCATTCGTGGCCCTGAAGGAGGGCGGCGGGCTGACCTGGCTGCAGTACGAGCTGGCCGTCCCCCTGGCCATGCTGGCGGTGATGGTGCTGCTGATCCCCCACTTCCGCAAGCTGGAGCTGGTGTCGGTCTACGAGTACCTGGAGCTGCGCTTCTCCCTGGGCACGCGGCTGATGCTCTCGGGTGTGTTCCTGCTGTCGCGGGGCCTCGCTACGGGCATCGGCGTGTACGCGTCGGCCATCGTGCTGTCCGTGGCCCTGGGCCTGCCCATCTGGGGCACCATCCTGCTGATCGGCGTGGTCACGGTCATCTACGACATGCTGGGCGGCATGACCGCGGTGGTGTGGTCGGACGTGATCCAGATGGGGATCCTGCTGGTCGGCCTGGCGGTCTGCGTGATCTTCGCGGCGAACCTGGCCGGCGGGCTCGGCGCCATGCTCGACGCGTTCCCGGCCGAGCGGGCCGTGGCCTTCGACCCGGCCCACGGGCTCGGCGACGGCGCCAAGACGCCGTTCTGGGGCTTCCTCATCGGCGGACTGTTCCTCTACGTCAGCTACTACGGGGTCGACCAGAGCCAGGCGCAGCGCGAGCTGTCCGCCCCCACCCTGGCCGACACCAAGCGCTCGCTGATCTTCAACGGGCTGGCGCGGTTCCCGATGACCTGCCTGTACATCCTGCTGGGCATCGCCGTGGGCGCGGTGTTCACGTCCGTGCCCGAGCTGCGCGAGGCGGTGCAGGCGGACTTCGGCCGCACGCAGAGCTGGGACTACCTGGTGCCGCGGTTCGTGCTGATGTACCTGCCCACCGGGGTCAAGGCGCTGCTGTTCGCCGCCATCCTGGCCGCGGCCATGTCCAGCCTGGACTCGGCGATCAACTCCCTGTCCGCGGCCACGATGCGCGACTTCGTGGAGCGGCTGGGCGGGGAGTTCGACGGCCCGGCCATGCTCAGGTGGTCCCGCATCACCACCGTGGCCTGGGGCGCGGCCGTGATCGGGTTCGCGTTCCTGGCCGGCAACATCTCCGACACGGTGGTGGAGGGGATCAACAAGGTCGGCTCGGCATTCTACGGACCGATCCTGGCGGTGTTCCTCGCGGGTGTGGCCTGGCGCCGGGCCAACGCCGCGGGCGTGATCAGCGGCTGCCTGGCCGGCGTGGGCTTCAACCTGGTGATGTGGCTGGTGGTCGGCGAGGTGCTGTACTGGATGTGGTGGAACCTGTTCGGCACCGTGGTCGCACTGGTCGTGGCCGCGGTGGTGTCCCTGGTCACCGCGCCGCCGGACTCGCCGACGCTCGACGACACCGTGATCGAGTGGTCCGGCTTCTGGGACCGTGAGCGCCCCTGGCTGCCGGTGTACGGCGGCCTGATCGCCTACTTCGGGTTGATCCTGGCGGTGGTGCTGTTCAGCGGGAAGATCATGGGGGCGCTGGCGGGGTAGGTCCCGGGGATCGTCGGGTCCGCGGATTTCGGCGCGTGGCGCCGAAATCCGCTTGACCCGACCTACGGAAATCCGTATCGAATCTCATCCTCACGACTGGAGTATCCGATGATCTCGTTCCCCGAGTTCCCCGAGACCATGACCCTGGACGACTACGCGGCCCACGCCAACCTGGCGGCCGTGGTGGCCGAGCTGCGCGCCGAGGCGGCCGAGCTGGCGCCCAGGCTGGCGGGCAGGCGCGTGTGGATCACCAACTCCACGGCCACCGGCGGCGGCGTGGCCGAGATGCTGCCCAAGTTCTGCTCCGTGCTGACCGAGCTGGGTGTGGACAACACCTGGTTCGTGATCGGCGCGGACCGCGAGGAATTCTTCTCCCTGACCAAGCTGCTGCACAACCTGATCCACGGTGCGGGCACCCCGGAGCTGGGCGCCGAGGCCAAGGCGCTGTACGAGGACATCAACCGGCGCAACGCCGACGAGATCGCGCCGAAGATCGGCCCGGACGACATCCTGGTCGTGCACGACCCGCAGCCCGCCGGCCTGGGCGCGATGATCAAGGAGCAGCTCGGCGTGCCCACCATCTGGCGCTGCCACATCGGCACCGAGGAGCACGTGGAGGCCACCGCCGGGGCGTGGAACTTCCTGCGCGACTACGTGGACAGCTACGACGCGGCCGTGTTCACCGCGCCGGAGTACGTGCCGTCGTACATGACCGACCGCGCGACCATCATCTGCCCGGCCGTGGACCCGCTCGGCCCCAAGAACTGCGAGCTGGCGCCCAACACGCTGATGAAGGTGCTGTGCAACGCGGGCCTGGCCTCGCAGCACGCGCCCGTGGCGTCGGCGGACTACGCACACAAGGCGATGCGCGTGGCGCCCGATGGCGAGTTCGTGCCCGCGCTGCAGCCCGAGGAGATCGGCCTGGGCTACCGCCCGGTGGTGACCCAGGTCTCGCGCTGGGACCGGCTCAAGGGCTTCACGCCGCTGATGAAGGCGTTCGCGCTGGCCAAGGCCCGCGCCGGTGAGCTCGAGGGCGAGGCGCGGCGGCGGGTGGAGCTGTCGCGGCTGGTGCTGGCCGGCCCGGACCCGTCGTCCGTGGCCGACGATCCCGAGGGCCTCGAGGTGCTCGAGGAGATGAAGGCCGTGTACGCGGCCATGGACCCGGCCGTGCAGAAGGACATCGCCTTCGTGCTGCTGCCCATGGAGTCCCGCGACGAGAACGCCCTGATGGTCAACGCCATCCAGCGGTGCTCCACGATCGTCGTGCAGAACTCCCTGCGCGAGGGCTTCGGCCTGACCGCCACCGAGGCCCTGTGGAAGGCCGTGCCCGTGCTCGGCACCCACGCGGTGGGCCTGCGCACCCAGATCGACGACGGCGTGCACGGCCGACTGGTGAAGGACCCCGAGGATCACGAAGAGGTCGCGGACGTGCTGCTGCAGATGCTGGCCGACGAGGACGCGTGTGAAGCGCAGGGCATGGCCGCCCAGCGCCGGGTCTACGAGCAGTTCCTGCTGTTCAAGCAGGTGCAGAGCTGGCTGCGGTTGCTGGTCAGCGTGATCGACTGACGAACGCGACCTGATATCAGGTCGGGATCCTGTGTTTACGTTTGTAACCCTGCCTTGTTGACAAACGTAAACTCACCCGCTACGGTCCCCTCATGGCCCGACCTCGCCACCCGCACAAGGACATCGAGTCCGCGATCCGGGACGCAGAGGAACGGGGCTGGCGCATCGAGCACTCGAAGCGCGGCCACGTCTGGGGTTCCGCCTACTGCCCCGGCGGTGGTGAAGGGTGCATCATCCGCATCCCGTCCACGCCGCGGAACCCCACCGGCGCAGCGAAGCGGCTGCTCAAGCTGTTCGATCGATGCGCGCACATGGCCGACGAGGAGGACGACGTATGACCACCCACGAGTTCGACATCGTGCTCGACGGCGTCACCGCGGCCAACGGCGAGGCCATCGCCGACGCCCTGTACGGTGCGGGCTGCGACGACGCGGTCCTGGCCACCCGCGATGGCATCTCGCGGCTGTCGTTCGACCGGGACGCGGGCGACCTGCTGGAGGCCATCCTCACCGCCATGCGGGACGTCGAGCGCGCGGTCTCGTCCACGGGCGTCACGGTCGCCCGCGTCGAACCCGACGACCTGGTCTCGATCCAGGACATCGCCATGGCGATCGGCGTGACCCGGCAACACATCCACCTGCTGGTCCGCGCCGAGCGCGGTCCCGGGGCATTCCCACCCCCGGCGGTCTCCACCTCGAAGCGACGCTACTGGCGCTGGCCCGACGTGCTGGACTGGATCGAGGCCAACCACGATCCGGCCGATTCGAGGTTCGAGAAGCTGATGGGGGAGTTTCGAGCCCGGAGCAGGCTGCTGGCCGCCATCAACGGCGCACTGCAGTTGCGTCGTCACGCCGGGCAGCGGGCTGGCGAGATCCTGGAGCGGATGTCGATGGAGTCCTGACGTGCGTCAGTCGCCGCACCCCCCACCGAGCGCGCCGTCCACGTCGTAGATCCACGGCCACAGCGGGATGATCTCGTAGGTACCCTCGAGGCCGTCGGTGGGCTCGTTCTTGTTGGTGTCCTCGGCCACGGAGAAGCCGTAGAAGTACCAGACCTCCACGTTCTCGGGATTGAGCGGCTCGAAGTAGTTGAACTCGACCTCCACCTCGCCCTTCTTGGACTTCTTCTCGTACGCGTCGAGGTCACCGGGGTGGCCCGGCAGCAGCCAGACCGCCTCGTGGTCGCCGGTGTGGAAGAAGTAGGTGGCCGCCGGGCCGATCTTGTCGCAGAAGAAGCTGAACGTGCCGTCGCCCCACTCGCCCTGCCAGATGAAGTCGCCGGTGGTGATGCCGATCGAGCCGAGGTCCTCGTCGGCCATCACCTGGTCGCAGGATACGAAGATCAGCGGGTGGATCACCCACTCCCACTCCTCCATCTGCTCGTCGCCGGTGACCGGGTCGTCCTCGTCGCAGTCGTCGGACGTGACCTCGCCCTCGGTGAACGTCAGCACCTCGTCGGCGTACTCGAAGAACTCGTCGGACTGGTTGGTGCCGTAGGTGTAGTCCGCGCGGAAGGTGAAGTTCTTGCCGCACACGAACTCGCCGTCCTCCGAGTAGAAGGTCTGCGTGACGTACACGTTGGAGTCACCGCCCTCGGTGCCGCCCACCGCCTCGAACCAGATCTCGAGCTCGTAGTTGGCCCAGTCGGGCAAGGGCTCCTCGGTGTCGTCGTCATCGTCGTCGTCGGCCACGTCGTCGTCGTCCGGGTCGCCCTGTCCCTGGCCCAGGCCGAAGCCGTCCCAGCCTTCGCAGCCCACGGTCAACATGGCCAGGGCCGCCAGCAAGATCCACACGTGTCGAAGCATCACTCTCTCCTCGGAGCCAGGCGATCTCGGGTCGCAGACCAGGATAGCCCACCAGAACGGTCTTGTCCGCCATGGGAACCCGCCGCTCCACCACCAGTCCTGATGTCATGGTGCCTCGGGCTCGTCCAGATCCCGAGGGTTTCGTCGTGCCTTCGACCGGGTGGGCCGCCCGCCCGGGATCACGACATCCGGATCAATACGTCCACAGCATGTACGGGCCGTAGTCCTGGAACAGGTACAGGTCGTTCTCGACCACGATGTAGTACGTGCCGCTGACGGTGAACGTGTAGTCGAAGAGCGGGTCGTAGGGCCAGGCGGGCTCGTCCACGACCAGCTCGGTGACGCCGTCCGTGTCCAGCAACGTGAGCTGGGCGTTGAGGGTGGAGCCCACCTCGTAGGCCTCCAGGTCGAACGTCCAGGTGTCGCCCGCGTAGGCGAAGAACCCGAAGTGGTCGGCGTCCTGGAAGATCAGGGAGGTGTCCACGTAGCCGCACGCCACGTCACCCCAGTCCATGTAGTCGGCCAGCACGGGCTCGTCGTTGGACTCGAGCTCGATCACGTCGCACGGCTCGGAGGCGGTCGTGGTCAGGGTGTAGAAGTAGTCGAACCCGCCGAACCCGTCCTCGTCCGCGACCTCCACGTAGAAGGTGCCCGCGAACGGGAAGATGATGCCCGCCTCGGCGTCCTCGCCGCCCATGCCGTCGTCCTCGGCCTCGAACAGCAGCGTGGTGCCGTCGTCGTCGTAGATGCGGATCGCCGAGTACAGCAGCGAGCCGTCCACCTCGGCGTCCACGTCGAAGTCGATCTGCGTCCAGCTGGTCACCGGGAAGGAGAACCAGTCCGTGTCGCCCGCCGGGTCGATCACGCCGCACACCTCGTCGGTCATGCCCAGGCTGTTGGCCGAGGTCCAGGCGTCGTTGCTCTCCACCTCCGGATTGGCGCAGTTCACGGGCGGGTCGTCGATGGTGCCGTCGCAGTCGTCATCGACGCCGTTCTCGGTCTCGGTGGCACCCGGGTTGACGGTTGCGTCGTTGTCGTTGCAGTCGTCGCCCGCGCCGCCGCCCGGGTAGCCGTCGCCGTCCACGTCGGTCAGGTCCGCGCCGTCGCAGTCCTGGTCCACGCCGTCGTACGGGATCTCGGTCGCGCCCGGGTTGATGTCGGGATCGCTGTCGTCGCAGTCGATGGTGTCGGTGTAGCCATCGTTGTCCGCGTCCACCGGACCCGAGGTGTCGTCGTCGTCGTCATCCCCCTGCGTGTCGTCGTCGTCATCCCCCTGCGTGTCGTCGTCGTCACCGACCGTGTCGTCGTCGTCCGCCACGTCGTCGTCCGCCGCGGTCGTGTCGTCGTCCGCCACGTCGTCGTCGTCGTCGTTCTCCTTCCAGTCCGCCGGGCACCCCAGCACCCAGGTCATCCCCGCCAGCAGGGCCACCGTCCTGATCCAGGTCCACATCGTCTCGCTCCTTCCCTTCCTCGCCCCGTTGCGGGGCCCCTTGTTCGCCGTCGACCCCCTCGTCGACGGCCGCATCGAGGTACTCGAAGACCTCGTCGTCGTCAATCTTGATCCCGCCGTGCCCCACGTATCGGCGCAGGAAGTCGTGCAGCACGCCCACCCGCCGCCGCCGCTCGGCGAAGGTGTTGTCGCCCAGGGTCCAGTCCATCCACAGGTCGGTCTCCGGATCGCCGCCGAAGTCCGCCAACTTGGCCTGCAGCGGCGTACGGGGATAGATGCCGCACACGGTCACCGACGGGGTCACGTCGCCGATGTACGGGCCCACGCCCCGCAGGAAATCCAGGGTCTCGCGGAACTCCTCGGGCCCCTCGGCCGGGTGGCCGACGATCAGGCTGAACTGGGGGTTGATGCCCACCTCGAACACGTCGCGGATGTAGGCCGCGGCCATGGCCGCGTCGTAGGGCTTGCCCATGGAGCGCAGCACCGCGTCCGAGCCGCTCTCCAGGCCGTGGTCCAGCCACTCGCAGCCCGCGGCCTTGATCCTGCGCAGGAACGCCCGGTCCATGCCCTTGCGGATGTTGGCCCCGCCGCCCCAGGCGATGTCGAGCCCGGACTCGATGACGAGGTCGCAGAACCGCCCCAGCTTGCGCAGGTCGCCGTTGATCGCCAGATCGGCGAACTGGAACTCGCGCACGCCGTAGCGCTGCACGTTGCGCTGCACCTCCGCGAACAGGGCGTCGCCGCTGCGCTGCACATAGGGCTTGGCCCAGATCACGTTCTGCATGCAGAAGTCGCAGTTGCAGAAGCAGCCCCGGGCGAACAGCAGGGGCAGCCGGGTGGAGCGCTCGCTGTGGTCGGGCTCCCAGTACAGCGACAGGTCGAAGTCGTCGAAGTCGGGCCAGGGCAGGTTCTCGAAGTCGAGGATCCGGTCGCGGCGGGGGTTCTCGATGTACTCGCCGTCGCGCAGCACGAACGTGGACGGGATGTCGTCTCCGCAGCGGCCGGTCTCCAGCCGCACCAGGATCTCCAGCAGCGTGACCTCGCCCTCACCCAGGGCCACGAAGTCGAACGCACCGCGATGCAGCAGCATGCCGCCGAAGATGAACGGCTCGCAGTAGTTGCCCCCGGCCACGGTCACGATGCGCGGGTCGGCCGCCTTGAGCGCCAGCGCCAGGTCACCGATCAGGTGCGGCGAGTAGTTCATGGTGAAGCCGACCACGTCCGGCTGCTCGGCCAGGATCGAGTCCACCATGTGGTCGAAGAGGGCTGGCCCCAGGTCGGGCTTGAGCTGCTCGGTCCAGCGCTGCTCGTTCTGCCAGTAGTCGTGGAAGTCCGACGTCCAGTAGCGCCGCTGCTCGGCCGGCACGCGGTCGAACAGCTCGGCGTTGAAGTCGAAGGCCTTCACCGGGTAGCCGCAGTGGTGCACGAACGCGCGCAGGTACGCCACGTTGATCGGTGGGGAGCGGATGTCCCACACCGGCGGGTTGACCAGGATGACCTTGCCGATCTTCATCGCGCGCACCCCGCCCCGCGGCGCGCGCGGGGCAGGCGGTATGTAGCACGGGGGTCGCCGGACGCCAACGATACCCTCACGGCCCGGCAACGATGGGCGCGGAGATTGGCCCACCACCCCGGTCCACCACCACGGACCGCTCCAGGTACGGGCTGCGCTCCTCCACGTCGCGGAACATGAACCAGTGGGTCGGATCGTCGACGATCGACGACGACGACAGCGGCGAACCCAGCCGCGCCTCGACGAGGGCCAGGGCGCCAGCCAGGCAGGCGTCGTCGACCAGGGCGTGGTGGCCGTGGGGATCCGCGTCCCAGCGCGACGGCGGGATCTCCCAGCCGTGGTACAGCCTCACCACGTGGAACCGCGCGGCATCGGCGGCCGGCTGTTCCATCACCAGCAGGCCCCCGAACCCGGCGAACACGTGGGGCCACGGCTCCCGCTGCTGCACGACCGGGACCTGCGTGAGGTGCCAGTGGCAGCAGTCGCGATCCGGTGGGGCCCAGGGATCGCACCCGGCCTGCTCGGCTGCGGTCAGGTCGCGCCGCAGATCCCAGATGGCCAGGACCGCCGGCTCGCGCGTCGGCGCGCCGGCCCCGGCCACGGCAGCCATGCGATCAGCCAGCGCCACGCCGGAGTTGGGCGTTCGCGTGACGAAGTGGTGGGTCGTGGCCCGGCCGGTCTCGCACCGCCCGAACAGCAGCTCGATCCCGCCCTGGACTCGCCCCGGGTGCGCCACCGGGTCGGGTCCGGCCAGCGACCGGACCAGCGGAATCGAAGCCGTGGCCAGGCCGTTGACGACCAGCACCACGGCGAACACCGGGCCGAGCCAGGCAGCCCGCGGGGCGTAGGTCCTCCGCGCGACGCCCAGCGAGCCCAGGCACAGCAGCACCGTGGGCAGGCTCAGTCCCACCCAGTCCACGGTGTAGGCGTAGTTGCGCAGCGTGACAACGACCAGCGGCAGCTGGCCCAGCAGCACGATCGCCACCAGCAGGAGGCCCCGCCGGGTGGCCGCTTCTTCCGCCCCGACGCTCCCCGGTCGCAGGACCAGGGGCACGGACAGCAGACCGGGCACCACGACCAGCCCCAGCACGACCGGGTGCAGGTGGATCCGGCCGAGGTCCGAGGCGAGCCGCACCGTCACCTCGGACAGGAGATACGGCTCGTACCCACCCGCCCCACCCGCGTTCAGGAAATGGGCCCGACCGGCCCAGTAGTGGTAGAGCGAGTACGTCGGCCCCTCGTAGAACGACATGTCCGGCACCAGGTACCACGCCCCCACCACCAGCGTGCACCCGACGGACAGGCCCAGGCCGCCCAGGCGTGAGCGCCACAGCATGCCCCAGGCTCCCCAGGCTTCCACGGCCAGCACCAGCAGCAGGCCACCGTAGATCAGCACCACGTCCCCGAGCACGATCGGGTGGGTGTACAGTCGCAGCCCCTGGATCACGCCCAGCACGATCCACACCCCACGCCCCCGCCGCTCCGGGGACCGCACGATGCGCAGCGCCACGAACAGCGCCAGCGCGGTCAGGGCCATGCCGTGGGTCATCAGGTCGGCCTTGCGGCTGTAGTTGAGCACCGCGGGCAGGGTGCCGACCACGAAGGCAGCGAGCAGCCCCGCGCGGTGCCCCAGCAGCTGGCGACCGGCCAGGTAGGACCCCAGCAGGGTGAGCACCAGGAACGGCAGCGCCGCGATGCGGAAGCTGAACGTGCCTGGTCCCAGCCAGCCCAGGACGGCCAGCCAGCCCACGCGCACCAGCGGCGGCAGCTGCGCGTTTCCGCCGTCGAATGCGTGGCGGACCAGCGCCCTCACCCCGGGGAGTGGCCCCTCCGCGTGCTGCCAGGCGAGCAGGTCCGCCACCAGCGGGTTGGTGTAGTACGCGTCGTGGTCGTCCGGGGGGCGTGTGTCGAGCGCGGCGAACAGCACCAGGGGCAGGCACAGCGCCGCGACCAGGGCCACCACCATGACGGCCTGACGACGCTGCTGCGCTGCGGTCGTTCCCAGCACCCCTCTCCCACCTCTCCAGCCGGATCGTAGGGACCGGCCAGGCCCGGATCAAACCCCGACGAAGTGATCCCAGCCGCGGCCCACCTCCCGCGGGGTTCCCTCACGATCCAGCCAGCGCACGCCGTCATCCTCGACCACCCCCCCGACGTCGGTCAGGGGCACACCCAGGTCGGCGGCCGCGGCCCTCAGGCCGGTCACCGCGTCGGGATCGGCGGTCAGGCACAGCTCGTAGTCCTCCCCGCCGCTCACGGCCAGAACCACGGCGTCGGCGCCGGTCGCGCTGCAGAAGGCCTGCAGGGCGGACGACACGGGCAGCTTGTGGACCTGCACCTCCGCCCCCACATGGGAGCGGCGGCACACGTGGCCCAGGTCCGAGCCCAGGCCGTCGGACAGGTCGATGGCCGCGGTCACCCCTCCGCGGGCGGCCAGGGCGCGGCCGAGCGCCACCCGCGCCTCGGGCCGCAGGTGCCGGTCGCACAGGGTCACCCCATGCTCGTCGGCCAGGTCGGGCGCGGCGCGTCCCTCGGCCGCGCCCACCAGCAGTGCGAGGCCCGCGGCCGAGTCACCGATCGTCCCGCTGACCAGGACGCGGTCCCCGACGCGCGCGCCGTCGCGCCGCAGCAGGTGCGCCGGCGTCACGCGGCCGGTGACCGTCAGGGTCAGCACCAGGCCGGATCGGCTGGCCGTGGTGTCGCCACCCACCAGGTCCACGCCGTACCGGGCACACGCCGCGGCCATCCCGCGGTACAGCCCCTCGAGCCGGGCCACGGCCAGGCCGGGTGGGAGGGCCATCGCGACCACGGCCTGCCGTGGCTCGCCGCCCATGGCGGCCACGTCCGACGCGTTGACCGCGACCAGCTTGCGGCCCACGGCCTCGGGATCGGCGTCGGGCAGGAAGTGCACGCCCTCGGCCATCAGGTCCGTGGTGATCAGCAGCAGCCGGTCGCCGCCGTCGTCGATCACAGCGCAGTCGTCGCCCACGCCCTGCACCACGTCGCCACCGGCGGCCGGCAACACGGAGGTCAGCTGGTCGATGAGGCCGAACTCGCCCAGGTCGTGGGGGGTCCGCGGCATGGCCGCAGCTTAGCGTTCTATGCGGACTTGCGCCGGATCAGCCCGCGGATGACGCGGTAGCAGGCATACAGCCCGATGCCCAGCAACAGGAACCACGGCGCGCCGCCCACGGCGATCAGCACGAGGGCCTTGCCCACGGCGACCATGGCCTGCAGCGAGCCGATGAAGGTGTCGGCCACGATCTGGCCGAACCCGGGCGGGTCCACGGCCGGCTGGTAGGGGTTGCGCACGGACACGTGGATGGAGAGTGTGGCCAGCGCCACCTGGTCGGCCAGCACCCGCAGCCGGCCCTCGGCGCGCTCGATCTCCTCGCGCACCCGCGCCAGCTCCCGCTCCACGGCCAGCACGTCGCCCAGGTCGGCGGTGCGGTCGTCGAGGATCTCCAGCAGCCGCTTCTCCGTGGCCTTCCAGTTGTCGATGCGGGAGCGGATGTCCACCCACTCCTCGGTCACGTCCTGGGTGGCGACGTTGAGCGAGGAGACCTCGACCTGGGACTCGGTCCAGCTCACCAGCTCGTCGAACTGCGACGAGCTGACGCGCACGGTCAGGGTGGCCCAGCTGACCCGGCCCGAGTAGTGGTCGAGGTTGGCGTCGGACACGAACCCGCCCAGCTCCTCGAGCCTCTCGTCGAGCGCGGCGCGGAACGGCTCGTAGTCGTCCACGGTCACCGAGATGTCACCGGTGCGGATCAGCTTGCGGCCCTCGACCGGGGAGCGGGTCTGCTCGCCGCTGGCCGCGCCGTCCTCGTCGAACTCGAGCTCGGCGAACCGCTCGTTGTCGACCAGCCCTTCGGCGAGGGCGTCCTTGCGCCCGCGCACGCCGGAGTCGTCGTCGAAGCCGCCACCGAAGTCGCCCGGGCTGCCGGCCAGGCCGGTGGATCGGGCGGACTTCTCCATGGCGACCGCGCTCTGCGGGTATGCCCCGCTGTCTGCGCTGGAGTACGACTCGCCGCCCACGGCCATGCAGCCGATCCAGCCGATGAACAGCGACAGGGTGAGCAGCAGGGCCCACGGGATCCGGATTCGCGAAGGGGAGATACGGGTGGTCATGGGGGAGCCCTCCTGTGGCGCTCGTCCCGATAGGACACGCACCTCGGGAGGAGGGTTCCCTAGTCGCACAGGATCGCCTCGACCGCCTCGATGTCCGGATCGACCTCCACGGGCGCGCCGGCTGCGGCCTTCATCGCGCCGGACACGTCCTTGAGGCCGTTGCCGGTCACGAGCACGACCACGCGCTCGCCTCCGGCGAATGCGCCCGCCTCGGTCAGCTTGCGGTAGCCGGCGTACGCGGCCGCACCCGCGGGCTCGGCGAACACCCCCGCTCGGCGGGCCAGCCGTCGCATGGCCGCGAGGATCTCGTCGTCCTGTACCGTGACGTAGCTGCCGCCGCTGTCCCGCGCCGCGCGCAGCGCCTTGGCCGCGTCCCGCGGCTGGCCCACGGAGATGGAGTCGGCCACGGTGGCGGCCTCGATGGGCGTGACGCGCGCGGCGTCGGCGTCGAACGCGGCGGCGAGGGCGTTGCTGCCCGCGGCCTGCGCGCCGTAGATTCTCGGCACCCGCTCGGCCAGCCCCAGCGCGACCAGGTCGGCGAAGCCCTTGTGCACGCCGCCGATGATGCAGCCGTCCCCCACCGGCACCACCACCGCGTCGGGCACCTCGCGGCCGAACTGCTCGAACAGCTCCAGGGCCACGGTCTTCTTGCCCTCGCCCAGCACCGGGTTGAACGCGGTGCTGCGGGAGTACCAGCCGAACCGCCCGGTCGCCTCCAGGGACAGGTCGAAGGCCTGGTCGTACGTGCCGCGCACGGCCAGCACGCGCGCGCCGAACAGCAGCAGCTGCGCCACCTTGGGCGCGGGCGCGGTCCGGGGCACGAACAGGTTGGCCGGCAGGCCGGCGCAGGCGCAGAACAGCGCCACCGAGCTGGCCGCGTTGCCCGTGGAGGCCGCGGTCAGCACCTCGGCGCCCCGCTCCAGCGCGTCGACCACGCCCACCAGCGAGGCCCGGTCCTTGAAGCTGCCCGACGGGTTGCGGCCGTCGTCCTTGAGCCACAACCGGGCACCGTCATCGCCGGCCAGCGCGTCCGCTTCGATCAGGGGCGTGGGGCCAAACGGCGGGTGAGCGAATTGCGGCACGTCGGTCACCGGGAGGACCGGCAAGTACCGCCAGATCCCCTCGCCGGACGGCGGGTCGGCCAGCCGCGCCAGCAGCGCGTCGCGGGCCGCGTCGGGCCGGTAGTGGAGCGCGACCGTGCCGTACAGGTCGCCGCAGTCGGGGCAGGTGTACTGGATCTCGCCCGGGTCGAAGGTGCGGCCGCAGGCGTCACAGCGGAGGTGGGAGAGGAGGGGATTCATGGGGCCGCGGACCGGTCAGGCCTGGTCGGCCTTGGCGCCGATGCGCTCGGCGAGTCGCTTGATGTGGCCGCGGGCCACGCCGCGGACGGCACAGCCGAGCTCGAGGTAGCGCACGATGCGGTCGTCGTCGAGGATGCCGAAGCAGTCCACGATCGCCACCGGACCGCCGCACTGCTGCACGACCCAGTCCGGATCCAGGCTCATGTAGGCCTCGTGCTTGACCACCATCACCACCGAGTCCACGGCGCCGAGCGCGCCGGGCAGGTCCTGCTGGACCTCCAGCATGGACAGTTCCTGCTGGCGGCGGAAGTGGCGCGCCAGGGAGTGGTCGTAGTCGTGGTCCTGGAAGCGCATCTCGTTCCACACCGGCACGTACGGGTCGTGCACGGACACGTGGGCGCCCTTCTCGTGGGCGCGGCGCACGATCACCTCGGCCGGGGAGTAGCGGGTGTCGCCCACGTCCTCGCGGTACGAGCAACCCAGCAACAGCACGCGCGAGCCGTGCAGGTCCTTGCCCATCTCCTGCAGCGCGTCGCCGACCAGGTCGACCACGTGGAAGCCGCGGGTGTCGTTGATGTCGATGGCGTGCGGGGTCAGCGCGAAGATGTC
>CAZXHG010000199.1:0-19028 GCA_964639985.1 uncultured Rickettsiales bacterium
CTTCCTGCGCGAGCAGATGAAGGCCATCCAGAAGGAGCTGGGCGAGGTCGACGAGAAGCAGGAGGAGTACGACGACCTCAAGCGGGCGATCAAGCGGGCAAAGATGCCGCCCGACGTGGAGAAGGTGGCGTTCAAGGAGCTCAAGCGCATGAGCCGCATGAGCCCGGGCGCGGCCGAGTACACGGTCAGCCGGACCTACGTGGACTGGCTGATCGAGCTGCCGTGGTCCAAGAGCAGCGCCGACCAGCTGGACATCGCCCGTGCGGCCGAGATCCTCGACGAGGACCACTACGACCTGGCCAAGGTCAAGAAGCGCATCCTCGAGTACCTGGCCGTGCGCAAGCTCAAGTCGGACATGAAGGGCCCGATCCTGTGCCTGGTGGGTCCCCCCGGGGTTGGCAAGACCTCGCTGGGTCGTTCGGTGGCGCGCGCGCTGGGTCGCAAGTTCGTGCGCGTGAGCCTCGGCGGCGTGCGGGACGAGGCCGAGATCCGCGGCCACCGCCGCACCTACATCGGCTCGCTGCCCGGCAAGATGATCAAGGAGATGAAGAAGGCCGGCACCAACAACCCGGTGTTCATGCTCGACGAGGTCGACAAGCTGGGCATGGACTACCGCGGCGACCCGTCCAGCGCGCTGCTCGAGGTGCTCGATCCCGAGCAGAACGACTCGTTCATGGACCACTACCTGGACGTGCCGTTCGACCTGTCCAAGGTGATGTTCATCACCACGGCCAACCTCAAGGAGCCGATCCCGCCGCCACTGCTGGATCGCATGGAGGTGCTGGACCTGCCCGGGTACACCGAGGAGGAGAAGATCCACATCGCCACGCGGTTCCTGATCCCGGAGAACCTCGAGGGCCACGGGCTGACCGAGGACCACCTCGAGTTCCAGGTGGAGGCGATCCAGCGGATCATCGGCAGCTACACCCGCGAGGCAGGCGTGCGCAACCTCAAGCGGGAGCTGGCCTCGATCTGCCGCTCCGTGGCCAAGGACGTGGCGTCGGACATCACCGACAAGGTGATCGTGGACGGCGAGAAGGTCGAGGAGATCCTCGGTCCGATCAAGTTCTTCCAGGAGGTGGCCGAGCGCACCGCGCACAGCGGCGTGGCCACCGGGCTGGCCTGGACGCCGGCGGGTGGGGACCTGCTGTTCATCGAGGCGACCCGGATGAAGGGCCGCGGCAAGATGATCCTCACCGGCCACCTCGGCGACGTGATGAAGGAGTCGGCGCAGGCGGCCATGAGCTACGTGCGCTCACGCGCCGAGGACCTGGGGATCCCGGACGACACCTTCGAGACGCAGGACATCCACATCCACGTGCCCTCCGGCGCCATCCCCAAGGACGGTCCGTCCGCGGGGGTGACCCTGATGACCGCGCTGGCCTCGCTGCTGACCGGCGAGAAGGTGGACCACGAGCTGGCCATGACCGGCGAGATCACCCTGCGCGGGACCGTGCTGCCCGTGGGCGGGATCAAGGAGAAGATCCTGGCCGCGCACCGCGCGGGCATCAAGCGGGTGGTGATGCCGGAGAAGTGCCGCAAGGACCTGCACGAGATCAGCGACGACATCCAGACCGACCTGGAGTTCGTGTTCGTCAACGAGATGGAGGAGGTGCTCAAGCACGCCCTGGGCGACGACATCCTCGACCGCGGCGCCACGATCCAGGCCGCGGAAGCCGACACCGAGGCCCCGGCCCAGGCTTGACCGCTCCACCGCATCGACGTACCTAGTCCTCCAGGCCCGCCGACCGGGCCCGGACCGGAGAACCCGTGAAGCGCTCCCTGCGCGAGTATCGCCGTGACCTCGGCTTCCACCTCTCGCGCCGTCTCAACCACGCCTTCGTCAAGCCCGACTGGGTCTCGTTCATGGCCACGCTGCGGTGCAACCTGAGCTGCACCATGTGCCGCACCTGCTACGACAACCCCACCGAGCTGAGCATGACCGAGGCGATCTCCCTGGTGGACCAGGTGGCCGACTGGGGCGTGACCATCTTCAACGTGCTGGGCGGTGAGCCGTTCCTGCGCAAGGACATCGTGCAGGTGCTGAGCCACTCCCACCACCGGGGGCTGGTGACGTCGGTGACGACCAACGGCACGCTGATCAACGAGCGGCGAGCCCGCGCGCTGGCGCCGCTGAACATGGTGCACTTCAACGTGTCCCTGGACGGCCTGGAGGCGACCAACGACGCCATCCGCGGCAAGGGCGTGTTCGACAAGGCATCGCAGTTCATCCAGCGCATGAGCGAGCTCGACCGCGAGGAGCAGGCCCGACGCGACGAGATGGGCGTGCCGTGGTGGCCCCGGGAGGTCACGCTCAACTGCCTGGTGCACGCCGAGAACCTCGACGAGGTGCTGCCGCTGATCGAGCACGTGCGTGACCTCGGCGGGACCGGGGTGCAGCTGCTGGCGCTGTTCGAGCACGGACCCGAGACGCGCGAGTCGCCGATGTGGTTCGGCGAGGCGGACATGCTCCGGCTGGACGAGGCCATCGAACGGATCCTGCAGTGGTTCGCCGACGACGAGTCGGGCTTCCGGCTGATCAACCCTCCCGAGGACCTGCGCAACTTCAAGACCTACTACCGCGGTCAGCTCACCCCCATCGACGCGCCCTGCTACAACGGGTTCAAGGAGCTGTACATCAACGCCGACGGCGAGGCGCTGATGTGCGACGGCCACCTGGAATTCCTGGCCGACAGCTTCGGCAACGTGCGCCACCAGCCCGTGGCCCGGTTGTGGAACTCCCGCAAGGCCCGGCAGATGCGGCGCAAGGTGATCCGCTGCGACCACGCCTGCACCCAGGACTGCTACCGCCGCCGCGACTCCGACAGCCTGCGCGCGATCGCCCGCGGCGCGTCCCGCGAGATGATGCGGCAGTGGGACGAGCGCCGCGCGGCGCGAGCGGAGGGCAGCGCGTGAGGCCGGTCGATCTGCCGGGCGCCTACCTCGTGCTGGACCTGGGCAATGCCTGCCCCCTGCGCTGCGCCCACTGCATCCAGAGCGAGCCCGAGCAGCACCGCCACTTCGACCTGTGGGGGCAGATGGAGCCGCGGCTGGCGTTCGACCTGCTCGACGAGCTGGCCACCGAGGGACGTCGCTTCCACACGCTGATCCTGTTCTGGCTGGGCGAGCCCCTGCTGCACCCGGAATTCCTGCCCATCTACGAGCGCGCCACCGAGGTGGCCGCTCGGGGTGTGTTCCACCGCATCGAGGTGCACACCAACGCGGTTCGCCTGACCCGGTCGATCAGCGAGACGGTGGTCGCCTGCCGCGGTGTCGAACAGCGATGGCACTTCTCCCTCGACGCGATCACGCCCGAGGTCTATCGCGCGGTCAAGGGGCGTGATCTGTTCCCCCAGGTGGACACCGCGGTGCGGGAGTTCCTCCACCTGCGGTCCGAAACGCGCAACCCGGACCTCAAGGTGGCCTTCCAGTTCATCCCCCAGTGGGGCAACGCCGCCGAGGCCGAGGCATTCGTGCACCGCTGGCGCGGCGCCCTCGCCCAGCTCGGCGCGGTGCTCGACGTTTACGGCGGGCACATCCCCGAGGGGGCGGGGGACTGCGTGTTCTTCCGGCAGCTCGACGCCCTGGAGCCGACGCGGCAGGACGAGGCGAACCGGATCTTCGCGGACGTGCTGTACCGCACCGGCGTGAGCGACGAGCCGCCTCCACGGCGGCGGCTGCGCGACCGGGTGCGCGGTCGTCTCCCCTCGCTATCCCTCCCCGCCCCGCCCCGGGATGCGCCCGCGCCGGGCACCGCCACCTGTGCCTGCCCGTTCCTGTCGGCCATCGTGCACTGGAACGGCCAGGTCACGGTGTGCACCCGCGACTCGATGCTGTCGCTGTCGCCGGGCTCGCTGCGTGACGCGACCTTCCACGAGATCTGGTTCGAGAACGAGGCCCTGCGCGACCTGCGCGACGCCCACTTGCGTGGGGACGCGGGCGGGCTGTGTGCCGACTGCCCCATCCCCCGGTCGGCCAACTACACCGGCCTGGCCGCCGAGGATCTGCGGCGCTTCCTCGCCGCCCGCGACTGAACCCCGGCCTCCCCACGTCATCACGCCCGTCAGTATTGGGCTTGGCTCGCGCGCGGGTGCACGCTAGGGTTCCTGCCATGAGGTACCTGGGCACCTGTCTGATCGTGGCGCTGGTGGCGTCGACGGCCGCAGCCTACCCCCCAGCGGGGTGGGACGAGGTGGCATTCCTACCGTGGGGGGAGGGCGAGAGGGAGGTGGGGCTCACCCCGCCGGCCGAGGACGCGCTGCAGCGCGGCCCGCACGGCGTGGCCGTGGACGGACTGGGCCACACCGCGATCATCGACCGGGTGAACGACCGCGCGCTGGTGCTGTCCGCCGACGGCGAGGTGTTGCGGGAGGTGGTGCTGCCGGGCAAGCCGGGTGCGGCCGCGCTCACCGATGATGGTCGGCTGGCGGTCACCGACCTGCTCGACGACCGGCTGGTGCGGGTCTTCGGCGTGGGCGGCGGCCAGTTCCGCACGCCGCGGTGGACCCTGCCGCCGACGCGGCTGGTGGTGGTCGAAGGGGAGGACGGCTGGCAGCAGGTGGAGGGGCTGAACGGGTTCTCGATGCGCCTGCCCCTGTCGCTGCGGATCCTGGAGCCGTATGCCCTACCCGAGGGCACGCCCGCGCGGGATGGCAAGGCGTCGGCCGTGGCCTTCCGCAGGGACGGCACGCTGATCGTGCGCTTCGGCGATCAGGAGGTGGCCTACCCCGACGACATCTGGCCCGGGGACGAGGCCATGGCGCCGGGTGCGGTGTCCGTGCTGGCCACGGACGGCGACACCGCGGTGCTGCTGGTGGAGTCGGTGTTCCCCGGCGCCGGCCCGATCCACGTGGAGCGGGCCGTGACCGTGGTGGACCTGACCGGCGGGTTCGGAGCGCTGCAGGCCCTGCCGCAACCCGGTCCGGTGGCCATCCCGGCGCCCATCGCCGCCCGGGCGGACGGCGAGGTGGTGATGCTGTGGTCGGGCGAGCAGGGGTGCAGCCTGCTGCGAACCGTGGTGTCGCGCGAGGAGGGCTCGCCATGAGGCTGCTCGCCGCGCTGCTCTCCGTGGCGTTCGCCGCGCCTGCGACCGCGCTGGACCGGGACGACGTGATCGACCTGGCCCGGGACTACTGCTACCACGACTGGTACTGCGATCCGTGCAACCAGAGCGTGGACGCGTCGTGCTCCACGTCGTGGAGCTCGGACTACGGCACGGGCTGGTGGACCGGCCTGCCCTACGACTGGGGCGGCTACATGTCGCTGACCGAGTACGACAACCAGATCGCGGCCTGCTACGGCGCGGGCTCTCACTCGTGGCACGGGATCCTCTCGTGTACCGCGGGCGTGGACTGCTCGGGGTTCGTCTCCAAGGTGTGGGACGAGGGGCACTACACCACCTCGACCATGTCGTCGGTGAGCTACAACATCAACCAGTCGGACCTGCTGCGCGCGGACGCCTGCAACGCGCCGTCGTCGCACATCGTGCTGTTCACCCACGAGACCGACTCGGGCGGGCCGGTGTTCTACGAGGCGTCGGGCGGCGCGTGCAAGGTGCGCCTGTACGTGCCCACGTCGGGCTGGTCGTACCTGTCGGGCTACGATCCCATCCGCTACGACAACATCACCAACGGCACGGCCCGCGGCACCACGTCCAACCCCATCGAGATCACGTCGTTCCCCTACGAGACCTTCGACGGCACGCCCGGGTCGGGCAGCGACGTGTTCGACAGCTACTCCTGCATCGCGACCACGGACGAGTCCGGTCCCGAGCGGGTGTACCGCATGACCTTCAGCCAGTCCGGCACCGTGACGGCCACGGTCAGCGACGACTCGGACACGGACATCGACCTGCACATCCTGGGCTCGGCCGACGCCAACGACTGCCTGACCCGGGACGACGTGACCGTGACCCAGTCGGTGACGGCTGGCACCTACTGGCTGGTGGCCGACACCTGGGTCAGCGGCGGCGGCACCGAGTACCCGGGCGGCTACTCGCTGCAGGTGACCTTCAGCGGCAACGGCGGCGCGGGCGACGCGGACGGCGACGGGTACACGGTCGAGGACGGGGACTGCGACGACGACAATGGCATCGTGTACCCCGGCGCCACCGAGATCGGCGACGGCGTGGACAACGACTGCGACGGCCAGGTCGACGAGGGCATGGACACCAGCGACGACGACGGCGACGGCTACTCCGAGGCGGACGGTGACTGCGACGACGACGATCGGGACGTGTATCCGGGTGCCGAGGAGGTCGGCGACCACGTGGACAACGACTGCGACGGCCTCGTGGACGAGGGCACGGACTTCTACGACGACGACGGCGACGGCTTCACGGAGGCGGACGGCGATTGCGACGACGACGACGCCAGCACGTATCCCAACGCGATCGACGTGGCCGACGGTGTGGACAACGACTGCGACGGCCACGTGGACGAGGGCCTGTACGAGGACGACGACGACGGCGATGGCTACTCCGAGGCGGACGGCGACTGCAACGACGGCAACGCCGACCAGTTCCCCGGCGCCGAGGAGGTGGCCAACGGCCGCGACGACGACTGCGACGGCAAGGTCGACGAGGGCCTGATCCAGCCGAATCCACCGAACGAGGAAGAGGACGGGTGCGGCTGCCGGGTGGAGGGGACGGGGGACCTTGCCGGAGGTGCCGCGATGACCCTGTTGGTGAGCCTGCTCATGCTTCGCAGGCGCCGCTGAATCACCCTCGACCGCCCGTCCGAACTACTGCTTGATCAACCGCGGATTCGCCCCCGCCCAGTCACGCATCGTGTAGTGCTGCACGCTGTCGTCGTAGAGCGTGACCTCCAGCAGGCCGTCGCCGTAGGTCGGTTCGGTGATCAGGGTCATCGACGTCGGCGCCTTGGGTACCCAGACCTCCTCCACGACCTCGCCGTCGGCGCGGCGGACGACATACAGGAAATCGGCCTCGTCGGTGAAGCCATAGCCGGTGACGATGTGGTCACCGACCACCAGCATCTCCTCGTTGCTGACCAGCGGGCGCGTCCGCCACAGCACGTGGCCCGACCATGGATCGAGGGCCACCAGCGCGGAGCAGTGGCCGCCGGCCTCGGAGGCGTAGGACCGACATCCCTCGTCGAAGTACAGCGCGTCGTCGACGAGCCGCACGTCCACGTTGCGCAGGTGGTCGGGACGGGAGAGGTGGTCGTCCAGCCGCACGGTCCACAGCCGGTCGCCGAACTCGTCGTAGAAGCTCACGTGGACCGGACAGTTGGTCGCGGTGTCGAGCGAACAGATCGAGGAGGTCCGGATCGAGTCGCGGTAGCTCACGAGGAAGCCGCCGGGGACCCTCTCCAGTACGTGCAGCTCCGTGTCGCCGATCCATCCGTCGACGAACCACGGCAGCTCGTCGTGGGGCCCGCGGCGCTCGCCGATCGGCATGTCCAGGGCCGGGTCGTAGGACCAGTCCCCCAGCAGCATGCCGTCCAGACCGATCAGCAACGCCGCGGTCATGGCCAGGCCGCCGATCACCAGCGTCGAGGCCAGGGCCACGCCGCACGTCACGATCGAGAGCGTGCCCGGACCGCGGCTCCGTCGTCTGCGCGGGGGGGGGCGGTCGGGCGCCGGCCCGCGCGGCCCATGGCGCCGTCGCCGAGCACGCCGATCAGGCGGTACCCGCCGACGGCGACCGGCAGGTCCGTGGAGCCGTACTCGGAGATGGGTCGAGGCATGGATTCGAGCGGCTACCAGATGAACGCGGTCCGCAGCTGCAGCGTGTAGATGTTGCTCAGGCGCTGGGCGATGGCCGGGTTGGCGTTGAGCTCCTCGGTGGAGTAGGCGCTGATCAGGGCCTGCTGCAGGCGGCGGCCGGCGTGCAGGTAGCCGAACTCGAGGGCCACGTCGATGTGGTCGTCGAGCATGTGCAGGTGTACGGCGGTGTCGATCTCGACGCCCAGGGCGCGGTCCTCCACGATCAGGCCCTTGTCCCGCCACGAGTCCATGGCGCCGTCGTCGTCGGTGTCGCCGCTGACGATGGCCGTGTCGTGCTGCTCGTCGCCGATCAGGGGCAGCGCGGTGTGGCCGCCGGCGCGGTCCGCCCAGGCGGCCAGCACGCCGAACCGCAGGTCGACCAGCTCGAACGGGGTCACGATCACGCGGGGGAAGATGTACACGCTGTTGTACACGCCGCCCTGCGCCCACAGCGGCTGGTAGCTCAGGTCGTCGGCGTAGGCCTCGCTGGTCAGCTTGGGCAGCACCTGCTGGTACAGGATCAGGCCCACGTTGTGGTCCGGGTGGAGCTGTCGGCCCGTGTACACGGGATCGAGCAGGTCCGGATCGCCGGTGGCCATGCCGTTCTCCCACTTGACCGTGAAGTACTCGTGCTCGTACCCGGCGCGGATGGCGTACCCCGAGATGTTGGCGGCCTTGCACGAGGAGTCGTCGGCGTACTCCCAGGCGTCGTCGACGATGGTGCCGTAGTCGCAGGCGTGGGTGTCGAGCAGGTCGCCCTTGGGCGCGATCGCCTTGGAGGTGCCCATGATCTTGTAGCCCTCGGCCTCGAGGAAGATGCCGAGGAAGCGCCAGTTGAGGTAGCCGTCCACGATCCACACGTCCGACTCGCTCTCTCGCTGCCAGCGGTGCACCGCGTACACCCCGGCCGTGAGGTCCATGGTGTGCTTCGGGGAGACCTCCCAGCCCTCCTGCTTGAACACGCTGACCAGGATCAACTCGTTGACGTCGTCGCCGCTGTCCGACAGCCAGATCGGGTTCTGGCGGTAGCCGAACTCGTAGTCGTCCGACAGGAAGGTCAGATCGTCCGCGTGCTCGTCGCAGCCTGCGTCGTTGGAGGGATCGCCGTCCGTGCAGGAGAAGTTGGAGCGGTAGCGTTCGGCGGAGGACTCCACCAGCTTGTCGTAGCCCACCGCCACGATCCAGGGGTACTGCTCGGGGCCCTTGTGGGGCGCGCCGATCTGCGTGGCGATGCCGCGCACCAGGTCGATCGGCCGGGTGGCGAAGATGATGCGGTCGTAGGTGGAGCCGCCGTGGTTGTCGCCGAAGTCGTCGTCGAAGCCGTCGCCCCCGTTGGCCAGCAGGCCCATGCCCCAGTTGCTGGGCTGGCGTCCGATGCGCAGCAGGCCGAACTTGGTGGTCCACTCGACCCACAGCCGGCGCAGTTGCATCGAGTCCACGACCGCGCCGTCCGGCTGTGTCGTGCTGGGATCGGCGGCGAACACCGGCGTGGCGGCCAGGTTCTCGTTGTCGCCCCAGACCACGTTGTCCAGCACGTCGATGGTGGAGCGCACCTTGAACGCCTCGCCCACGGCGATCTCCGGCTCCAGGCGCCCACGCATGGTCATGTACCAGGTGTGGTGTGGGTCCTCGTAGGGCAGCGACCAGGCGTAACCGCGCGCGGCCGGGGCCTCCTGGTCGAACAGGTTGTAGGTCCAGTTGCCCCGGGCCCAGTAGTAGCCATGCAGGTCGAACGTGACCGGCGTCTCGGCGGCCACGGCCGTGACCAGGGTCAACGCGAGCAGCGCGCCAACCGTGCTGGAGATGGTTCTCATCGGGCGACTCCTCGACGAATCACGGGACTCCCCGAGCCCCGTGGTGTCCGTGCATGATACCTTCTACGGGAGGAACGGAGGGAAGGTGCGGAGGTGGTCATGAGGGGTTCACTGCGGGCGCTGGCAGTGCTGCTGCTGGTCGGCGTGGTCGGGTGCTGCCCGGTCGGGCAGAGGGAGGCACCTCCGCCGCCCGGGAGCCAGCCCCCGATCCCACCCGTGCTGAGGCTGACCGCGCCCGGGGACGACGACTCGGCGCGGCCGGCCGACGACGACTCCGCCCTCGACGGCGTGGCCGACGACGACTCCGCGGCTTCGCCCGCGCCCGAATCCGCGGACGACGACGACTCGGCGCCCACCACCGAAGGCCCCTCGCTGTCCCAGGTCCGTGCCGATCTCGACGGCCGCATGGTCTGCTACGAGGGCGTGGAGCTGGAGGGGCTGTACTGGACGGTGCACGACGAGCAGATCACGGTGTTCGACGAGACGTGGCGTCGCCTCGATCCGGACACGGGCGAGGTGGCGGTCGACGTGGACGTGGAGCTGGCCGGGCCTGTCGAGGTGCTCGACGGCTCGATCCGCGCGACCTACAGCCCGCTGCGCGACCGCTGGATCCTGCTGTCGGTGACCCGCACCCCGGACACGGGGTTCACGAGGAAGGTCACCGGTGAGCTCTCGGACGCTGAGCTGGCCGAGCGGCGTCTGCGGGACCTGACCTGCGAGATCGTGGCGGCCGAGGGCATGTGCTGGCAGTACGACCGGACCACGGTGCTGGACCTGGGCCTGGCTGCGGTGCGCGGCACCTGCCGGGCCTACAAGGGCACCCTGTCGGAGTCCCTCTGCCCCGACACCGGCAAGAAGGCCACCTGCACCATCACCCGCGGTTACCTCATCCACTACTACGAGCAGTTCGACGTCGCCAGCGCCTTCCTGTCCCATTCGCAACACTGCGAGGCTGCCAGCGGCTCGGTCGGCCCTCCGCGCTAGGAAAAAGGCCGATGCGGGAGCATCGGCCGGGGGCGTGTCTTCTAGTCGACGTAGCAGGCGTCCGGGAAGGGCTTCATGTCGGCGTTGGCGATGTTCACCGAGTTGGGGATCACGAACACGGTGGCGCTGGCCAGCAGGCAGCGGCCGTCGACCTCTTCCTCCGGACACTCGGGCATGCCGGCGTCGAGCACGCCCCACAGCTGCATCTCCCACTTGCCCTGCGGCACGTCGATGGCGCCGAAGATGCCGTCCTCCGACGTGCACGGCTGGTCGCGGTCGGGCAGCTCGTCCACGAAGTAGCGGATGTACACGTCCTCGGCCTTGTCGCCGTTGTCGTCCACCACCAGGACCTGGCCGCCCTCGATCGGGTCGCCGACGCAGTCCTGGAACTTGCCCGCGGCGATGCCCTTGGTCTCGTCCGGCTGGATGGCCAGGGACAGCGGGATGATCTGGTAGGTGGCGTAGCTCACCGAGATCATCTCGAAGTCGCTCCACTCGGGGTCGCCCACGGGCGCGAGCACGTTGCTCATCTGGTAGGTGGGCATGGTCTCCGGTGGGGTCCACTCGGTCCACACCTTGTAGGCGAACGGCTCGCAGCTGTTGACCAGCCCGTCGTCGATGGAGATGGCGCCGGTGTGGTCCGTGCCCGTGTCGAAGGAGAAGTCGGCCTGACCCTCGTCGGACGGATCGTTGCTCGTCCACAGCAGCGCCTTGGCGCCGGCGATGGCGTCATCCTCGCTGAAGTCGCGCACGTAGGCGTACAGCGGCGCGCTGTCGTCCCACGGCACGGGCGGATCGAGCTGCTCGCCGAGGCAGGAGAAATCCCCGCTCACCGGGTCGGTGACCGTGAGCTCGTGGCGGTAGTCGTCGTCATCGTCGGTGACGTCGTCGTCGCCGTCGGTGTCGTCGTCGTCGGTGGCGGTGTCGTCGTCGTCCGCCACGGTGTCGTCGTCGTCGTCGCCCGTGCCACGGCAGGCGGGCAGGGCGGCGAGGGCGGCGGCGGTGCTGAGCGCCACGAGGATGGTCAGCAGTCGGTGCAGGTCGGTCATCTCGGTATCCCCTGGGAGTTGTGAGTCCAAGTAGTTGAAATAACTACAAATTTATAGAATGAGGCACACAGCTTAGACGAGGCCCGGGCGGCTGTCAAGGGCCCGTGGAGGCCCCTATCTGGCCGTATTCACAGGGGGTTTTGTGGCCGTGGTTGTGATAGGAATGGGCCGATCCGAGGAGTTCCCATGAGCATCGACAAGTGGCTGTGTGCGCTGGCCCTGGCTGCGTTCGTCCCCCTGGGCGCCGCCCGCGCGGAGATCCCGATGCCGACCTTCCCTGAATGCGGGGAGGCGGACCGGCCGGACCTGTGCCCCGACGACCTCGACGAGTGGTGGCCCATGCTGTCGTACGTGCGGGACGAGTGGGCGGACGGGGTGCGACCCGAGGAGCTCGCCATGGGCACCGGCTGCTGGGCCGACCGCGCCTGGCGCATCACCACCGGCCGGACCGACGTGCTGATCGCGGTGGCCGACTCGGGGGCGATGTGGGACTTCGACCAGCTGCTGCGCAAGAACTATCTGCACGTGCCCGAGCTGCCCCTTCCGCAGGACGCTGGCGGGGTGGACTCTCCCGACCACGACCGGGACGGCAACGGCGTGGTCAACGTGGACGACTACGCGGACGACCCGCGCCTCGATCCCGCGTCGGGCGTGGACGCCGCCGACCACATCCTGGACCCGTCCGATCTGATCGCCACCTTCAGCGACGGCGTGGACGACGACGGCAACGGGTTCGTGGACGACATCAGCGGCTGGGACTTCTTCTGGAACGACAACGATCCGTACGACGACACCCGCTTCGACCATGGCGCCTGGGAGGCGGAGCTCGCCCTGGCCGAGGGCAACGACGGTGACAACGACATCGGCGCCTGCCCCAACTGCATGCTGCTGAACATCCGCGTGGGCGACAGCTTCGTGTGCGATACCACCAACTTCGCCAACGCCGTGCTGTACGCCGTGGACATGGGCGCCGACGTGATCATCGAGGCGCTGGGTACGCTGAACAACAACCAGCAGAGCATCGACGCCATCGACTACGCCTGGGACAACGACGTGATCATCCTGGCGTCGGCCGCGGACGAGGCCGCGTACCACCAGAACTACCCGGCCAACAACCACCACATGGTGTGCACGCACTCCATCATCCACGACGACGAGGACGAGGAGGACTCCACCACCTTCCTCAACTTCGCCAACTGCACCAACTACGGGGGGCGGCTGGAGCTGTCCGTGGGCACCTGGGGCTGCTCGTCCGCAGCCGTGGGCATCGGCGGTGGAGTGGCGGGCCTGGTCTATTCACGAGCGAAGGACATCGAGCTGGACCCCCCGCTGAGCGCTTCCGAGGTCTACCAGATCCTGGTCCGGTCCGCGGACGACATCGACGTGCCCGAGTCCTGGACCGACCCTGAGAAGTACCCGTCCAAGGAGGGCTGGGATCCCCACTTCGGCTACGGCCGCATGAACGCCCACACCGCGGTGACCATGGTGGACCCCCAGACCATCCCCCCCGAGGTCGACCTGCTGACCCCGGACTGGTTCGAGATCGTGGACCCGAGCACGACCCCCACGATCGAGCTGCAGGGCGTGGTCGACGCGAGGCGCGCGAACTCGTTCGACTGGTCGCTGCAGTACGCGGTGGGCATCCATCCCGACGGGGGGGACTTCGTCGAGTTCGGCGCGGGCAGCGGCCTGAGCGATCGGGTCGAGGGCGCGCTGGCGGAGCTCGACCTGGCCGACGTGCCGCTCGACCCGCAGGCGGCGTTCGAGCCGTACACCTACGAGGACGACGACTGGAGCAAGTACCTCAAGGTCAACACCTGGACGCTGACCCTGAGGCTGCAGGCCACGGACGACCTGGGAAACCGCGGCGAGATGCGCAAGGTGCTGTACGTGCACCGGGATCCCGACCTGCTGCCCGGGTTCCCGTTCCGCACCGTGACCTCCATGGAGTCGTCACCGATCGTGGTCGACCTCGACGGGGACTCGCGGGACGAGGTGTTCTACGTCACCGCGGATGGCCACGCGGCCGCCTGTGACGTCACGTCGGCCGGGCTGGTGCCCCGGGCCGGCTGGCCCCAGCGGCTGGCGCTGCAGGACGAGGCGGATCCCGACGGCGACGCCCACCACCTGGACCAGCCGGCATGGGCCAGCGGCGCGGTCAGCGACGACGCCCGCCACACGGTGATGGGCGCACCCGCCTTCGGCGACCTCGACGAGGACGGGGAGCTGGAGATCGTGGTGGCCAGCCTCAACGGCGAGGTGCGGGTGTGGAACACCGACGGAACGGTGCTCGACGGCTGGCCGGTCGCGCTGCCCATGGACACCATCCCCTACACCGAGCCCGGCTTCGAGCTGGACTACGGCGCGTTCGCCGCGCCCGTGCTGGTGGACCTCGACGGCGATGGCGCGCTGGAGGTCATCGTGGCGGCCATGGACCAGCACATCCACGTGTACCGGGCCGACGGTTCGGTGCAGCCGGGCTGGCCCGTGCTGCTGCGCCACGTCAACGAGTCCGGCGAGTCCGAGGGCCGGCGGATCATCACCACGCCCGCGGTGGGCGACCTCGACGGCGACGGCTCCCTGGACGTGGTCTGTGGCACCAACGAGGAGCCGGGGAGCTCCACCCGCTACTCGGTGGCCTACGCGATCCACGCGGAAGGCAACGACCACGCGGGCGGCGCCTACCACGACGGGTTCCCGATCTACGCGCGCGGCGCCTACAACGGCGACCTGCTGCCCTACGTGGGCGAGGGTGCGCCCGCCTGCCCGGCGCTGGGGGACGTGGACGGGGACGGCACCCTGGAGCTGGCGTTCTTCTCCATCGGCGACTCGGGCTACCTGTACAACGGCGACGGCACCGAGTTCCTCAAGCTCGACAGCCTGGTCAGCGACTTCGGCTCGGGCAGCAACACGCGAGAGGAGGCGTTCTCCATCGCGTCGATCAACTCGCCGTCCTTCGGCGATCTCGACGGTGACGGCACCCTCGACGTGGTCATGGGCAGCGTGGGCTGGGCGTTCGCCGAGGGGCAGCTCGACGGCGGCCGCCGCCACGACCACGACCACATGGTCAGCGCCTGGAGCGGCGCGGACGGCAGCTACCTCAAGGGCTTCCCCCAGCGCATGGAGGACATGCAGTTCTTCATGAACCCGGCCATCGCCGACCTCGACGGTGACGGCGATCCCGAGGTGATCAACGGCTCGGGCGGGTTCATGCTGCACGCCTTCGACCGCAAGGGCGACGAGCCCGACGGCTGGCCCAAGTTCACGGGCCAGTGGATCCTGGGCTCCCCGGCGCTGGGGGACGTGGACGGCGACGGCTACCTGGACCTGGTGACCGGCACGCGCAACGGCTGGATCTACGCCTGGACGACCCCCGTGGCCGCGCAGGACGCCGGGATCCAGTGGGCCAACATGCACCACGATCTGCGCAACACGCGCAACTACCACACCGAGCTTCCGACCTATCCTCCGCCGCCCGCGGGGGACGACGACGACAGCGCGGGGCCGGACGAGGATGGGTGCGGGTGTACCGCGGACGGTGGCGCCGTCCGTGCACCGGCGCTGGTCGTGGTGTTGCTCGGCGCCGCGATCGTGCTGCGTTGTCGCCGTCGTCGCTGACCGGCCCCCGGTGAGAGCCGGGGGGATTTGCTATCCTGGGCTCGATGGCTCGCGCGGGCTTCCTCCTCGGTGTTCTCCTGCTGGTCTCGGGCCTTGGCCCGACGGCGAGCGCCCGCATGCTCGTGGTGTCCCCGTCGGACGAACACGGTGCGCCCCTGGAGTACCCGTGGGAGCTGCCCTCGGACGCGGGCGGTGCCACGCTGCTGACCTGGTCCCACGTGGAGGAGCTGGCGCCCGTGGTCGTGGCCGGCGCGCGGCTCGACGAGTCCTGTGACGCCTACGACGAACCCTCGATCGACGATGCCCTGGACGAGGCCCTGCGGCTGATGACCGCCCTCGACGCCGGGGCCGCGGTGGAGCTGCTGGACGACCTCGTCGGCGAGCTGCCCTGCCTGACCGAGCCGGTGTCGTCCTTCCTGCTGGCGGACATCTACTACCACAAGGCCGCGGCGCTGGCGTTCCAGGGGGACGAGGCCGGCGCGCGACAGGCCATGCAGCGGGCCGTGGCCATCGAGCCCACTCTCGAACCCGACGAGGGCCTGCCAGGCAAGATCAACACCATGCTGTACGAGGAGCGGGCCGAGCGCCGGCTGGTGGTCGGCGTGCGCGTACGTACCGGCGGCGAGCTGGTGTACCGGATCGACGGCCTGGAGGGCGCCCGGGAGTTCGCCGTGCACGGCATCGGGCTGCTCCAGTGGCGGGACGGCGACCGCTGGCGGTCGGCGCTGCTCGGTGACCCCGACGACGAGGTCGTGATCGGCACGCCGGCGTGGCTGGAGCAGCACATGGAGCGGGAGGGCGACCCGTTCCTCCCCGACCTCGCCGCCGCCCTGGGTGACGCCCTGTACCACCCGCTGCGCATCGATCAGGCGCTGTTCTGGGCCGGTGGCGAGGACGCGCTGGTGTGGGACGCGCTGGACCGCGCCTGTCACTGGGACGGGGACGAGTCCTACCAGGACCCGGACGAGTGGGACGAGCCCGACCCCGCGCCGGTGGTCGGCTACGACGACCACTTCCGGCTGGTGGTCGGCGGTGGCCTCACCTACCTGTACTCCTTCCCGTGGGGCTGCGTGGGCGCGGAGATGTCCGTGCTGATCTACAAGCGGTTCGCCTTCGGGCTCGGGGTCGACCTGGCCAACAGCCTCAGCGAGTTCAACGTGCGGCCCCTGCTGCCGCTGCTGCACGTGGGCCCGCGCGTCCGCCTCGGACCGCGCGACGCCAAGGCCCAGCCGTGGATCGGCGCGGCCTTCCGCGCCGGGCTGGAGAACCGTGACGGCGTCAACGTCGGGATCCTCGGCGGCTCGGCCCAGATCGGCGTCGACCTGGTGCCAGTCAAGCACTTCTTGCTGCGCGCCGTGGTCGAGGGAGGTTTCATCGAGCAGCAAGGTCACGTTCATGCGAAGATAGCGGTCGGCTTCGGAGTGTGAGGGGGACCCTCGCGTACACCCTCCGCTGCCGCGCGGCATGGAGCAGCTCGGACGATACAGGCTTCTCGAGGAGATCGGCTCGGGAGGGTTCGCCACCGTCTACAAGGCCGAGGTGCTCGGCACGGACGGGTTCCGTTCGCGCGTGGCGATCAAGCGCCTGCACCCCCACCTGACCAAGGACGAGGGCTTCGTCGACTCCCTCAAGAACGAGGCGCGCGCCTGCGGCCTGATCCACCACCACAACGTGGTGCGGGTGTTCGAGCTGGCCTCGGCGATCGACGAGCGGGGCGACCCTGCCTACTACATGGTGATGGAGCTGGTCGAAGGGGTGACCCTCGACGCGCTAACGCGCATGGCCGTCAAGCGCGGCGAGGATCACCTGCCGCCGGCGGTCATCGTGGACGTGATGGTGCAGGTGGCCCGCGGCCTGCACCACGTGCACAGCCTGGCGGACGAACAGGGAAACCCGCTGGGCATGGTCCACCGGGACCTCAAGCCGGGCAACGTGCTGATCAGCCACGACGGCGTGGCCAAGATCCTCGACTTCGGCATCGCCAAGGCGATCCATGCCGGCGGTCCACAGACCGCCACCGGCATGACCCGCGGTACGGCCGCCTACATGAGCCCGGAGCAGGCCTACGGCCGCAAGCTGTCGTTCGCCTCGGACCAGTACTCGTACGGCGCGCTGCTGTTCTTCGCTGCCATCGGCAAGCCGCTGATCCAGGGCGCGACCATGGCCACGGAGCTGATGCTGGTGGTCAACGCACCGGCCAGCTTCCGCCGCATGGAGCTGGAGTACGTGGTACCCGAGGTGGGGCCACTGTTCGAGCAGTTGCGGGAGCACCGGCCCGGGGAACGCTTCGACACGATGGACGACGTGGTGCGCACCCTGCGCGGGATCCAGCGCACCCTGGACGACCCCACCGATCCGGCGACCTACATCGGCGGTCTGCTCGACGACCCCGCCGCCCAGGTCACCCAGAAGGAGCTGGATCGGTTCCGGCGCGACCTGGCCGAGCGCAGCGCAGCCACCACGCTCAACCTCGTCAGCATCGGCGAGGAGCAGCGGGATCGGAAGGGAGCGCTGGTCGACGCCCGCGACGCGGCGCGCTCGTGGGGCATCAGCGTGACGCCGACCGGGGAGTCCCGCAGCGCTGTGTCCTCCGGTGAGATGCGAGGGTTGACGTCGCTGGGCAGTGGGGACATGCCGGCCATCGCCAAGCAGACCCTCGGCGAGTTCGCTGTCCCCGAGCTGGAGTACAGCGGCCTGGAGATCGAGCCCCTGTCCGAGGACGGCACCGAGGACCTGGAGATCGAGCCCCTCCCGGTGCCGGAGGCGGCCGAGCCGGAGCGGCACACCGCGGTGTCGACCGCTACCGACGAGCAGTCGTCGGGCGGCGGGATCAGCTGGCTGTGGCTGCTGCTGGCGTTCCCGTTGCTGATCGTGGTGCTCGTCGGGGCGCTGGTGTTGCTGGCAGGGCTGTGGGGCGAGGGAGACGATCCTGTGCGCGGGGGCGAGATCGCCCTGCCCGAGGTGGTCGAGCGGGTGCAGCACGACGACGGGGCGGCCTTCGTGGAGGCCACGCCCGCGGAGGCCATCGACGGGATCGAGGTGGAGGAGGGGGCCGAGGTCGAGACCGGGGAGGAGGCCGTGGAGGTCGAGGAGGCGGCCACGCCCGCCCCGGTGGAGGAGGCGCCCACGCCTGCCCCGCCGCCGCGCAACGACCCGCCGCCGCGCAACGACCCGCCGCCGCGCACGGATCCGCCGCCGGTGGTGGCCCCGGTGGAGGAGCCCGCCACCCCCGAGCCGGTCGAGGTTGGGGTGGGCTTGCTCAAGCTCAATGCCTACCCTGCCGCCCGGGTCTACATCGACGGGCGGAACGTGGGGACCACCCTGGACACGGCCATGGGGATGGAGCTCCCGGCGGGTGAGCACACCGTCAAGCTGGTGCGCAGCACGGACGACCACACCGAGACCTTCGGCATCCTGATCAAGGCCGACAAGATCCTGAACCGGCCCTTCACCTGGAGCGACATGCAGGAGTGATCGGTGGGACCGTCCGGATCCGGTCAGGTGATTGGAGGCGGTACAGGGGGCAGATCGCGACTTGTGGTCGTTTCGGACGCGGTTGGGGTGCTTCGAATGCGGGAAGACGCCCACAAATCGCGAACTTACCCCACCCGGGGCGGTTCGCGGCAGGATCGGGGTGGATTCGGTGGCCGCTGGTGAACACGAACCGCCGCCACGCCTCGCCATCACCCCCAACCCCTGCCTGAACCGCCTCCGCTGGGGTCAGCCCGATACTTGGGACCGGCGACCACCGATCTTCGACGTACCCCGACGGCATTCGAAGGAGCCGGGAGCAAGTCTCGGCCTGACCCCGTACCGCCTCCAATCACCTGACCGG
>CAZXHG010000200.1:0-18976 GCA_964639985.1 uncultured Rickettsiales bacterium
GACACCACCGAGATGTTCTGGGCGTTGGCCCAGCCGCCGAACAGGTTCCAGTCCACCGGCCGAGTCGACAGGCTCAGGTTCAGGCCCCGCAGCGACGTGTCCTGGTCGATCTCCAGCCGCCGCGCCAGGGACAGGGCGATGCCGCGGCCCACGTTGATGTACGAGTCGCCCAGCTCGACCTTGAAGTGACGGGCGCGGTAGTGGACCCACAACTTCTCCGGCACCAGGTAGGCGTCCTCGACCATGTGCGACGGCGCCGGGCTGCCGAACAGCGGGTTGACCGGGCCGGTCTCCGGGTCGGCGGGCGGTGCGTTGGCCACCAGGTCCACCTGCACGCCCACGTTCCAGCCACCCTTGCGGACCGAGGTGTGCACCCGGTTGATCAGCTCGAAGAAGTCCTGGTTGGCGCTCTCCTCGTCGAAGTCGTGGATCTTGAGGTACAGGCCCTCGTCGATCATCCACGAGGCGTCCGCCATGGGGCTGGCCGGATCGCTCTTCGACCCGTCGATGGAGACCGCGAGGGCGGGCGGGCTCCACACCCACACCGCCACTGCCGCGACGAACGCCGCTGGGAGTCGGTGGCCCGGCATGCCCGGCTCAGTCCGCGCTGGAGGGCGCGTCGCCGATGCCCAGCAGGGCCTCGACCTCGGCCTTGAGCTTGACCTCGTCGCCCGGAGCGTAGCCCTCGTGCTGCGAGTGGATGGTGCCGTCGCGGCCGATCACCACGGCGAACGGCACGGTCTGACGCGGGTTGAACAGCGTGATGATGTCCTTCTCCTGATCCAGCAGCACCGTGAAGGAGTAACCACCCGCCCGGATCTGTGCCTTGGCCTTGGGCTCGTCCCGCGCCTCGTCCACGGACACCGACAGGATCACCAGCCCCTGGGCCGCGTAGTCGTCGTGCAGCTTCTGCAGGTGGGGCATCTCCGCCTTGCACGGGCCACACCAGGTGGCCCAGAAGCTGATCACGACCACCTTGTCGCGGAAGTCGCTGAGGCTGACGGTCTGGCCGTCGAGGTCCCGCGCCTGGAAGTCGGGGGCCCGGCCGCCCGCCGCCGCGGTGGTGGTCACCGCCAGGGCCAGCGCCAGGGCCAGGGCCGTGCGAACCAGGGAAGTCGTCATCATGGGCGTTGCTCCTCTTAGCTGGGCGGAAGTGTACCCGAGGCGCACGCACGGGTGCACGCACGTCTGCGGCTGCTGGGAGAACAGACGGCGATGGTATGATTCGATTCGATTGCCAACCCACGGGGGCCGCGAGCGCGCATTGGCCAAGAAGATCCTGGTCGTCGACGACGAACAGAACATCCGCACCGTGCTGCGCGCGCTGCTGGCCCGCGACGGCCACGAGGTGGTCACCGCGGCCGACGGCGCCGAGGCGGTCGCCCTGCTCGGGCGCGGCGGCTTCCGCGCGGTGCTCACCGACCTGCGCATGCCGGTGATGGACGGCATGGCCCTGCTCAAACGGTGCACGGCCAGCTGGCCCGGCCTACCCGTGGTGATCCTCACGGCGCACGGCACGGTCGACACTGCGGTGGAGGCGATCAAGCGCGGCGCCTTCGACTACCTGACCAAGCCGTTCGACCACGCCGAGATCCGCCTGGTGATGGACAAGGCGCTGGCCACCGAGGCGGCCAAAGAGCGCTCCCGGGTGGGCGGCGCCACCGTCGAGGAGGAGCCAGCCCACGATCCCCTGGCCGGCATCGTGGGTCGGACCGAGGCCATGCGCGAGATGTTCGCGCTGATGCGCAAGGTGGCGCCGTCGCCCACCACGCTGCTGATCCGCGGGGAGAGCGGCACGGGCAAGGAGCTGATCGCCACGGCGATCCACGAGCTGAGCGACCGGGCCGGCGGGCCGCTGATCAAGCTCAACTGCACGGCCATCCCCGAGAACCTGTTCGAGAGCGAGCTGTTCGGCCACGAGAGGGGCTCGTTCACCGGCGCGGTGGCGGCCAAGCCGGGGCGCTTCGAGCTGGCCAGCGGCGGCACCCTGTTCCTCGACGAGGTGGGCGAGCTGCCCAAGGAGATGCAGGTCAAGCTGCTGCGGGTGCTGCAGGAGCGGTCGTTCGAGCGGGTCGGCGGGGTTCGCTCCATCGAGGTGGACGTTCGCCTGATCGCGGCCACCAACGTGGACCTGGAGGCCCTGGTAGAGCGCGGGGCGTTCCGCGAGGACCTGTACTACCGGCTCAACGTGGTGCCGATCACCCTGCCGCCGCTGCGGGAGCGGGACGAGGACATCCCGCGGCTGCTCGAGCACTTCCTCGACAAGTTCAACCGCAAGCTCGGCCGCGAGGTGCGGGAGGTCACGCCGGCGGCGCTGCGCGCCCTGGGCCGCTATCACTGGCCGGGCAACATCCGCGAGCTCGAGAACCTGATGGAGCGGGTGATCCTGCTGCTGGACGGCGACGTGATCCGCGAGGCAGACCTGCCGGTGGAGCTGTTCGGCGAGGGCGGCCGGGCCACGGAGAGCGGCCGCCACCGGGGCCTGGTCGAGGAGCTGCCCGGCGACGGCGGCGAGGCGCTCAAGGAGATCGTGCGGGTGCACACCGAGGAACTGGAGCGAGACCTGATCGTGCGCGCGCTGGAGGCCGAGGGCTGGAACGTGACCCACACGGCCCAGCGCCTGGGCATCAGCCGCAAGGGGCTGCAGCTGAAGATGAAGGACTACGGGCTGCGGCGGGACAAGGGGGACTGAGAGGGCCGACGCTGGAGCGTCGGCCCGCGGGGATCCGGCGCTCCGTTCGGGGGGCTACAACGCCCCCGAGACGCGACCCGGGAGCGTAGCGAGGGCCGATTAGATGCGAAACTGGCTGCCCATCATCGTCGCCGTCGTGCTCGGCGGGCTGGCACCCCCGGCGGACGCGGCCCAGCGCACGGAGCTGATCCCCTTCCTGCACATGGACGCCGAGGTCGGCTACCAGGGCGGGATCCAGTTCGGCCGCCTGCGCGAGCAGACCGACGAGCTGCTGTATCGGGACGTGGCCCGCTACAACCACTCCAGCCACGGCCTGGGCGTGGACATCGAGTTCGGTGTCTGCCCGATGCTGGAGCTGGACATCGAGCTGCCCATCGTGCTGCAGGACCGCTACCACTTCCGCTCGGCCAACGACTGGGACTACGACCCCACCAACGGCCGGGTGACCATGCTGGACAACGAGCCGGTGCCCAGCGACGAGCTGCCGGACGTCAAGCGCGCCGGCTTCGGCGACATGTGGATCGCGCTGCAGTTCAGCCCGTTCAACGAGACCTACGACCGGCCGTCGCCCGCGACCATGCTGTTCGATTTCGGCATCTCGCCGCCCACGGGCAAGACCCTGTACGACGTCAACTCCCGCGGCGTCGCCGGTCCGGGCAGCGGGGGCACCGACCTGCGCGTGACGGCCGCGTTCTCCAAGCGGGTGCATGGCGGCGAACCGTACCTGTGGACGCAGTACGTGATGACCGGCCGCCACGAGATCAACCTCGTCGACGACGAGGGCCAGCCCGTGTACGAGGGCGGCGCCACCCTCAACCCGGCCGACGAGGTGCACGTCGACTTCGGCGTCGAGCTGTACGCCATGCACAACCCGGCCAGCGATGCGGGCATCAACGTCGACCTGTTCGGCGGCTTCTCCTACTTCACCTGGGCGGACGTCGAGGCGGGCACGCTGCTGCCGTTCACCCACCCCGAGACCTCGGGCCACGTGGCCACGACCGCGGAGTACCTCGAGCCCCACTTCGGCCTCGGCCTGTACATCCGGCCGGCCAAGCAGGTGCAGATTCGGCTCAACACCGGCGTGGCCTACGAGACGGGCCACATCGTCGAGCGGGTCGACACCCGCAACTACGAGATCAGCACCGGCGTGGACACCATCCGCGTGGACTTCGGCCTGATCGTGGTGGGCTCGTTCGCCCGCCCCAGGAAGCCGTCGGTGTCCGGTGGCGCAGGCTCTCCAATCCCCTGAGATCGTCGACAGCCTCCCCCGAAGCGTGAACAATGACGGCGTGACGCCGATCTCTCCCCTGCGCCCGGCCCTGCTCTCGATCGCCGCGATGACGCTCGCGCTCGCGGGCTGTCCGGCGGACGACGACGACGACACGGGCGGCCCGTCGGACGACGACGACACCACCGCTTCGGACGACGACACCACGCCGGGCGACGACGACACCACCACGGTGCCCTCGGACTGGGCCGCGGTGAGCTGCGGCTCGCACCACTCGTGCGGCTTGCGCCTCGACGGCACGCTGGCCTGCTGGGGTTCGGACTCCGATGGCCAGGCCGAGTCGCCCACGGGCGAGTACACGCAGCTCGCGGCCGGGCACTTCCACAACTGCGCGCTCGACACCCAGGGACAGGTGACCTGCTGGGGGCAGAACAACGAGGGGCAGGCCGAGTCGCCCACGGGCACGTTCAGCGCCGTGACCGCGGGTCGCGGCATCAGCTGCGGGCTGCTCAACAATGGCGGGGCCGCCTGCTGGGGCACCTCGACCCACGGGCTGGACGAGCCGCCCCAGCTGCAGTTCACCGCGCTGGGAGCGGGCGAGGACCACGCCTGCGGGTTGACCCCCGAGCACACGATCGTGTGCTGGGGCAGCGACGAGTACGGCCAGCTCGCCGCGCCCGACGGGACATTCGATCAGCTGTCCGTGGGCGTGTTCCACACCTGCGCCCACGCCGCCGGCGGGGATGTGCAGTGCTGGGGCCGCGACACGTCCGAGCAGACCGTGGTCCCGGACGAGCCGTTCGCCCACGTGTCCGCGGGCGGAGGCCACACCTGCGCCATGCGCGAAGACGGCTCGCTGACCTGCTGGGGCATGATCGACCACGCCGAGTACCCGCCCCCGGACGGCGCCTTCGCCCAGCTCGCCGCCGGCGGCCACCACACCTGCGCGATCACGGCCGAGCACGTGGTCGACTGCTGGGGCTGGATCGCGCACGGCCAGTGCGACCCGCCCTGAGACCCGGTCATGGAGCTGTTCTGCTGTCCCACCTGCCGCGCGCCCATCACCTTCGACCGGGAGGGCCAGGCCTGTGACGCCTGCCGTTGTACCTTCGTGGTGCGCGAGGGGGTGATCCGGCTGCTGCGTGACCAGGGCGAGCGACCCCTCAACCGCCGCTTCCGCACCTTCTACGACGGTCTGTCTCCCATGTACGACCGCATGGAGCCGCTGTTCGCCCGCGCCTTCGGCGGCAAGGACCAGGCCCGCGGCGACGTGCTGGCGCCCCTGCGCTTCGAGCCCGGCATGCGCGTGCTGGACGTGGGCATCGGCACGGGCACCATGCTGGAGCACTACCCCGTGCCGCCCGACCGGCTGACCGTGTACGGCGTGGACCTGTCCTGGGGCCAGGTGGTGCGCGCGCGGCGCAAGTTCGACCGCACCGACACGCCATGCCAGCTCGCCCAGGCCGCGGCCGAGCAGCTGCCGTTCGCTGACCACACCTTCGACGTCGTGTACCACATGGGCGGCATCAACTTCTTCTCCAGCCCCCGCCGCGCCGTGGAGGAGATGATCCGCGTGGCGCGGCCGGGCGCGACCCTGTCGATCGTGGACGAGGCGCCCTCGGTCGTGGCCTGGTCGCGGATCTTCAGCCGCGTGGGCCTGCCCTCGATCGACCGCGCAGCCCTGCGCCTGGTCTGGGGGGGGGAGGAGGCCGCGGGGGCGTTCATCGACGGGACGGATCGGGACCCGGCCGGTTGGATCCCCGCGGGCGTGTCCGACCTCCGCTTCGACGAGGTCTGGAAGGGTCGCGGCCTGCGCATTTCCTTTTGCGCACCCCTCTGAGACAATCTGGCGCAAGGGGCGTCTCGTGGGACGGGCGAAGCCAGGTACGGATCGACACGATCGACGCGCGCAGCCGCTCTGCACATCCGTTGGCACGCTTCCTGTATACGACACCGCAGACACGGAGGAACACCACCATGCCTCGCCATCTCTGGATCACCCTGGCACTGCTGACGATCACCACCCTGGCCACCACGGCACTCGCCCAGGACGACCCGGGCTACATCCCCGAGGAGGTCACGGCCGCGGCCGAGGAGGAGGACACGGGCTGGGATCCGAGCCTCTCGGCGTCGGCCAACTTCTCGATGTCGAGCAACAAGAACGTGGTCGGCAACGTGGACGGCCTGACCCTGTCGCTGGGCCTGATGCTCAACGGCTCCCTGGGCTACCTCAGCAGCAACCGCGTGCACGAGTGGCAGAACACCCTGTCGTGGGGTCTGGGTGCCACCCGCACCCCCACGGTGCCGGTGTTCGGCAAGAGCCTCGACGATCTCGACTTCGAGACCATGTACCTGATCCACCTCAAGAAGGCGCCCTGGTTCGGGCCATTCGTCGGGCTGGCCCTGGACACCGCGCTGCTGCCGACCGACTACATCACGGCCGAGCCGGTGGGCATCGAGCGCTACGAGGTGGACGGCACGGTCAGCTCGAGCCACACCTATGACGCGCTGGAGAAGATCCCGCTGACCCCGTCCCTGGCGCCCACCTCGCTGCGCCAGAGCCTGGGCGTGTTCGCCACCCCGCTGCAGCGCGACGCCATCAACTTCGAGATCCGCACCGGCATCGGCGCATGGGAGACCTTCACCCGCGACGGCTTCGTGATCGCCGACGACGACGCCACCGACGTGCTGGAGCTGCAGCGCCTGCAGGACTCGGTCCAGCTCGGCGCCGAGCTCAACCTGACCGCCGGCGGCCAGTTCAACGAGATCGTCACCTACACCGCGCGGGTGGCCCTGATGCAGCCGTTCGTGCACAACGCCGAGACCGAGCTCGAGGGCTTCGAGCTGCTCAACACCGAGTTCGAGTTCCTGCTCGGCGTCAAGCTCACCAGGTGGGCCTCCCTCGACTACCAGTTCAAGGCCTTCCGCGTCCCGCTGGTGTTGGACGACTTCCAGATCCAGAACGGCCTGCTGCTGAGCGTCAACGCGAACCTGATCTGAGGACGGTCTGGGAGTGTCGGGTCCGTCGGTCGCTGTGCTCCCTCCTTGACCCGATCTACGACGAGTCGCTCTCCAGCATGGCCGGCAGGTCCAGGCCCATGGCTCGGGCCACGGCCAGGACCTGGGCCACGCCGCTGCCCAGCACCGACAGGTCACCGCCGGTGACCACCACCTGGTCGAAGCTGTCGCGGAACGCCTCGGCCACCCGGGGCAGGGTCTCGGTCAGCAGCAGCTCCTGGAGCCGCTCCGGCGAGCTGACCATGGCCACCTCGCGCAGCCGCGCCTCCACCTCGGCCTGGGCCTCACCCTCGATGCGGCGGGCGGCCGCGTCCTGCTCGGCCACGCGCACCCGCGCCTCGGCCTCGGCCTGCTGCCGCTGCATGGCGGCCTCGGCCTCGAGCCGGGCCACGTGCGCCTCGCGCGCCACCCGCTCCTCGTCCAGCCGGGCCTCCTCGGCCTGCAGCTCCTCGCGGGCCTGCAGCGCCTGCAGGGACAGGGCCTCGCGGTAGGGCGCCTGCAGACCCTCGAACACCTCCTCGGACAGCACGCGCACGTCCTGGATCTCGATGGTGTCGATGGCCACGCCCCAGCCACGGTCGGTCTCGTCGTCCGTACGACCGCTGCCCCGCACCACCGGCGCCACCTCGGCCATCAGCTCCGTGGCCAGCGCATCCTTGCGCCGTGTGATGCAGTCCTCCAGGGTCAGGTTGGCCACCAGCCGTCGGGTGGCACCCACGAACATCTGCTGCAGGATGTCCGCGTAGGAGCCGGTGTCGCCCACGTTGAGCATGCGGTAGGCCAGCAGCGGCTCGACCACGCGGATCACGGCCAGGCCGGTGATGCCCACCCCCACCTTCTCCCGGGTCACCTGGTCGGCGGTGAATTGCAGGCGCTGGACCGAGGTGTCGACCAGGGCCACGGTGTCCCCGGGCCAGCGGAACACGCTGCCCCCCTGGCCGTGGGCCACGACCTCGCCGCGGCGGATGTGGATCAGGTGCTGGTGGGGCGCGGCCGTGACCCGGCCCCAGGTGGATGACGCGTCGCTCATGGTGCTGCTCCTCTCACCGGGGCCAGGGAGCAAGGACCGGGCCAACGCCCTCCTCCACGACGGATCGATTCACTGCAAGCCTACGCGGCGGTGTTCGCCGCGTGCAGGCCGACCCGAATCGGGTCGGGGCGGTTCGAATCGGGTCGCTGCGTCAGGCTGCGGTCGTGCGCCGCATCTGCACCCGCGCGAACATGGCCACGCCCAGTCCGAAGTACAGCAGCGACAGCAGCACGGTCGCGCCGAGGCGAAACGCCACGTCGGGCAGGTCGTAGCCGTAGGCCAACACCCCGTGCAGAGCGACCAGGCCGTGGGTCGCGGGGAATGCGTCGAACAGCCCGATGGGGTGGCCGGCCAGATGGAACAGCGTCAGCGGCGGCATGGGGAAGAACGCTCCGCTGAGCACCACCTGGATCATGCACACGGCCGCGCCCACGTTGCCGGCCTGGCCGTCGTTCTGCACCAGGGCCCCGACCAGTGCGCCGAGGCCGATGCCGGACAGGCAGACCGCCAGCAACAGCGCCCCGCCGAGCAGCAGGTTGCCCTGCATGTGGTACCCCAGCGCCAGCAGCGCAGCGAACACCAGCGCGACCTGCACCGCGGCCAGGCCCAGCTCGGCCAGGGTCAGCCCGGCGAGGAACTCGCCCGACCGCACCGAGGCCATGCGCAACCGGCGCAGGGTCCCCAGCCGCAGCTCGCGAGACACCAGCAGCGCTGTCTGGGGCACCAGGATCAGCACGGCGAACACCAGCATACCCGCCCCGTACACGTCGAAGAGCGTCACCGGACCCGGATCGGCCAGCGGTTGCTCGGCCAGCACGACCCGCGGGGTCGCCCCGGCGCGGTCGTCCAGCCAGCGGCTGGCCGCGCGGAACAGCGCGGCCCCGCCCGCGGCGAAGTTGGTGCTGGACGGGTCACCTCGCACCACCAGCCGCTCCGCCTCCACCACCAGCATCGCATCCGCGTCGCGATCCGTGAGCAGGGAGGCGCCCGCTCGCCGATCCGCGACCTGGAGCACCTCGAACACGGGCCGGCCATCCGACCATGCCTCGGCGGTCAACGCCGCGGTCAGCTCGGCGACCGGGCCGTCGGGGCCGCAGATCAGCACCGGGTGCGTGCGCTGCAGGGGCTGGTCGTAGCCGATGGAGGTGACCGCCAGCGCCACGGCCGGGAACAGCAGCAGCAACGACAACAGCAGCGGCTCCCGCCACAACTCCAGCAACGTCTTGTGGGCGACGAGCAGGATCCTCACTCGCGCAACCGCCTCCCCGTCAGCTGCAGGAACACGTCCTCCAGGGTGACGTTGCGCACCCGGACCTCGCCCGGCTCGCACCCGGCCGCGGCGAGCGCCTCCCGGATCGGGGCCAGCGCGGCCACCCCGTCGGCGACGCGCAGGGTGAGCACCAGGCCGTCGTCGTCCACGTCCTCGGCGACCGGGGCCAGCGCCCGCCGTGCTGCGGCGAGGTCGCCGTGGTCGAGGTGCACCTCCACGATCTCCCGGTCCCCCAGCCGCTCCTCGAGCGCCTCGGGGGTGTCCAGCGCCAGCAGCTGGCCGCGATCGATGATCGCCACCCGGTCCGCCACCCGCTCGGCCTCGTCCATGTTGTGGGTCGACACCAGCACGGTGCGGCGACGGGCCAGGGAGCGAATGAACTCGCGCACGCGCACGCGGCTCTGTGGGTCGAGGCCCGCCTCGGGCTCGTCCAGCACGACCAGCTCTGGATCGTGCACCAGCGCCATGGCCACGTTCAGCCGCCGCTGCATACCGCCGGACAGCCGCCGCGCCTGCACGTCGCGGCGATCGGCCAGCCCCAGGGCGGTGAGCAGCTCGTCTCCGCGCTGCCGCGCTGCCGCGCGGGCCATGCCGGTCATCCTGCCCATGAACACCAGCTGCTCGATGGCGGTCAGGCGCGGCCACAGCACGATCTCCTGGGGGCACAGGCCCACGCGGGACCGCCAGTCGGGCACGCAGGTGACGTCCTCGCCGCGCAGCAGCACCCGCCCGGCGTGCGGGTTCAGCAGCCCACAGAGCATGTGGATCGTGGTGGTCTTGCCCGCACCGTTGGGGCCGAGCAGGCCCAGCACCTCCCCCTCGTGCACGTCGAACGACAGCCCGTCCACGGCCACCGTGTCCCCGTAGCGGCGGGAGAGCCCCTCGCAGCGCAGTACGATCTCAGCCATGCACACCTCGCATGCGGGTCCGGCCGTAGGCGGCTGCTCCGAGGGCCAGCAACGCCAGCGATATCACCCCGAGCGCGACCAGCTCGTACCCCAAGGAGCGCCAGGCCTCGCCGTGCACCATGACCGCGCGCAAGGCCTCGACCGCGTGGGTCGCGGGCAGCAGGTCGAACAGGCCGATGTCGACCCCGCCGACCCGGGCCACCACGAGCGTCGGCATCGGCACCAGCGCCCCGGACAGGAACGCCATCGGGACCGCAGTCAGCGCGCCGATGTAGGTCGCCTGGCCGTCATCCCGGGACACGGCGGCCACGCACAGGCCCATGCCGATCACGCCCGCGCCCAGCAGGAGCACGATCCCCATCGCCAGCCCATGGGACCCGGCGCAGCGGAAGCCGCACACGTGCGCCAGCCCGAACACCAGCGGCACCTGCACGCACGCGACCACGATCTGCGACGCACCCACGCCCAGGGGCAGGTCCAGGGGCCGCAGGTGGGTCATGCGCAGCCGCTGCAGGGTGCCCACGACCTGCTCGCGGACCAGGGCCGTGGCCGTGGTCACCACCAGCAGCAGGGTGCCGAACACCAGCAGCCCGGGCACCCCCGCGTCGAAGTCGGACACCCGCGCCTCGCCACCGATGAACTCCCAGGCGACCTCCCGGTCTCGCTCGCCACCCGCGGTCCGCCGGACGATCTCCCCCAGCACCGGCTCGAGGAAGCAGGTCGCCATGGCGTACGAACCGGACGTGGAGTCGCCGCGCAGCGGCACCTCCAGCGGTCCATCCGGCGCACCATAGGCGATCACGTGACTGAACCCTGCGGGGAGCCGGAGCTGCCCGGTCACCCGCCGCTCGGACACCGCGATCGCGGCCACGTCGGGGTCCTCGACCGGCTCGAGGTGGAACACCGGCCGATCGGCCACGGACAGATCGCCCAGCTCCTCGCGCAGCTGCGCGCCGCTATGCCAGCCCATGCCGAACAGGGTGGTCCCAGCGTCCTCGTCCAGCAGCTGCAGGTGCAGCACCTGGGACAGGCCCCCGTGGTCCCGGCCGAACGCGACCTGGTAGATGACGACCAGCGCCAGCGGGAACACCAGCACGATGACCAGCAGCTGGGGCTCGCGCAGCAGCTCCAGCAGCCCCTTGCGAGCCACGGACAGCACCCGGCTGACGCTGCCCAGGGGGCCCGCTCTCATGACGCTGGTTCTCCTCAACCGGCGAGCAGGTCCTGCAGCACCCGTCCGAGTTCGCCGATCTTGTAGGGCTTGCGCAACACGCCGTCGAAGCCGTACTCGGCGAACTGCGCCATGATCGGATCCTCGGAGTAGCCCGAGGAGACCACCACCCGGGCGTCCGGGTGCAGCTGGCGCAGCAGGCCGATCGCCTCGGCACCACCCATGCCGCCGCTGATCTTGAGGTCCATGATCACCGCGTCGAAGGCCCCGTCCTCGTCCAGGGCCTGCTCGTACAGCGCCAGCGCCTCCTCGCCGTGGCGCGCGAAGGCCACCCGGAAGCCCAGCAGCGGCAGCGCCTCGTCCAGGATCCCCCGCACCATCTCGTCGTCGTCCATCACCAGCACCCGGGGCTCGCCCGCCAGCTCGCCGACCGGTTCGTCGGCCGCGACCTCCGCCTCGGAGACCGGCAGGTAGATGTGGAAGGTGGTGCCCTCACCCGGTGTGGACTCGACCTCGAGGTGGCCGTCGTGCCCCTTGATGATCGAGTGCGACGTGGCCAGGCCGAGCCCGGTACCGCCGTCCTTGGTGGAGAAGAAGGGGTCGAACACGCGGCCTAGATGCTCCGGGGCGATCCCCCGCCCCTCGTCCTCCACCGATACCAGCACGTACATGCCCGACCCCACGGGCACCGATGTGCCGGCCGCCAGGCTCATGTTCCGGGCGCTCAGCCGGACCGCGCCACGCCCCCCCATCGCCTCCTCCGCGTTGAACACCAGGTTGGCGAACACGCGCCCCAGCTGGTCCGGGTCGGCGGACACGGGCCACAGGTCGTGGGGCAGCTCGATCTCCGTCTCGACCCGGGTTCCGCGCAGCGTGAGCGAGAGCGTACGCCGCAGCAGCGCCGCCAGATCCGTGGGTTCGCGCACCGGGCTGCCGCCCCGGGCAAAGGTGATCAGCTGACCGGTCAGCTCCCGCGCCCGGTCCATGGCCCGTTCGGCCGCGTCGATCCGCGCGACCGCCTTGCCGTCCGGGTCGGACACCATGCGCGCCAGGGTGAGGTTGCCCAGCACCGACGTCAGCATGTTGTTGAAGTCGTGGGCGATGCCGCCCGCCAGGATCCCGATCGACTCCAGCTTCTCGATGCGCGCCAGCTCCTGCTCCATGCGCCGACGTTCGGAGATGTCCCGCAGGACGATCACCACGCCGATCACCTGCTCGCGGAGATCCTGGATCGGAGCCATGGACCAGGTGACGGCCTTCTCCTGGCCGTCCCGGGCCGCGAGGATCGCGGTCTCGGACAGCTCCCAGGCCTCGCCGGTGTGCAGGACCAGCCGGGCCAGGTCACCGTAGGGGGCGCGACTCTCCTCGCGGGATAGGCGCACCACCTCCTCCATGGTCCGGCCTATGGCCTCGTCCCGCGTCCAGCCCGTGAGTCGCTCGGCCGCCTCGTTCACCAGCGACACCCGGCCCTCGGTGTCCGTGGTCACCACCGCCTCGGCGATGGAGTGCAGGGTGACCTCGAAGCGCTCCTTCTCCGCGTACAGCGCCTCCTCGGCGCGCCGGCGCTCGGTGATATCCTCGACAGTGCCCTCGTACGAGACCACCTGGCCGTCGTCACCGAGCACGGCGTGGGCATTCTCGCGCACGTGGATCAGCCTGCCGTCCTTGCGCCGCCACGCGGCCTCGAACCCGATCACCCGGCCGTCCTGCTCCAGGATCTCCTTGAACCGCTGGCGCGCGTAGCGTGGGTGGTAGCCGTCCCGCTCGAGATCCCGCTGCCGCAGGTCCTCCATCGAGTCGTAGCCGAGCAGGTGGATCAGGGTGCGGTTGGCGATCTGGATCTCGCCGTCCGGGGTGGTGCGGTAGATGCCCACGTGGGCGTTCTCGAACAGCTCGCGATACAGGGCTGCGTCGTCGTCGTCGAGCGAGCCGTGGTGGGAGTCGCGATCGTTCATCGGATCAACCCCGACGATAGGGGACGGAGGGGGGGTGGGGCAACCCGAACTAGGCGCCCGCGATCACCAGCGTGATCTCCCCCTTGACCTTGCCGCGGCCGTAGCGCACAGCCAGCTCCGAGAGCGGGCCGCGGTCGAAGGTCTCGTGGATCTTGGTCAGCTCGCGGCACAGGCAGGCGTCGCGGTCTCCCAGCGCATCGGCCAGCAGCGGCAGGGTGGACGCCACCTTGTACGGGGACACGAACAGCACCAGGGTCGCGGGCACGGCCGCGAATTCCCCCAGCAGCCGTCGCGCCTTGCCCTTCTTGGGCGGCAGGAAGCCGAGGAACACGAAGCGGTCCGTGGGCAGGCCCGCCCCGGCCAGGGCGGCCAGCACCGCGCTCGGCCCCGGGATCGGCACCACGGCCAGGCCCTGTTCGCGCGCCGCACGCACCAGCTTGAAGCCCGGGTCCGAGACCGTGGGCGTGCCTGCGTCGCTGACCAGCGCGATCGACGTCCCCCGCTCCAGCCGCTCGAGCAGGTCGGGGATGCGGCGCACGGCGTTGTGGTCGTGGTAGCTGATCTGCGGCGCGGTGGCGCCCACGTGCTTGAGCAGCCGGCCGGTGCGGCGGGTGTCCTCGGATGCCACCAGGTCCACGTCACACAGCACGGCCCCGGCCCGCGCGGACAGGTCGGCCAGGTTGCCGATAGGGGTCGCCACCAGGTAGAGGGTGCCGCTCATGCGTCGAATGCGTCCGCGATGAACTCCACCGCGAAATCCTCGCCCCGCAGGGTGACCAGGGCCACCGAGAACTGGCACCCGCGGTGGGGCGGCGCGCCGAGCAGCCACGCCTCGGCCGCGCGCACCACCCGGCGCTGCTTGGCGCGGGTGATCGCGTCGAGGCCCACGCCCATGTCGTCGCCGGTGCGGGTCTTGACCTCCACGAAGTGGAGCACACCGTCTCGGATGGTGACCAGGTCGATTTCACCGGCGCGGCCGCGCCAGTTGCGATCCAGCACGCGGTGGCCGCGCGCCTGCAGGTAGTCGGCGGTGATCTGCTCCCCGAGCACACCACGCTCGAGGTGGGGAGCGGTCACCGGGCCCCTCGTCAGCCCTCGATGGGCTTGCGGGTCTCGGGGATGTCCCGGATCTCGGGGATGCGGGCGGCCTTGCCCGACAGGTTGCGCAGGTAGTACAGCTTGGACCGCCGCACCTTGCCCCGCCGTACGAAGTCGATGCGGTCGATGACCGGCGCGTACATCGGGAACACGCGCTCCACGCCGATGCCGTAGCTGACCTTGCGCACGGTCACGGTGCTGCGGATGCCGGCGTTCTTGATGCCGATGACCACGCCCTCGAAGACCTGGACGCGCTCCTTCTCGCCTTCCTTGATCTTCACGTGCACACGCACCACGTCGCCGGAGCGGAACCGCCGCTCGGGTGCGTCGTGCACGCCGATGTGGTCGTAGGCCACGCGGAGCTGGTCGCCGACCTTGGCCTCGGCGTCCAGCTCGCTGGCCTCGCTGAGCCGCATCTCGGTGTCCGGGTCGAACGGCTTGACGTCGGCCACGACGCGCTTGTTCTTGCCGTCCACCTTGACCTTCTGGCCGACCTTGGCGCTGGCGCGGATCTTGCGCGCGGCCGCGTGATAGATCTGCTTGCTCTCGTCGAACTCGGGCTGGTCCTCGACCACCGTGCGGAAGTCCTTGCACTCGAGCTGCTTGCGTTCGATTTCCTTGATGATGTCCATGATCGCGACTCCCAGCGGGCCCCAGGGGCGCCCGGTTCATTCTTCGATCTCGTCTCGCCCCGCCACCAGGTCGGGGCGCCGCTGCCGTGTCCGCTCCAGCGAACGCTCCGCGCGCCACTGCGCGATGCGGCCGTGGTCCCCGCTCAACAGCACCTCGGGGACCGACAGGTCCCGGAACACCCGGGGCCTGGTGTACTGCGGGTACTCCAGCAGACCCGCCTCGAAGCTCTCGTCGGCGTGGCTGGCCTCGTTGCCCAGCACGCCCGGCAGCAGCCGCGCCGTGGCGTCGATCACCGTCAGCGCCGGCAGCTCACCTCCGGTGAGGACGAAGTCGCCAACCGAGATCTCCTCGTCGACCCAGCCCTCCCGGACCCGTTCGTCCAGCCCCTCGTACCGGCCACAGACCAGCACGATCCTGGGCAACGTGGCGAACCGTCGGACCGTCTCCTGCACCAGCGGCTGGCCCTGCGGTGTCATCAACACCACGGGCGCGTCGCCGTCCGGACCGCCGCGCACCGCCTCGATGGCGGCCACCAGCGGCTCGGGCTTGAGCACCATGCCCTGACCACCCCCGAAGGGGGCGTCATCCACCTGTCGGTGGCGACCCTCCGCCCAGTCGCGGATGTCGTGCACGGCCACGTCCAGCAGCCCCGCCTCCGTCGCCCGCCCCAGGATGCTCGCCTCCAGGTAGGGAGGGAACATGGCCGGGAACAGGCTCAGGACGTCGAATCGAATGTCAAAGCTCCAGCCGGCGGACCCGGATCCTGCGATCCTCGAGGTCCACCTCCAGCACGTATTCCCGCGTGGCCGGGATCAGGCTCTCGCCGTGATCGCCCCGGACCACGTACACGTCGTTGCCGCCGGTGGGGAAGACGTCCGCCAGCGTGCCCATGGGCGCGCCGTGTTCGTCCTCCACCGCCACGCCGATCAGTTCTCGGACGTAGTACTCGTCCTCGTCCTCGATCGGCGGCAACCACGCCGTCGGCACGCTCAGCTCGAGCCCCCGCAGGGCCTCGGCCTGCTCGATGCCGTCGATCCCGTCGAGGTGGACCACGTACCGCTTTCCCACCCAGCGGGCGCCGCGGAGACCCACGCGCCGTGGCGCGAACCCGTCTCCGCTGACGAAAACGGCGTCCACCTGCTCCAGCAGGTCGGACGCCGGGTTGTACAGCGTGACCGTCTGTTCTCCGCGCTTGCCCCAGGGCTTGACCAGGGTCCCGAGGGTGACGCGGTCGGAGGCGGCGGGGGTGCCCGCGAGCAGGGGGACCAGGGCCTCGGCCCTGGTCCAGGCCGCCTCAGTCCTCTTCCTCTTCCCCGTCGTCGGTTGCTCGCTCCGGGTCATCGTTCGCCTCGATGATCTCCAGCACCACTCGATTACGTTCACGCGACGCGTGCGCCTTCAGCAGGGTGCGCAACGCATTCGCCGTCTTGCCCTGGCGGCCGATCACCTTCCCGAGATCGTCGGGATGAACCTGCAGTTCGAGGATCTTCGTCCGGCCACCTTCGACCTCGTTGATGTCGACCTCGTCGGGATGATCGACGAGCGCCTCCACGAGGTAACGGACCAGTTCCTTCACTGCGCGGCGCCTTCCGTCGTCTCGACCGCTTCGTTGAGCACGCCGGACGTCTTGATCAGCTCCGACACCGTCTTGCTCGGCGTCGCGCCGTGTCCTAGCCAGTGCTTGAGCCGGTCGGCCTTGATGTTGATGGTGGACGGCTGGGCCCTGGGGTCGTACGTCCCCAGGATCTCCAGGAAGCGCCCGTCCCGCGGCATGCGCGAGTCCGTGGCGACGATCCGATAGAAGGCGCGCTTCTTCGCGCCGTGACGGGACAGCCTGATGACGACGGCCATGGCTGAACCTCCGATTCCTCAACAATTTCGATACGTTGCCTTTTCCAACGACGACCCCGGAAGGGGGGTCCGCCGCGAAAAGCAACGCATAATAGGCAACGGCCCGCGCCGCTGTCAAGAATTCCCGAGCCATACCAATGGCTTGCGGCGGCCCGAGCCCGCGCAGGTACGTTGCCCCGCGGGCGCCCGATTGCGTACCCTGGCAGCGTCCCCATCCGCCGGGAGGTGACCATGGCCCGCTGTACGTCCACCCTGCTCACCGCCGCGCTCGCCTGCGCGCTGCTGCTGGCCGCGGTCCAGCCCGCGCACGGCCAGGGCCGCGTCACCCTGCGACGGCCGGTGCTCGTCACGCTGATCCCGCCGGGGGTGATCACGGCCGATGGCTCGCCCCAGACGCTGCTGTTCATGGTCACCGACGAGACCGGCGGCCTGGCCATGGAGGCCAACTGGCGAGGCAGCCGGGCCGACGTGGGCACCCTGGGCAACTGGACCCAGCTCGGCCCGGGCGTGTTCACCGCCACGTACACCATGCCGCCCGTCTCCGAGCCGGTCACCGCCACCCTCGAGCTCAAGGTCAAGGTCGGCAGCTACAAGGCCGAGAAGGCCTACGCCCTGACCGTGGAGCCGGCCGCGGGAGCGCGCTTCTCCATGACCGCCACCCCCGAACAGCTGACCCTCGGCCAGGACGAGATGGTCGTGCTGACCTTCACCGCGGTGGGCCCGGCGGGCAGCCCGCTGGAGGGCCTGGACCTGCAGGTCGGCTCCTCCCTGGGCGCGGTCAGCGAGGTCCAGCCCCTGGGCGGCGGCACCTACCGGGCCGAGTACCGGCCCCCGGACGACCAGAAGGCCCCGGCCCTGGTGATCCTGTCGCTGGTGGACAAGGCCGAGCCCGAGCTGTCGACCATGTTCATGCCGCTGGCGCTGGTGGGCGCCACCGAGTGGAAGATCGAGGCCGGCGTACCGTTCGCGCCCGTGGGCATGATGATCGGCGACATGCCGTACGGCCCGGCCATCGCCGACGAGAACGGCGTAGCCATGGTGCCGATCGTGGTGCCGCCGGGGATACGCGAGGGCGCGGCATTCCAGTTCGACGCCGAGGGCCAGCCTGGGCCGAGGGTCGGGGTGGACCTGCGCCTGCCGGACTTCAAGTGCGTCGAGGTCGCGCCCATGGCCTCGTACGTCCCCGGCAACGGCGCGGCTGGCTACCCGGTCTACATCTTCGTGGTGGGCCAGGACGCGCGGCCGCTCAACGACGCGCCCCTGCAGCTCGAGGTCTCCCACGGCGACTTCGTGGCCCTGGACGTGATCGGGCCGGGCACGTTCCGCGCCATGTACGTGCCCCCCGCGGTCGCGGCCCCCACCGAGGTCACGATCAGCGCGGTGGTGCTGGGCGCGGAGCAGAACTTCGGCGACCGCATCACCGTGGAGGTGGTGCCCGGGCCGCCCGCCGGGTTCTGGTTCTCGACCAACCCCACCGCGGTCAACGGCGGCACCCAGACCATCGCGCTCAGCGGCGAGGTGATGAACCCGGCCGGCCCGCTGACCCCGGGGACCGGGGTCTCGTTCGCCGGCCTCGACGGCGTGATCCCGATGGAGATCGCGCCTGGGGACAACATCTTCCAGGCCTCGTTCACCGGCTCCTTCGACCAGCCGGTGCCCATGTCGGCCGAGGTCACGATCCCGGCGGCCGCGCGGCCGGCCAAGGCGCTGGTGGCCTGGCCGGTGATGGACCAGGTCGGGGTCAACGGCACCATGCCTGTGGTGGCCATGGCCCTGGACCGCTACGGCATGCCCGTGTCCGGGGTGGAGCTGTCCGCCACCACACTCAACAACGTGGGCACGGTCACCGGCGGCGGGCCGACCGACGCCTTCGGCCGCACCGTCTTCACCTTCCAGGCCACGCCCCTGTCCGGCGCCACCGCCGTGCTGGTCACCGACGGTGAGCGCGGCATCGCCGTGCCCCTGTGGCAGGCCGACTCGCTGATGCTGGGCTTCGGCTTCCCCCTGCAGGGGGGCCGCCTGCAGACCGGCATGATGCAGATGTGGGGCGCGCGGCGGGGCCGGCTGCTGGGGGGCGCGGGCGCGCCGCCGCCGCCGCCGCGGCCGCAGCAGGCCCAGGCCG
>CAZXHG010000201.1:0-18700 GCA_964639985.1 uncultured Rickettsiales bacterium
GTGTCGTCGTGTGCGGTGTCGTCGTCCTCGTCGTCGTCGTCGTCGGCGGTGTCGTCGTCGTCGCCCGTGTCGTCGTCTGCGGTGTCGTCGTCTCCGGTGGTGTCGTCGTCGGCGGGCTCACCCTCGGTGGGGCACCCGACGAGGATGCACAGGGCTCCGAACAGAACGATCAGGCGAGCGGCGCGAGTCACTGGCGTACCTTCCCCTCACCAGCATTGTATCCAATGATTGTCGTGGCCGGTGAGATGTCCCCACGGGGATCGTCGCAAGGAGGGAGAGTCGCGATGGGTGGGGTGGCTACTCCCCCCCCCGCGCCAGCCAGGCCATGGTCTCGCCGTCCGGGGTCAACGCCAGCCAGAAGTTCATCACGCGGATCAGCCGGGTCCAGGCGGCGAGCCTCCGTCCGAACGGCTCCCTGGTCGGATCGGCCCACGCGCAAAGCACCGCGCCGGACAGCACCAGCAGCCCGATCCCGGACACCACCGGGATCCCACTGGCCAGTCGCAGATAGAGCACCCGCTGCAACACGTTGACCGCGTAGGCGTCCTCCTCGGGCGCGAGCGCCGGCCACGCGGGCGGGTTCTCCGGATCCCCGTTGGCGATCACCGGCCGGATCGCGGCCCAGGCCGCGCGCACCGCGTCCCCGGCCTCGTCGCCATCCACCACCGCGTCCAGCTGCGGCAGCGCCTCCTTCGCCCGGGTCAGCAACCGCCCCCCGAATCTACTGGGCAGCCCGGGACCGCCGTCCGGCCGCCCGGTCGCCATCGCCTCCAGCAACGCCGCGACCGTGCTCCCCGGCTGGGCGCACAGGTCCAGCAGGCTCCTCTCCGCCTCCAGCTGGTCTTCTTGCAGGAACTTCTTGTTGGCGAAGAAGTCCCCCTCCGGGATCGGCGGCCCGCCACGCCACGACCGCACGTGGTCGAAGCAGCCCGGGTCGATGCCCACGCGCACGCCGTCCTCGGCGCGCACCATCACCATGGGATACATGCGACAGGCCACGGGCTTGGCCTCGTAGCCCACGGTGGCGTGGATGCGACAGCGATTGAGGTCGTCGAGGAACGCACACCGCCCGCGGATCTGTCGCAACGAACCGTCCACGACAGGCCCCTCCACGGCGAGCTTCACCCCCAGCTGTCGCACCCGCTCCATCTCGGCCTCGTCACGTAGGTGCACCTTCAGGCCGTTGCAGGAGGCACCACAGCCGGTGCACTGGTGGCGCAGGGGGAACGGGATCAGCAGGTTCTCGCTCACGGGACCTCCAGCGGCGCAGCATACCAGGGCCGCGCCGGCCGCGTGCTAGCATCCGCGATGGAGGTCGACATGCTCCACCGATTCCCCCTCATCCTCCTGCTCGCCCTGGCCCTCGCCGGTTGCCCCACCGATCTGGACGACGACGACGTCTCGGACGACGACGCCACCGAAGACGACGACAGCGCGGACGACGACGACACCACCGCGGACGACGACGACACCACCGCGGACGACGACGACTCGGCCACGGACGACGATGACACCGACCCGGTCTGGCAGCCCGCGCCCGGCACCTCGTGGCAGATCCAGTACACGGGCCTGCCCATCGACACCTCCATCGACGCCCAGATGTACGACCTCGACCTGTTCGACACGGACCAGGCCGTACTCGACGAGCTGCACGCGGCCGGCCGCGCCGTGATCTGCTACTTCAGCGCGGGCAGCTGGGAGGACTGGCGCGACGACGCGGACGACTTCCCCCCCGAGGCTCTGGGCAACGACCTCGACGGCTGGCCCGGGGAGAAGTGGCTCGACGTCACTCACCCGCAGGTCCGCACGATCATGGAGGCCCGCCTGGACCACGCCGCAGCCCGCGGCTGCGACGGCGTGGATCCGGACAACGTGGACGGCTACACCAACGATCCGGGCTTCACCTTCGGGCCCGCCGAACAGCTCGACTACAACCGCTTCCTCGCCGACGCGGCCCACGCCCGCGGCCTGAGCGTGGGCCTCAAGAACGACCTGGACCAGATCCCGGAACTCGTCGACTGGTTCGACTTCTCGGTCAACGAGGAGTGCTTCGACTACGACGAGTGCGAGACCCTGCTGCCGTTCGTGAACGCGGGCAAGGCCGTGTTCCAGATCCAGTACGGCAACGCCACCCACGCCGACCAGGTGTGTGACGAGGCCAACGCCCTGGACCTCGACACCCTGGTCAAGCGCATGGAGCTCGACGCATGGCGGATATCCTGCCGGGAGCACGTCCAGTAATCCCTTGACGCCTCCCCGCCGGACGACTAGTATCCCGGCGCTCCGAAGGAGGATGTCATGGCATCTCTGGCCAAGGTCACGAAGCGCAAGCGGCAGATGCGGGACGCCAAGATGGGCAGGGATCGCAAGCGCAAGGCGAGGGCCCAGGGCTCCACGCCCGCCTTCCCGATCCACAAGGACAAGAAGGACTAGCTTCAGCCCACCACGTGGTAGACCCGCTCCCTGAAGCGGGCCCCCGTCCCCTCGATCACTTCTTCGCAGGCCTCGATGTCGAGGTCCGGCACGCCCACGACCGTGCCCTGGACCCAGGGGATGCCCGCGTGCACGCACCCCTTCAGGAACGCAACCGCGGCCTCCCAGGCCACGCCACCGTGGGGGTTGGGGCACAGCCGCGCATAGGTGTCGGCGTCGGGCGCGTTCACGCTCACGGTCACCGCGTCGAACACCTCGGCGATCTCGTGGATCACGTCCCGGCCCTCCCGTAGCGACGCCAGCCCGTCCGTGTCCAGGCGCACGCTGCGCGCGCCCGCGGCCCGCAGCTTGCGCGCGGCCTCCAGGATCACGGGCAGGCGGGTGGTGGGCTCGCCATAGCCCACGAACGCGACCTCGTCCGCGACGGACAGGTCCCCGCGCTCGTACCCGTGTCCCAGGTCCTCCGGCGTGGCCGCGCCACGAAGCAGGGCCACGCCCGCGGCCTCCACCAGCTCGTCGGCCGTGGGACGGAACCCCCGCAGGTTGAGGTAGTGGCCGGCCACGCAGAAGTCGATGAACTTGTGGCAGAAGCTGCACGCCAGCGTGCAGCGGTTGGAGGGGTTGAGGTAGACGCTGTTGCGGATCGCGTAGCCGACCGCGCCGAGCTGCGCCTCGTCGGGCTGCAGCCCGAAGAACACGCGCGCTGCGCGGGTGCTGGCCCGGGCCACGTCCTCCACCGACAGGCCGCGGACGTCGGCCACGGCCTCGGCCGTGTGCACCATGTAGGCCGGCTCGTTGCGCTTGCCGCGAAAGGGCACGGGGCTGAGGTAGGGCCCGTCGGTCTCCAGCAGCAGCACCTCGCCGGGGATGCGGGCCACGGCCGGCTGCATCGGGCCGGCGTTCTTGTAGGAGATCACGCCGGGTACGGACAGGAACCCGCCCCGCTCCAGCACGGCGCGGGCGAATGCCCAGTCGTGGCTGAAGCAGTGGATCAGCACGCGGCCCGCGAACGCGTCTTCCTCGTCCATGATGCGCAGGCAGTCGGCCTCGGCCGCGCGGGAGTGGATCACCACGGGCATGTCCAGCTTGCGCGCCATGCGCAGCTGGCGGCGGAACACGCGCTCCTGGGCGTCCCGGGGGCTCCAGTCGCGGAAGAAGTCCAGGCCCATCTCGCCGAGGGCGACCACGGTGGGAGCCGAGGACAGCTCGGCCATGTGCTCGAACACCTCGTCGGTGACCTCGCCCGCCTCGTGGGGGTGCACACCGACCGTGGCCCAGATGCCGTCGTGGTCGCGGGCGATGGCCACGGCGCGATCCATGCCCTCGACGCCGTAGCCCGAGCCGATGGAGACCATCTGCTCCACGCCGGCAGCCCTGGCGCGGGAGATCACCTCGTCGAGGTCGCCGGCGTACCTCGGCGATGCCAGGTGGCAGTGGGAGTCGAACAGGGTGGTCATGGTCAGTCGGTCGTCAGCCGGGGGAACAGGGGCTTGCCCTTCTCCACCGGTGCGCCCGCGGGCAGGCCGCCCCAGGCGCACGTCTCCGTCAGCGGCCGGTCCAGGTCACCGGTGCAGCCGAGCCGCTCGAGCACCTCGCCGCAGCGGTGGGGCATGACCGGCCACAGCAGGTGGGTGGCCACGCGGATGGCCTCGTCGATGGCGTACATCAGGTCCGACAGCTCCTGCTGCACCGCGGGATCCTCGGACTTCGCCATGGTGAACGGCTGGCGCTCCTGGATCAGGGCGTTGAGGTAGCGCACGATGGCGCGCGCCTGGTCCACGGCCTGGTCGATCAGCAGGGCGTCCATGGCCTCGATGTACTTTGTCGTGCACGTCTCGACGTGCTCGCGCACCTCGGGGAGGTCGGCGGCCGGCGGGATCTCGCCGAAGTACTTGCGGGTCATGTTCAGCGAGCGGCTCAGCAGGTTGCCGTACTCGTTGGCCAGCTGCGTGTTGTAGGTGGACTCGAAGCGCTCCCAGGAGAAGTCACCGTCCTTGCCGTAGCTGACCTCGGCCATCAGGTAGTAGCGCAGGGGATCGGCGCCGACCTTGTCCACCGCGTCGAGCGGCCCGACCACGTTGCCCAGGCTCTTGGACTGCTTCTGGCCCTTGAGCGTGACCCATCCGTGGGCGTGGACCACCTTGGGTAGTGGCAGCCCGGCCGAGGCCAGCATGGCCGGCCAGATGATGCAGTGGAAGCGGGTGATGTCCTTGCCGATGATGTGCACGTCGGCCGGCCAGTAGCGGTCGTACCGGGCCGGATCGTCCTGGCCGTAGCCCAGGCCGGTGATGTAGTTGCTCAGCGCGTCGAACCACACGTAGACGGTGCTGCCCTCGTGGAACGGGATCGGGATCCCCCACGGCAGGTTGGGTCGGGAGATGGAGATGTCCGCGAGGCCGCCCTCGATCACCGAGAGGATCTCGTTGCGGCGCGTCTTCGGCTGCACGAACTCGGGGTGCTTCGTGATGTGGTCCCGCAGGAATTCGGTGTACGCCGACAGGCGGAAGAACAGGTTGTTCTCCACGATCCACTGGGGCGACTGGCCCGGGTGCTCGGGGCACTCGCCCTCGCGCAGGTCCTTGTCGGTCTTGTAGGCCTCGCAGCCCACGCAGTACCAGCCCTCGTAGGTGCCCTCGTAGATGTCGTCGGGGTTGCGCCGTCGCACCTGTTCCATCAGCTCGACCACACCCTGGGCGTGGCGGGGCTCGGACGTGCGGATGAAGTCGTCGTAGCTGATGCCCAGGCGGTCGTAGGCCTCCACGAAGTCCGCGGCGAGCTCGTCGACGAACTGCTGGGGGGCCTTGCCCTCCTTCTCGGCCGAGCGGGCGACCTTCATGCCGTGCTCGTCCAGGCCGGTCAGGAAGTGCACGTCGAACCCCATGCGCCGCTTGTAGCGGGCGATCACGTCCGTCGCGATCTTCTCGTAGGCGTGGCCGAGGTGGGGCTTGCCGTTGACGTAGTCGATGGCCGTCGTGATGTAGAACGTCTCGCTCATTCCTTGGAGTCCTTCTTCGGAGGCCGTGGCGCCTGGCCAGCCTTGCCCGGTCCTCGCTTGCGCGGTCGCCGCCTCGGTCGCTTGCGCGGTCCGCCCTTTCCGCCCTTTTCTCCGTCCGGCGCGCCCGCCTTGCCTCCTGGTCTGCCCGCGGGCCTGGCTCCTGGCTTGCCGGCGGGCTTGCCTCCCGGCTTGCCGGCGGGTCTACCTGGCCGGCCCCCGGGCTTGCGGCCGGATCTGCCGCCCGCCCCGCGGCCCGGCGGTGGCCCATCGCCTCGGGGCGGCGGGCGCACGGGCCTGCCGTCCTCGTCCCGTTCCAGGTTGTCGACCCCCAGGATCTGGCGCGCGCCGTCGTCGCCGAGGAAGGTGAACTTCTGCTGCAGCACGTCCAGGGACAGCACCTTGCCCGGTCCCTGGTCGGTGAGCACGCGCTTGCCCGCCTTGGGCATCTGCCGGCTCATCTCGTGGTAGCACTCGTGCTCATAGGCCAGGCAGCACATCAGGCGGCCGCACAGGCCGGAGACCTTGTTGGGGCTGAGGGCCAGGTTCTGGGTCTTGGCCATGCGGATCGAGACCGCGCCGAACCCGCGCAGGAAGGTGGCGCAGCACAGCTCCCGGCCGCAGTGGCCGAGTGCGCCGAACAGCTTGGCCTCGTCGCGTACGCCGATCTGGCGCATCTCCACGCGCACGCCCAGCCGGTGCGACAGGTCGCGCACCAGCGAGCGGAAGTCCACGCGCTTCTCTGCGGCGAAGAATACCGTCAGCTTGTTGCCGATCGCCTGGAAGTCCACGGACACCACGTTGAGGTTGACGCCGCTGAAGCGGGTGATCTCCTTGACCTCTTCGAGCAGCTCCGATTCGCGGGCCTTGCCCTCGGCATGCGTGATCAGGTCGGGTTCGCGAGCCGGGCGCACCATCTTGCGCACATGGCGCGATTGCTGCACGTCGCCCCGCTCCTTCTCCTCGGCCGGCACCAGCACGCGCGCTATGCACAGGCCGCGATCCGTCTCCACCACCACCAGGTCGCCCGGGGACAGGGCGAAGCGGCGGGGATCCACCGGCAGCCAGTGGATCCGCCCGGCAGGGCGGAGCGCGAGCGCGGCGTACGTGCGCGTACGCGGCTTGCGGGCGGGCTTCGAGGGCGGCGTGTCGGGCTTCGCTGCGGGCTCGTCGGGCTGCTCGACAGGTTCGTCGGGTTGCTCGTCGGGCTGCGTGGCCGGGGGCTCCGGCGCTTCTTCGGCGCCGTTCGCCTGCGGTTCGGGCTTGTCGTCGTTCGAACTCATCTCACCTGTTCTCGAGTAGCAACGCCTCGAACACGAGGCGAGTGGCGATATTGCGGTCCAGCCGACCGCGGGCCTGTTGCAGGTCGTCGAACAGCCGAAGCAGGGCGTCGGCGTCGAGGCGGCCGGCCAGCTCGCCGGCCAGGTTCTTGCAGTCGGGGCGGCGGGCCGGCACGTCCGCGCCGCTGGCGAGCGCGGCCGCGTCCCGTAGCACGTCCCCGAGGGAGATCACGAAGCTGCGCATGAAGCTGCCCTGCGCCCGCCGGGCCTCGACCTCCAGCCGGTCGAGCTCGGCGGCCAGCTCGATTCGCCCGACGGCAGGGCCCTGCAGCGCGGCGAACGTGCGGCGCAGCAGCTCGGTCTCGGCCTCGACCTCGTCCGGGGTCAGGGTCAGGGCGCGGCCCAGGGAGCCGCCGGCCACGGTCGCCACCCGCTCGGCGTCGGCCGGCTCCAGGTCGGTACGCTCCACCAGCAGCCGCTGGAGGGTGTCGCGGTCCAGGCGCTGGAAGCCGATCTGCAGGCAGCGTGAGCGGATCGTGGGCAGCACCTGTCCCAGGCGACGGGTGATCAGGATCAGCACAGTGCGGGGAGGCGGCTCCTCCAGGCTCTTGAGCAGGCAGTTGGAGGCCTCCACGCCCATCAGCTCGCTGTCGTCCACGACCACCAGCCGCGTCCGCCCCTCGTCCACGCGAAAGGCGAGCCGGCTCTGCAGCTCCCGCACCACGTCCACGCGGATGGCCAGCTTGCCCCGGGGGTTCTTGGGCGGCGGTAGAGGCGCCACGGTCCAGACGTCACCGTCGGTGCCCTCGCCGATGCGCCGGCACGAGGCGCAGGCGCCGCAGGGAACGCCCGGCGTCGTGGGCGCCTCGCAGTTGAGGGCCATGGCGAAGCCGAGCGCCACCTGGCGTCGTCCCACGCCGTCCGGACCGTGGAACAGGTAGGCGTGGTGGGGCGTACCGCGCGCGGCTGCCTGGGACAGGCGTGCGGTGATCCGGTCGTGCCCGAAGATCCCGGGGAACGTCACGGACGGAACTCCGGGAAGCGGCGCCGCAGCTGGGCCATGATGCGACGGTGCACCTCCATGCGGGAGGCGCTGGCGTCGATCACGGCGATCCGCTCGGGGTTGCGCTCGGCGCGGTCCAGGAAACCCTGGCGGACCCGCTCGTGGAAGCCGCGCTCCTCGCCCTCGATTCGATCGAGGCCGGCGCGTGAGCGGGCGCGCTCCAGGCCAACCTCCACCGGGATGTCCAGCAGGAACGTCAGGTCCGGCCAGCAGCCGTCCACGGCCGCCCGGTTGATGCCCAGCACCCGGTCCTCGCCCAGCCCGCGGCCCACGCCCTGGTAGACCAGCGACGAGTCCACGAAGCGATCACACAGCACCACGCCGCCGTCGTGCAGCGTGGGGCGGATCACCTTGGCGACCAGCTCGGCGCGGCTGGTGGCGAACAGGTAGGCCTCGGTCAGGTGGGTGAACTCCGGCGCCTCGGTCCCCAGCAGTAGCCCGCGGATCACGTTCCCCAGCAGCGTACCCCCCGGCTCCCGCAGGCACACCACCTCCCGGCCGCGCTCGCGCAGCTCGTCGGCCAGCAGCCCGACCTGGGTGGTCTTGCCGCAGCCCTCGGCGCCTTCGAAGGTGATGAACAGTCCGCTCATGGCGACAACGAGCGCGGAGTGTACCACCGATCGCCCCCCAGGCCAGTGTTCTTTAGACCCACATGCGCGCGCGAGGCGAGTAGGGTAGGAGACCATGCTCGATCGGGACCGCTTGCGTGACCACGCCCTGGCCGCAGGCTTCTGCGCCGCGGGCGCGGCGCCGGCCACCACCCTCGACGAGGCCGCCGACCTCGAACGTTTCGTGGCGCGCGGGTATCACGCGGGCATGGCCTGGCTGGCGAGGGAGACCGGGCGGCGGGCCGACCCGCGGCTCGTGCACCCGGGGGTTCGTAGCGTGGTGGTGCTCGCCGCGGAGTACCCGGCCCCGGCCGCGGAGCCCGTGGCTGGCGCGGGGCGGATCGCGGCCTACGCGCGGTTGGCGGACTACCACGACGTGTTACGGGCTGCCGCAGAGCAGGTGGCGCGCGCGACTGGGGACCCGCAGGCCCGCGTGTACGTGGACACCGGGCCGGTGATGGAGAAGGTGTGGGCGCAGCGCGCCGGCCTCGGCTGGATCGGGCGTCAGACCCACCTGATCTCCCGGGGCCACGGCTGCTGGCTGCTGCTCGCGGTGGTGCTCACGGCGCGGGAGGTGGAGCCGTCGGAGCCGCACGTGGATCGATGTGGCCGATGCGTGCGCTGCGTGCAGGCCTGCCCCACCGGCGCGCTGGTCGCGCCTGGCCGGATCGACGCGCGGCGCTGCCTGTCCTATCTCACGATCGAGCACCGGGGTCCACTTCCGCGGGATCTGCGGCCGGCGGTCGGGGACTCGCTCTTCGGGTGCGACCGCTGCCTGCAGGCCTGCCCGTGGAACCGTTTCGCCGGCCGCCGCTCCCACCCGGACCTGGTCCGACGGCTGGCCGCCCACCACGACGCGGCCGAGGTCCTGGCCCTGGACGGACCAGCCTTCCGGCGCACGTTCGCGGGGACGCCCGTGCTGCGCGCGCGACGCCGCGGCCTGCTGCGCAACGCCGCGGTCGTGCTGGGCAACGCCGGTGATCCCTCCGCCGTGCCCGCGCTGGCGACCTGCCTCGAAGGCGAACAGGATCCCGTCATCCGTCAGCACGCCGCCTGGGCGCTGGGGCAGCTGGGCGGTGGGGAGGCGCGATCCGTACTGGAACGGGTGCGGAGGGGGGATCCCGATCCGGCCGTGCGAGGCGAGGCCGAGGCCGAGATCAGTCGTCGAGCTTGAGGCCGGACAGCATGTCGCCGAGCGTACCGAAGCCGGTGGTCTGGGCTTCCTTCTTGTAGTCCTCGATCGCGGCCCGCTCACCCACCGCGTTCTCGTCGCTGGGCAACAGCCGGACGCGGCGGCGATCCCGGTCGATGTCCCCGATCTCCACGGTCACGGTCTTGCCGGCCTGGAACGCCAGGTGGGCCTGAGCCTTGTCCATCTGCAGGTCGGAGTTCGGGATCAGGCCGCTCACGCCCGGGGCCAGGTTCACCAGCACGCCGAACGGGGCCACCTTGTCCACGGTCCCCTCGAGCAGCTGGCCACGCATCCACGCCGGCACGATGTCGTGCCACGGATCGCCGCCCACGGCCTTGAGGCTGAGGCCGAGGCGCCGCTTCTCGTGGTCGATCCGGATCAGCCTGACCGTGATCTGCTCGCCGATCTGCACCACGTTCTCGGCGTGTCGGACCCGCTCCCAGGACAGCTCGCTGACGTGGACCAGGCCCTCCAGCCCGGGTACCAGCTCCACGAACGCGCCGTACGCCTCCAGCCGGGTCACCTTACCCGGGTACGTGCCGCCTTCGACGAACTCGTTCTGGACCCGCTCCCAGGGATCCCCCTCGGCGTGCTTGATGCTCAGCGAGACCGTGCCCTTGGCCCGGTCCACCCGCAGCACCTTGACCCGGACCGTCTCGCCCAGGCGCAGCTTGTCCTGCGGCCGCTCGGTGCGGCCCCACTGGATCTCGGACACGTGCACCAGGCCGTCGAGGCCGCCGAGGTCCACGAACGCGCCGAAGTCCACGATGCGGGCCACCTTGCCCTCGCGGATCTGGCCCTCGGCCAGGGTGTCGCGGAGCTGGTCGCGCAGCTGCTCGCGTTCCTCGCGCAGCAGCTTCGAGCGGGACACGACCAGGTCGCGGCCGTCGCTCTCGTACTTGGTGATCAGGAACTCGAACGTGCGGCCGACGTAGTCGTCGAGGTCCTCGTCGTCCACGTGGTGCAGCTCCACCTGCGACAGCGGCAGGAATGCCCGCTGGCCGCTGGGGAAGCGCACGTCGTAGCCGCCCTTGCGGCGGTCCGTGATGCGGCCCTCCAGCGGGATACGCTCGGCAAAGGCGGTGCGCACGGCCTCGCGGTCGCGCGCCTCGAGCGCCATCTTGTAGCTCAGCCGCACGCTCTCGCCGTCGGTCTGGGACACGTACAAGGTCAGGGTCTCGCCGCGGTCCACGGTCACGTTGCCGTCCGCGTCGCGCAGCTCGTCCGCGTCGAGCAGGGCCTCGGACTTGCCGCCGATGTCCACGAAGATGTCCTGGTCACCGATGTGCACCACCGTGCCGGTCACGCGATCACCGCGCCGCACCTGTCCCCCGGCGGCCGCTCCCGCGGCCATCAGCTGCCGCTCCAGCTCGTCCTGGGCCAGCTCCTCCTCCTCGACCTCCTGCTCGCTCCTGGCCCACGGCGCGTCCGGGATGTCGTCCCCGTCGGGGTCGTCGGCGTCCTCGGCCTCGTCGTCGGTGCCCTCGGCCGGCGGCCCTGCGGGGGCCTCCTGGGGCGGACCGGCAGGACCGGGCTCGTCGGCCTCTGCCAGCGCCTGGTCCAGCAGGCTGTCGAGGTCGGGCGCGCGGTCGCGGTCGGCGGCGCGGCGGATGACCTTGGGCGCGTTGTCGCGGGGCTTGTCTTCGGTGTTCATCGCTGGCTACTCCGTGGCCGCTGTCGTCGGGTGCGCGTTCTACCGCAGGGCGGGTGGAGGGTCAATGTGCGAGCGCACGGGCGACGCGGCGCAGCGCGCGCAGCGACGCGAGGAACTGGGGTGCGAGCAGCGGGGCTCGTCGCAACCGGGTGTCGCGGTCGTCGATCACCGTGCGCACGGCCGCGAAGGGGATGTCGTTCTGCGCGCACACCGCGGCCAGGGCGCTGCCCTCCATCTCGCAGATCCGTGCGCCGGTGCGACGGTGGGCCAGGTGCTTGGACCACGGCCGCAGCAACGGGTAGCGCACGGTCAGGGCCGATCCTCCCTGGTGGGACAGCCCGGCTCGGTCAAGCCGGGTGATCACGGAGCTGCGCAGGTCCTCGTCCGCGGGGGAGCCGTGCGCCCAGCGGTCCACGACGATCACGTCGCCCACTCCCAGGTCGGGGGCCAGCGCGCCGCAGATGCCCAGGTTGACGACCGCGTCCACCGGGCGGGCGAGCAGGGCCGCGCGCAATCCATCGGCCGCGCGACGGGGACCCACGCCCACGCGCAAGGCGTCGGGACCGGCGGCGATCCGTTCGCCACGTATGGCGACCACCACCAGCTCCGCCGTCACGGCGTGCCGTCCCCGCGCTCCGCCTGCTGCCGGGCGCGCTCCACCACCTTGGCCAGGTAGTCGGGATCGGTGAGCATGCGCAGCTTGTGGCGCAGGTTGGCGTGGACCACGGCCACCAGCAGGAACTGGAGTACCAGCCGGGCGAGGTCGACCCAGACCGCGTACCCCACGAACCACCGCAGCTCACCGTCGAACACCGCGCCCACGTACATCACGGGGAACACCAGCCACATCCACGGATAGGTGGTCCCCAGGGGCACGCTGTCGTCGGTCTCGTCGAAGTCCTCGGGCAGGTCGCCCGACTCTCGCAGCACCTGCTCGAGCCGGCCGGTCATGCGCACGTTGCGGAAGAACAGTACGAAGTAGGCGCCGTTCAGCGCCAGCAGCGCGGCGCCGACCAGGTGTTCGCCGGGGTACACCAGCAGCACCTGCCCCACGGTGGAGGCCAGCAGGTGCACCAGGATGCGGCGCTTCGCCCATGGGGCCGCCGAAACGGTCGTCGTCTCGCCCATGGGGCCGCACCTTAGCGGCTCGATGGGAATACGTCGAGCGGACCGTTCGACGGATCTCCTGGGGATCCAGTACATTTCCGGGGGGAGAGTACGTATGCCGACCTGCGAACGATGCGGACACGAGCTTCCCACGGACGCCCGGTTCTGCGACCACTGCGGCAACCGCCACACCACGACGGTACCCACGGTGCGGGAGAACCCGATGGAGAGCCCGGCCGTGCGGGCCCTGCTGCAACGCGCGGACAGCCTGCGCTCCGAGGGGGAGCTGGGTGCGGCCCTCGACCTGGTGCAGGAGGCGGCCGAGCAGGTCGGCGACAGCCCGGAGTGGGCCCGGCTGGAGTACAGCGTCCGGTCGTCGATCGCGCGTACAGCCGTGCAGGCGGGCGATGTGGCCGACCCGCTCCCCGGGATGCGGTACGAACCGATGTCTCCGCTGGCGCGCATCGAGGCCGACCTCGAGGCCGGGCCCGTGATCAACCCCGCGGTGCTGGCGTTCGTGGCCGACGGTGAGCTGGTGCGCATCCCTTCCGGGGTGTTCGCGGCACGCAAGGGCAGCGGTCCGGTGATGGGTCCGCTGGCCGAGCTCCTGCGGCGTGGTGAGGCCCAGAGGTTTGCCTTGCCAGACCTGCGCCCCACGCTGGTGCAGTGCGAGCGGCAGGGCGGTCGTGTCTGGGTCGCGGGCCGGCGTCGCTCCGGGTCGGGCCACGCCCTGGTTCACCACGAGCCGTCCACCGGCTGGACCGAGGTGCTGCAGAACAGCAGCGCCTTCACGCACCTGGCGCGGTGCGCCCAGGGCCGTCGCCTGGTGGCGGGGACGGCCGACGGACAGGTGATCCTGCTGGATATCGACCAGGGCCGCGCCGGCCACCTGGGCAGCCGCTACCTGTCACGGGCGCCGGTGCTTCGCTGCGGCGTGGCCGCGGACAGTGACCTGGCGTTCGCCTGGACCGGACGGGGGCAGCCGGTGCTCGTCGGTCCGCTTGTCTCGGCCGGGGAGCTCCGTCGTCTCGAGGTCCCCCACCACGACGTGACCGACGTGTGTTCGGCCGGCGGTGGCAGGCTGGTGGCGACGATCGACGAGGTCGGGCAGCTGTGCTTCTTCCGCATCGACGGCGGCAGGCTCGTCGGCCAGGCCCACCTGCCGGTGCTCGCCGATCCTTCCCTGCACATCGGCGGCAGCGACCCGTCCCACGACCTGGCGGTCGTGCGGCCTGGCGGCAACACGCTGCACTGCTACACATTCCGCTACCTGGTGTTCGTGGGCGAGCCGGTGCACGTGGTGCGGACCAAGCCCGAGAAGCTGCCGGATGGTGGCCGCGTCGACCTGGGGCCGTTCGCGGACTTCGTGGTGCACTACGACGACGGGCGCGTGGCGGTGTTCGCCAGCAACATGGCGCCGGTGGAGGGGTAGGGGGACTACTCGAAGTCGATCCGGCGTACCGCTCCGCGGTTCTTCTGCTTGAGGATCCCCTGCAGGTCCTGCAGCGCCTGGCTCATGCTGTCGTAGTTCTGCGTGTTGGCCACCAGCTTGTACAGCGTGAAGCTCACGGCCGTGGACGCGTCGTTGTCGAACACGAACGTGAACGTCTCGCGCGTGTCCACCCGGTAGGTGCCGGCGTACTGGTGCTTGTCGCGCATCTGGATGGCCGACACCTGCTTGAGCGTGCACTCCCACAGGATCGGGTCCTCGTCCTCGTCGGAGTAGCAGTCCATGTCCGACGACGTGTTGGGCGACGACACGGTGACGCGGCGCACGTCCTTCCAGTCGAGGTTGAGCAGGTTGATGTCCACCGCGATGGTGAACCCGGTGTTGGGCGCGGGGTCGTTCCCGTACCAGTCGCGGGCGACCATCACGTGGGTCAGGTTGCCCTTGTGCTTGCTGCCGTCGGCCATGGTCACCGTGCACGGGATGGCCGGGTCGATGTTGGCCGGACCGAGGTCCAGGCTCGGGCCGGTGTCCTCGGGCGGCGCGGGCTCCTCGGCCTCTGGGGCCTCGGCCTCGGACATCTCCTGGGCGGCGGCCGGGGCTGCGACGAGCAGGCCCAGGACCAGCAGCAGGTTGAGGATGGTGGAACGCATGGCTACTCCCTGTCTCTGCTGTGTCGTCTCGACACGTTCTCCACGACGACCCGTCGGGCCGGCGTCTGCGCCGCATCCTAACGGAGCGATCTCACCGGATCAACGACGGGCATGAGCACCCTTCCATTCGATGGAACGGGTCAGCCGCGCCGGAGGTTCAGGCGGGCTGCACGAGCTCGCGCACGGCGGCGAGCACGTCCCGGCGCAGCACCAGGTCGTTGAGCTGGCGGCGGAACGCCACCGAGCCGGGGTAGCCGGTGGCGTACCGGACCAGGTGGGCGCGGAAGCGACGACACGCCCGCCGCTCGGCCCTGTCGAAGCCCAGCGCGTCGTTGACCTCGATCAGGCCCGCGAGGTGTCGCCCGACTGCGTCCAGGACCTCGTCGGGCTGTGGCGGCCTGGCCTCGTCGCCCGCCAGGTGGTCGTGGATCGCCCGGAACACCCAGGGGTTGCCCACGGCGGCACGGCCGATCATCACGGCGTCCACCCCCGAGATCGCCATCGCCCGGTTCGCCTCCGCGCCGTCGGTCACGCTGCCATTGCCGATCACCGGGATCGACAGGCGCTCCCGGATCGCGCCGATCATCTCCCAGTCCACAGACCCGGCATGGAGCTGCGTGCGGTCGCGACCGTGCATGATCAGGCCGTCGACGCCCGCGGCCTGCAGGGCGTCGGCCAGCTCTGGCGCGTTGATCTCCGATGGCCCCCACCCGGTGCGGATCTTGGTGGTCACCGGGCAGTCCACGGCGTCGACCACGGCCTCGGCGATGCGGGCCGCCAGGGGGATGTCCCGCATCAGCGACACGCCCGACCCGCGGCGGACCACCTTGCGCGCCGGGCAGCCCATGTTGATGTCGATCAGGTCGGGCCCGACCTCCTCCACGGCCCGCGCCGCGGCCTCGCCCATGCGCACGGGGTCGTGACCGTACAGCTGCAGACCGACCGGCCGCTCACCCGGCTCGATCCGCATCAGCCGCAGGGTGGAACGCACGCTGCGCATCAACCCCTCGGCGCTGACCATCTCGGTGAACCCGAGGGCGCACCCCTGCTCCCGGCACAGCAGCCGGAAGCGGGCGTCGCTGTACCCGGCCATGGGCGCGAGCACCGCGGGGCCGTCGAGCTCGATGGGACCGATCCGCATCACCATGGCGCCTTTTCTTGCCCTGACGCGGGGGCGTGTCAAGCGCGCGTTGCGTGAGCGCACGCGTTTTCTTCGACCCCTGGGCCGATCCGCTCGAATGTTTCGTCCCCCGGACTCGTCTATCGCCCGACAGCATGGACAGGAAGGGCCGGTTGCCGCCGGTAACAGTCCGGTAATCGCCTGTTGCCCCGTTTCCGGGCCATGGTTCATGTGAGGCGCGTACTTGAGGAGGACGGGAATGGACGTCATGGGTCGAATCTGGTCGGTTGCTCTCCTGCCCGCCGTGGCGCTGCTGTTCGGCAGCGGCTGCGGGCTCTACGTCGTGGGAGATGGCTCCTGTGGCGGACTGTTCGATGACGGGTGCTGGGAGTCGGAGGAGGCCAATCCACGGCCCGGTGGTCATGCCGACGACGACGATGCCGCAGACGACGACGACGTCGCCGGCGACGACGACGTCAGCACCGATGACGACGACGGCGAGCCCGACACCGACGGCGACGGGCTCACCGACGCCGAGGAGGACGAGCTCGGCACGGACCCGGCCGACCAGGACACGGACGACGACGGCCTCGAGGACGGCAACGAGGTCGACCTGGGCACGGATCCCACCAGCCCGGACAGCGACGGTGATGGCGTGGCCGACGGTACCGAGGAGGGGCTGGATCACCCCCAGACCCCGGACACGGATCCCGAGGTGTTCGTTCCGGACGGCGACGCGGGCGAGACCACCACCGATCCCCTCGATCCCGACACCGACGGCGGCGGCGCCATGGACGGGGCCGAGGACGCGGACGGCGACGGCAAGATCGGGGACGGCGAGACCGACCCCAACGACTCCGCAGACGACGCGGAGCTGCTCGACAGCGACGATGACGGCCTGAGCGACGCGCAGGAGGACGAGCTCGGCACGGATCCCGAGGACGCCGACACCGACGCCGACACCCTCGACGATCCCGAGGAGCTCGAGTGGAACACCGATCCCCTCGACAGCGACACGGACGACGACGGCCTGCTCGACGGCGTGGAGGTCGACATCGGCACGGACCCCCTCGACGACGACACGGACGACGACGGCCTGCTCGACGGCGAAGAGGTCGCCGAGGGCACGGATCCCCTGGATGACGACACGGACGACGACGGCGCGAGTGACGGTACCGAGGTCGAACAGGGCACCGACCCGTTCGACCCCGACGACACCCCCGAGAACGTCGGCGATGACGACGACGCGTCCGGGGACGACGATGACGACGACGACGCGGAGTCGGAGTGCACCGACGGCTTCTGCGAGTCCGGTGAAGTGAGCTGCATGTGCCGGCAGAGCGGCGCGGCCGGATCCTCCTCCCTGGCTGCCCTGGTCCTGACCGGAATGGTGCTGGCGCTGAGGCGCCGACGCTGATCGCGGTACCCCCCCCAACCCCTACCCAGCCGTGATCAGCAGCCCCTCCGGCGGCAACGCCGGGGGGGCTCGCCTTTTCTTCCGTCTCATGTGAGGGTGCCGACCATACCTGTGAGGGTTGGAGGCCGATGATGAGACGAATCCATCTCCTGGAACCGGGCGGGGCCGAGGTATTCCACGAGGCCGCAGTGCGGGTGCTGGGGACGACTGGCATCGCGCTGGAGAGTGGACGCGTGGAAGCGTTGCTCACGGGGCGCGGCGCACGCAAGGACGACGACGGCAGGATCCTCCTGCCCCGGGAGCTGGTCGAGTGGGCGCTGGAGCGGGTCCCCCGCGGCTTCACCCTGTTCGACCGGGACGGAGCGCCGGCGCTGGCCGTGCAGGACGGCCAGACCTGGTTCGGGCCCGGGTCGGATGCGCTGTACCAGGCCGACCGACCGAGCGGCGAACCGCGGGACTCCCTCGTCGAGGACATCGGGGCGAACGTGCAGCTGGCCGACGCGCTGGGCTACGACTTCGTGATGTCCATGGCCCTGCCGCGCGGGCTGGACGGCGAACAGCTCTACCCCCGCGTGTTCGTCGAGATCGTGACCCACACCGCGCGTCCGGTCGTGGTCACCGCGATCTCCGTGCAAGACGTCCGGCGAGTCCACGAGATCGCCTCGATCGTCGCGGGCGGGCGCGAGCGCCTGCGAGAACGGCCGTTCCTGCTGGCCTACCTCGAGCCCGTCTCACCGTTGAGGTTCGACAGGGCCTGCGTCGAGAAGCTCGAGTACTGCGCGACGAACCAGATCCCCTTCGTGTTCGCGTCCGGCGCCAACTGCGGGATCGGAGCACCGATCACGACCGAGGGGGGCGTGGTCCAGGGCACGGCAGAGTCGCTGGCCGGGCTGGTGATCGCGATGCTGCTGGACGAGCAGCCGAGGTTCGTCTTCGGCGCCAACACCTCCAGCGCGGACATGCGCACCGGGTCGGTCTGCTACGGCGCGCCCGAGTGGGGCCGGACCGTGGCGATGTACGCCGAACTGGGGCACCACTACCGGTTGCCGTCGTGGGGCACGGCCGGGTGCACGGACTCGCGACGACTCGACGCCCAGGCCGCGTGGGAGGCGGCTCGCGGCGTGCTGCTGGCGCTGGAGGCGGGCGCCACCCTCGTGCACGACATGGGCTACATGGCCTTCGGCGAGCTCTTCGACGCGCGCATGCTGGCGCTCGCCGCCGAGCTCCGGGACGAGGCCCGCCACATGATCCGACCTGCGGACCTGGGCGAGGAAGCCATGGCCCTGGATGTGATCGACGAGGTGGCCCGCGGCGGCTCCCTGTACCTCGGTCACCCCCACACCCGTCGACGTTTCCGGGAGAGCCTGTGGATGTCCCAGGTCCCCAACCGCACCCGAATCGGCCAGCCGGATGAGTCCATCCGGGACCGCCTGGACCGGCGTGTCGACAGGGCGCTCTCCCGGTATGAGCCCACCCGGCCCGATCCCGCGCTCGTGGCCGAGATCGAGACCTATCTCCAGTCGGGCAGCTGAGGCCCGAGGCCCATCCATGCCAACTGGGGGTGCCAACAGGGGGTGCCAACAAGGGGTGCCAACCACTTATGTGATGTGCCTCCCTCGTGGGGTGGACCCAGGGGGGCTCGAGTAGCCTGGTGCGTACCTGTGTTCTTGAGTGGGGATGTCAGGTATGGCGGTTCAGGCGGGCGGGTACGGTGGACGGGGATGGTGTCATGTG
>CAZXHG010000202.1:0-18700 GCA_964639985.1 uncultured Rickettsiales bacterium
CCTCGGCCGCGCCCGGGTACACGGCCGCGTCGGTGTCGTCGCAGTCCCCCTGGCACGGGTTGAAGCCGTCCCCGTCCAGGTCCTCGTCCACGTCCTCGTCCACGATGCCGTCGCAGTCGTTGTCCGCGCCGTCGCACTGCTCGGGCGCCCCCGGCCAGCTGGCGGCGTCGAGGTCGTCGCAGTCCCCCTCGCAGACCAGCACGTCGTCGCCATCCGCGTCCGCCTCGTCCAGGGGCAGCACGCCGTCGCAGTCGTTGTCCACCCCGTCGCAGGCCTCGACCAGGCCGGGGTTGGCGTCCGCGGACTGGTCGTCGCAGTCCCCGTCGCACACGGTCCACCCGTCCCCGTCGATGTCCCCCTCCTCGTCGGTGGCGGGATCGCAGTCGTTGTCCACCCCGTCACAGATCTCGTCCGCGCCGGGGTACACCAGGTCGGCGGCGTCGTCGCAGTCCCCGTCGCAGATGGTGAAGCCGTCCAGGTCGATGTCCCCGACTTCGTCGGTGAGCGGGTTGCAGTCGTCGTCCAGGCCCCCGTTGCACACCTCGTCCGCGGCGGGGTTCACCACCGGCGATCCGTCGTTGCAGTCCCCGTCGCAGGTGCTGTACCCGTCCCCGTCCCCATCCAGCGGCGTGAGCGCGGGGTTGCCGTCGTCGCAGTCCCCGTCGCACACGGTCCAGCCGTCCCCGTCCACGTCCGGGTCGTCCAGCGTGGCGGGGTCGCAGTCGTTGTCCACCCCGTCGCAGCTGACCTCAGGGGCGGCGGGCGACACACTGCCGTCGGCGTCGTCGCAGTCGCCCTCGCAGATCATCTGGCCGTCACCGTCCGCGTCCGCCTCGTCCAGGCCGGGGATCCCGTCACAGTCGTCGTCCACGCCGTTGCAGGTCTCCGGGGCACCGGGGTATGCCGCCGCGTCGGTGTCGTCGCAGTCGCCGTCGCAGGCCAGCACGCCGTCCCCGTCCGCGTCCCACTCGTTGGGTACGAGCCCGTCACAGTTGTTGTCCACGCCGTCGCACAGCTCGGGCGCGCTCGGCCAGGTGTCCGCGTCGGTGTCGTCGCAGTCTCCCTGGCACAGACCGAAGCCGTCCCCGTCCGCGTCCGCCTCCTGGGGCGACGGCGCGCCATCGCAGTCCGTGTCCAGGCCGTCACAGACCTCGTTGGCCGACGGGTTCACCGCCGGGTTGGTGTCGTCGCAGTCGCCGGCGCACGCCGAGTAGCCGTCGCCGTCCAGGTCCAGGGTGGTGTTCTCGTCGGCGGTCCCGTCGCAGTCGTTGTCCAGGCCGTCGCACAGCTCGGGCGCACCGGGGAACACCTCGGCCACGCCGTCGTTGCAGTCGCCGTTGCAGGCGGTGAGGCCGTCGCCGTCCGCGTCCATGTCGTAGGGATCGTGCACGCCGTCGCAGTCGTTGTCGGCCACCCCGTCGCAGGCCTCTGCCGCGCCCGGGTACACGGCCGCGTCGGCGTCGTCGCAGTCGTCGCCGCCACAGTCCGCGTCCACGTGGCCATCGCCGTCGCCGTCCGGGCAGCAGGCGGGGTTGATCTGCGCGGGTGACGCGTGGTCACCGCTGACGAGCTCGTACTGGGCCCACTCGTGGGTCGAACACCAGCTGCTCGATGCGTCGTTGGAGGCGGTGTCGTAGGCGGACGGGTCCAGGGACAGGGAGGCACCGGCCACCAGGGGCCAGCCCGCGGCCGCGTCGTAGGCCAGGGTGTCGAGCACGACGCCGTCGTGCTGCAGCACGACCACGTCGTCGGCGTTGTCCAGCGCGAAGTCCAGCGCCGGGTACTCGTACTGGGCGATCACGCCACCGTTGACGACCGGATCGACGCTGGCCGCCAGCACCGCGTGGCCGAAGGGCGCCACCAGCAGGTCGGCGTCCACCGTGAACGCGTCACCGCCGTTGTCGTGCACCTCCAGGCCCACGAGGTTCATGGTCACGGCCGAGGTGTTGTAGACCTCGAACCACTCGCCGTAGCCGTCGGGCACCCCCACGGGATCGACCATCAGTTCGGTGATCACGAGCGAGCCCGCGGGCAGCACACCCTCGTCGACCAGGCCATCGCAGTCGTTGTCCAGGCCGTCGTACACCTCGACGGCGGCCGGGTTGATCGCGGTCGAGGCGTCGTCGCAGTCCCCGGCGCAGGTGGTCCAGCCGTCCCCGTCGGCGTCGAAGCCCTCGTCCGCGGACAGGTCGCAGTCATCGTCGATGCCGTTGCACACCTCGGTCGCCGCGGGCGAGACCGCGGCGTCGGTGTCGTCGCAGTCGGTCCCGTCGGCCACATACCCGCCGGGTTGCCAGCACTCGACCACCGCCAGCGCTGGATCGCCGTAGGTGTCCGCGTCCGCGTCCGCGTACCAGGGGACGGCATCGACCGCGTCCGGTTCGTCCACGTTGCCGTCACAGTCGTTGTCCACCGTGTCGCACAGCTCGTCCGCGCCGGGGTGCACGGCCGCGTCGGTGTCGTCACAGTCGGTCTCCACGCCGGCGGCGCAGGTGTGCACTCCCGGGGAGCCGTAGCCGTCGCCGTCGATGTCCACGCACTCGGGCTGGCCCAGGACGAGGTACACCTGCCCCGCGCCGCTGACCAGCTCGCCGTTGTAGCGAGCGTCGACCAGGAAGTCGCCGGTGTCGTCGCCGTTGACGTCGCCGGCCGCGGCCAGGGTCCAGCCCGACCAGTCCATCTCCGCCTCGCCCAGGAAGGACGCGTCGGCCGATCCCAGGCCGGTGTCCAGGCTCCAGCCGCTGTCGCGGCCGAGCACCAGGTAGGTCTGACCCGCGTAGCTGCCCACCTCGTCGTTGCCGAACGCGCCGATCAGCAGGTCGTCGAGGCCATCCCCGTCCACGTCTCCCGCGCCGGACACGGCCGCCCCGGCCAGGTCGTTGGCCGCCTCGCCGAGGAACGAGGCGTCCGCGCTGGACAGGTCCTCGTCCAGGGCCCAGCCGCTGGCTCTCCCGCGCACGAGATAAGCCGCCCCGGCGCCGGAACCGGCCGCGTCGCTGCCGAACGCCCCGATCAGCAGGTCGTCGTACCCGTCCCCGTCCACGTCCCCCACCCCGGCGACCGCGTTGCCGGCGCGGTCGTCGGCGGCCTCGCCGGTCCAGGAGGCGTCCGCGGCCGCGAGCCCGGTGCCCGTGGCCCAGCCCGACGCCCGCCCCAGCACCAGGTAGGTCTGGCCCGCCGAGTTGCCCGCCTCGTCGTTGCCGTACGCGCCCACCAGGAAGTCGTCGTACCCGTCCCCGTCCACGTCGCCGGCAGACGCCAGGGCCGACCCGGAGTAGTCCAGGCCGGCCTCACCCTCGAACGACGCGTCGGCCGCGGACAAGGATGTGCCTGGCACAAACCCTGCGGCCTGTCCGAGAACCAGGTAGGTCAGCCCGGCGTAGCCGCCCGCGTCGTGCCCGGCCGCGCAGATCAGCAGGTCGTCGTAGCCGTCCCCGTCCACGTCGCCGGCCGCAGCCACCTGGAAGCCGGCCTGGTCGTCGTCGGCCTCGCCGAGGAAGGACGCGTCGGCCAGGCCCAGGTCAACGTCCATGGCCCAGCCCACGTCCTGTCCCATCACCAGGTACGCCTGCCCGGCGGACGTGCCCGCGTCGTCGTTGTACGGCGCGCCGATCAGCAGGTCGTCATACCCGTCCCCGTCCACGTCCCCGACCCCGGCCACGGACGTCCCGGCCTGGTCGAGTTCCCAGCTGCCGAGGTAGGACGCGTCGGCCGCGGACAGGTCGACGTCCATCGACCAGCCCGAGATGCGGCCGAACACCAGGTAGACCTGACCCGCGTCCGCGGCCGCCTCGTCGTTGAGGTGGGCCGCGATCACCAGGTCGTCCAGCCCGTCGCCGTCCAGGTCCCCGGCGCCGGCGAGGCCGTAGCCGGCCTGGTCGTCCTCGGCCTCGCCGAGGAAGGAGGCGTCGGCTCCGGACAGGGGGGTGTCCGTCGTCCACGCCTGGGCGGGCCTCGCGCTCGTCGTGAGCACGAGCGCGAACAGCATCGCGTACGTCATGTCGCGCGTTCTCATCAGCGTTCCCCGGTGTGGGTTCGTGCCTCGATGATACCCCTCGCCTTCGCGATCGCCAAAGCGCGGGCGGGCGCCGCGGACGCGACGTCAGTCGTCGGACAGGTGGCCCGCACCCTGGCCGAGCACGAGCTGGTCGCGCACGGAGTCGGCGATCCGGTGGCGATCCTCGTCGGAGATCTGGTCGAAGCGCAGGCCGACCAGGAAGTCCTCTCCCCTGCCGCGCTTGACCCACACCACGTCGGAGGTCGCGCGAACCACGACCACCCCATCGTCCCGGGGCAGGTCCAGCTCCACCTGCATCGAGGCGCCGCGGGAGGGTCGGTAGGGCATGGACACGGCCATGCCGTTGGCCGACAGGTTGGTCACGGTGCCGTTGACGAAAGCCATGCCGCCGCCGGCCACGAGCCGCGCCGGCAGGGCCAGGTCGGCGCGCGGGTCCCAGCGTCGCTCCCGCATCGCGGCCTCGCTGTCGACCTCGACCTCGACCGCGGGCTCGATGGGCTGATGCACGATCGACGGTTCGTCCGCAGGCGCCGTCGGCTGGCGCTTGCGTCGCCAGGCGACCTGCAGCGAGTGGGAGAATTCGCGGCAGGAGCGGAACCGCCGGGCCGGATCCTTGGCCAGCGCACGCATCACGGCGCGGTCGACCTCCGAGGGCAGATCGGAGACCTTGTCACCGATGCGCGGGGGCACGCGTTCGATCTGCCAGTTCAGCACCTCCTTGACCGAGCGCGCGGTCACGTAGGGGTGCCGGCCGGCGAGCAGCTCGTACAGGGTCATCCCGAGGGAGTAGATGTCGGTGCGGGCGTCGGTGTACAGGCCCTGGGCCTGCTCCGGCGCCATGTAGGCGGGCGAACCGGCGACCATCCCTCCCGAGGTCCGGGTACGGCCCTCGATCATGCGCGCCACGCCGAAGTCCATGATCAGGGCCTCGCCCGCGGGCGTGATCTGGATGTTGTGTGGCTTGAGGTCGAGGTGCACGATGCCCATGCTGTGGGCATAGCCCACGCCTCGCAGGAACTGGCGGGCATAGCCCACGGCCTCCCGCGGCTCCATGGGGCCGTTACGCTGTTCCATGATGTCGCGAAGCGACAGGCCCTTGAGCAGCCGAAGCACGAGGAAGAGGTGCCCTTCGACCTTGAGCAGGTCGTAGACCCGCACGATGTTGACGTGCTCGAGGCGGGCGTGGATCCGCGCCTCGCGCAGGATCTGCTTGGCCCGTCCGGGGCTGGACAGGAAATCCGGGCTGATGGCCTTCACGGCCACGTCCCGACGGAGGTGGAGGTCGTGCGCGCGGTACACGTCCGCGGACGCGCCCTCGCCGACGCGCTCCTCGAATCGATACCGCTTGATCGTCTGGCCGCTCAGCGGCCCCTCGTCTGCCATCGACCCGTTCCTCGTTCCGGCCGCATCGGGTTCCGGCCAGGGCGGACCTGTACCCCGGTGTACACTACGTCGGCCAAGGATAATGGACATGGAGCGCCCCGACAACCGCGTACACCAACTGCCCGTGGGCGATCGCTCGGTCCGCGTCGTGGTGCCGGATCGGGGCGTCGAGGAGGAGGGCGATCGCATCTCCCTGTGGTGGGGGGTGACCACCTCTGCGGTGGCGCTGGCCGAGGCCCTGCTCGATGGCACCGACCGCTCCGGTCAGCGCGCCATCGAGCTCGGCTGTGGCGCAGGGCTGGGGGGCATCGCGGCCGGGCTCGCGGGCGCGCACGTCACGTTCACCGACCTCGTACCCGAAGCCCTGGAGAACGCCTGCCGCAACGCCCGCCGCAACGGCCTCCCCGAACGGCGCTGCGCGACCCTCGCCCTGGACTGGGAGGCTCCGACCGCGGCCGGCCGCCACGACCTCGTGCTGGGCGCGGAGGTCACCTACGACTACTTCCTGCACGATGCCCTGCTGCGGCTGCTCGACCAGGTCTGTACCCCCGGCGGGGAGGTGTGGCTGGCCGATCGCCGGCGCCTCGTCGTCGACCGCTTCGTGGGCCGGCTGCACACCCAGGGCTGGACCGTGGACGGGTCGGTCTCCACGGTCGACGTCGTCGGGCTGCCGCGTCAGCAGGTGACGGTCTGGCGCTGCTCCCGTGCACGATGACCTGCAAGGTGAACATCCACCACGGGGACCAACTGGCCCTTGGTAGGACACGACCTTCCATGCTTCAATGTCCAGTGGAGGCATGTGGAGATGAGACGGACGTCGTGTCTGGCAGTCGCGGTCGCCTTCGCCTGGGCGGCAACGGGCTGCAACGAGTACGAGCTGCGCGGCAACGAGTACCTCGAGGTGTTCGAGCAGACCCCCTCCGTCGCGGTCGACATCCTGTTCGTGGTCGACAACTCACCGTCCATGGTGCACGAGCACACCGCCGTCGTGCAGGGCTTCGGCGCGTTCATCAGCGAGGTGATGGAGAGCGACTCGGATTTCCACATCGGCGTGACCACCACGGACATGGAGACCAACGAGGGCGGCCTGCTGCTGGGCAACCCCAACTACATCAGCACCGAGGATGCGGACTACGCCTACGAGTTCATGCAGAAGATCGAGGCCGTGGGCGTGGACGGGTCGGGCTGGGAGAAGGGGCTGGGCGCGGCCAAGCAGGCCCTGTTCGACTCCCCGGCCGGGTTCGGCGACACCGAGAATTCGGGCTTCATGCGCTACGACGCCGACCTGGCGATCGTGGTGGTGAGTGACGAGAACGACTGCTCGGACGAGGGCAACCTGCCGCACAACGACCAGCAGGAGTGCTACACCATGGACGAGAAGCTCGTCACGGTGGTGGACTACATCAACGCCTACGCGGGCCTCAAGCCCGAGACCTACGACGTCACCTTCAGTGCCATCGTCGGTCCGGAGATCGCCGAGGGCTGCGAGGACACCAAGCCCGGCTTCCGCTACCTCACCGTGGCCCAGGAGATGGAGGGGCTGCGGGGCGACATCTGTCAGAACGACTGGTCGGACATGATGGGCGAGTTGGGCCTGATCGCAACCGGGCTCAACACCTTCTTCGTGCTGCAGGCCGCGCCCGACGTCGAGACCGTGGAGGTCACCGTGGACGAGGTGCCCGTGGAGTACGATCCCGACGAGCTCGACGGCTGGAGCTACCGGGCCGAGGACACGGCGATCTACTTCTGGGGCGACGGAGTCCCGCCCCGCGATTCCGAGGTCGTGATCCACTACTGGACCGCTGCCAGCTGACCCTGACGCGCCCCTCACATCGTCGCGCTGCACACCTTGTCGACGCTGGCGCCCGGTGAGAAGATGACGCCCATGGGAGCGGAAGTCTCGTCCCGCCACGCCCCGGCGTGGCTGCTGACCCTGGTGATGCTCGCCGGGTGCCCCACCCCGGACCCCGAGTACGTGGGTTTCGTCGGCGAGATCGTGTTCGTCACACCGGCCAACCAGCCCGTGTTCGACGAGCTCGACCGCCTGGAGCTGACCTTCTACTACACCGGGCAGGAGCCCAAGAACTACGTGATCTCGCCTCCCTTCGGCTCTCATCCGCTGGAGGACCTGCCCCGCGCGGACGCGGGCGACGTCCGCCTCGAGGTGCTGGGCAAGCAGCAGGACGCGGCCGCCGCGGACGGCTGGCGGCTGGCGGCCACGGGCGAGGCCACGGGGTTCGCCATGCCGCCGGACGGTGAGATCGAGGTGTTCCTGGCCCTGAAGCAGCAGGTGGGCCAGCTGCCCGGAGGCCTGCTCGCGCCCCGGTCGGACGGCACGGCCACGCTGCTGCCGGATGGCCGCGTGCTGGTCGTCGGCGGCGTGGACGAGGACGGCCCGGTGGCGACCATGGAGACGCTGCTCGACGACCCGGACAGCTGGCTGACCTCGCTGGGCGTGGAGGGGACGGGCCGCGGGGAGGAGCCGCGGGTGGCCCACGACGCGCTGCTCGTACAGGACACCGACACCGACCTCGACGGCGAGGTCGTGCTGCTCGGCGGTGACGCGGGCTGCGCGGAGTTCTACTGCTTCCCGGTCTACGACGCAGTCTACGAGGTCGTTGCCTACGACCCCGACGACGACGAGGCCGAGGAGGTCGCCACCCTCACCATGGCGGTCGTGGGCGCGCGGGCAGCCTGGTCCAGCGAGGACCGCATCGCCCTGATCGGCGGGTTCGACGACCAGGAGCAGTACAACAACCAGCCCCTGCTGTTCGATCCCGCGAACGGCGACAGCTACAGCGCCCCCCAGAGTGGCGACTCTCGCGAGCAGCACACGGTCACCCAGCTGGGCGGCCAGGGCTCCAACGTGCTGATCGCCGGGGGCATCGGCGGTGCGCAAGTACAGGCTGCAACCGAGATCTACGTGCCCGGGACGAGCATCTTTGACACCGGCGCGCTCAACCAGGCGCGCTTCCGGCACTCCGCCACGCTGCTCGGTGACGGCAGCGTGCTGGTCGTGGGCGGCGCGACCGGCACGAGCTGGGACGCGCCCGGACAGGCCCTGGACTCGGCCGAGCTGTATGACCCGGCCGAGGGCACCTGGACCGAGCTGGACGCCACCCTCGCCTACGCGCGCCAGCGCCACGTGGCCGTGCTGCTCGACGGGGACGACGACCGGGTGCTGATCTGCGGTGGCGTGGACGAGACCGACGGCTCTCCCACCTCGTACTGCGAGCTGTACGACCACGCCGACCAGTCGTTCACGGTGCTCGACGGGCCCGCCATGGCGCCGGGCGGCGAGGGCATGATGGCCGTGCGCCTGGACGACGGCCGCGTCCTGTTCTTCGGTGGCCTGGCCGGCGGTGAGGCGCGCGGCGAGGTCTACATGTACGTGCCGTAGCGCCGCCGCGGCGTGCCGGCAGGATCGGGGGTACCGGTGGACCCGCAGAGTTGGCACCGATCCAGCAAGGTCCGACGTCCGTGAGATCAAGCCTCCACGAGGTGCTGCCGACCGCCCTGGTGTTCGCCGCGCTGCTCACGGCCACGCCGTCGCTCGCCGAGCCCCCGTCCGCGGAGGCGGTGGCAGACGAAGAGGCGGAGGGTGACGCCGTGGAGGCGCCGCCACCCGCGCCCGTGGTCATCCCCCCGCACCTCGAGGAGGTGCTCGTCCTCCCGTACCCCGACGACGCTCCGCGAGGTGACGGCACGGTCCAGGTGCAGGTGCGCCTGGCCATCGACGAGACGGGCGCGTTCGTCGCCGCCGAGGTCGATCAGGGCGCGGGCGAGCCCTTCGACCAGCTCGCCCTGGACACCATCCGTCATACCCGGTTCTCGCCCGCCTACGTGGACGGTGTGCCCACGGCCGTGACGATCGTGGTCCCGGTGCGGTTCGTGCTGCCCGCGCCTGCGCCGCCGCCACCCGACTCCGGCGTGCTGGTGGGCAAGGTGCGGGAGGCGGGCACCCGCAAGCTCCTCACCGGCGTGGAGCTGACGGTGGAGCCCGCCGAGGGTGCGTCGCCGCCGACGGGTCCCGCGCCGCCCAAGGAGGAGACCGACCGCAACGGCGGCTTCAAGTTCGTCGAGCTGCCCGTGGGCACGTGGACCGTGATCGTCAGCGGGCCGGGGATCCAGACCACCCGCTTCGAGGAGGTGATCGAGGAGAACCTGCTGCGCCAGGTGGTGTACCGGGTCGTGCCGAGCCACAACCGGATGCGCACCGTGGTGCGCGCACGGCGCGGACCACGGGCGACGGCCGAGCGCATCGTCGAGGGGGAGTGGATACGCGCCAGCGCCGGCTCCAGCGGCGGATTCCTGCGGATCCTCGAGAGCGAGGCGCCGATCGCGCCTACACCGGTGTTGCCCACCGGCCTGCTGCCCGGTGCGCCCATGATCCGCGGCATGGAGGGCTCGGACAGCGTGGTGCTGATCGACGGCGTGGAGGCGCCGCTGCTGTACCACTTCGCCCTGCTGACCACGGTGGTGGCCAGCGACCTGATCGACCACGTCCGCCTCGATCCGGGCGGCAGCAACGTGGAGTACGGCGACCACACCGGCGGCCTGATCGACGTGGGCCTGCGCACGCCGCGGGTGGACCGCTTCGGCGGCGTCATCGACATCAGCCCGATCGACGCGATGGCCATCTTCGAGACGCCCTTCGGTCCGCCCGTGTCCGGGTTCGTGTCGGTGCGGCGGTCGTACGTGGACGCCTACCTCGGCGAGCTGCTCCCGGACGACCTGCCCGCCGAGGTCACGGCCATGCCCGTGTACGCGGACGTCACCGGCATGGTCAACATCGACCCGGGCAAGGGCCACCGGGTGGCCGTGTCCGTGATCAGCTCGTCGGACAAGATGGAGATGACCCGCACCGACGACGACGAGACCATGGTGATGGCCGGCCTGGAGTCCGGCTTCACGCTGATCCACGGCCTGTGGTACTCCCCCACCGGCGGGCCGGTCGACTCCACCGTGTCGGTGTCCTACGAGTTCCTCAAGAGCCGCTACACCGCGTTCCCCGACCTCTACCTCGACCTGCGCGAGAAGCGCCTGCAGCTGCGCGGCACCCTGGGCGCCGCGCTGTCCTCGCACGCCCGCCTGCGCATGGGCGTGGAGTACCGCCACCGGGTCCTGGAGTACGGCGAGAACTTCTTCGCCCTGCCGCGCGAGGACGAACCAGGCCTGCTCAACCCCTACGCCACCACCCCGGACTTCGAGGTGCAGGAGACCCCCATCGACGAGCTCGGCGTGTTCGTGCGCCTGCCGGCGACAGTGCGCGACGGGGTGAAGCTCGACCCGGGCGTGCGCCTCAACCTGTGGTCCCCCAACGATCCGGACGTGGCCGTGCCCGCGGGCGTGCCGATCACCCGTATGAGCGTGGACCCGCGATTCGCCGCCCGCTTCAAGGTGGCCGAACGCTGGGGCATGCGCAGCTCCCTGGGCCTCTTCCACCAGGTGCCCTCCCTGGAGGACCTGGTGCAGGCCACCGACAGCGCGCTGCGCTCCGAGGCCGCGTTCAGGGGCCTGGTGGGTGTCCGCTGGTCCCCGATCCCGGCAGTGGACCTGGGCCTGGACGTGTACCTGGCCGGCCTGTGGAACCTGGTGGTGGCCGACAGCGGCCTGTACGACCAGGCGCTGCTGGGGTCGCTGGTCGAGCTCGACACGGACGGCGCACAGCTGCTGAGCAACGACGGCGTCGGCCTGGTCGGGGGTGCGGAGCTGACGCTGCGCTGGCGCCCCAACAGCAACGTGGACTGCATGGTGGCCTACTCCCTGTCCCGCAGCGGCCGGCGGGACCATCCGGGAGAGGACTGGCGCGTGTTCCAGTACGACCGGCCCCACCAGCTCACCCTCGCCGGCCAGGTGCGCCTGCCCAAGGAGTGGAGCTTCGGCCTGCGCTTCCGCCTGACCTCGGGTGCGCCGGACACGCCCATCACCGACACCATCTACCTGGCGGACCTCGGCGGCTACGTGCCCCAGTGGGGGCTGCCCTACTCGGAGCGGCTGCGACCGTTCCACCAGCTGGACTGGCGCGTGCAGAAGACGATCCGGGCGCGCGCGTTCCTGCTGGTGGTCTACCTGGACGTGGAGAACACCTACTTCGCGCAGCGCGACGACGTGCTGATCTACAACCGCGACTTCACCGAGCGGTTGACCTTCGCCATGATCCCGATGTTCCGCCTCGGGCTGAGGACGGAGTTCTGACATGCGCAGGCTGAGATCCCTGGCCCTGGCGTCGCTGCTTTGCCTGTCCGCCGGCTGCGACATCGGCTACGACGGCACGTTCGTGGTCGAGGAGCTGTCGATCCTCGGCGTGCAGATGGAACCGGCCGAGCTGGTGTTCGACCTCGACCAGCTGCTGTTCATGCCCCCCGAACACTTCCCCTACACCCGGCTGTACATGAACGCCCTGGCCGTCAACCCCGAGTCCATGGGAGGCCAGGATGCGATCCGGCACTGCCACTGGGCGATCGGCGATCCGCCCCTGGAGGGCACCATGCCGATCGTGACCTCGGGCACGGAGCTGGTGTTCGAGGGGGACAGCCTGTTCGGAGCGCTGGACGTGCTGGGCGACGCCGAGGATTTCACCCCCGCGGCCCTGGCCGCGCTGCTCAGCGAGGGTTCGGTCCAGCTGCCGATCGTGGTGACCGCGGTCACGGACGACGACACGGCCACCGCGGTCAAGCTGCTGTCGATCCGCGGGGAGCGGGGCTGGGACGACGACACCAACGACAACCCCCACGCCGAGGGGCTCGAGGTGGGGCCGGCCTCGTGGCCGGAATCCATGCTGGTCAACCTGGGCAACGCGCCCCTGGAGCCGGTGGCGGTCGGTCGCGACGCCGAGATCGAGATCACCGTGGATCCGGACGACGACGGCAAGGACGGCGACGTCGCCTCCACCATGTACACTACCGCGGGCCACATCTACTGGAGCGCCGACAGCATGCGCACCTGGAACCTGACCACCCCGGACGAGGACTACGAGGCCGAGTCCTTCCGGGTGTTCGTGGTCCTGCGGGACCCGGAGGGAGCTCAGTCGTGGATCACGATCGAGCAGGGGCTGCTGTACTGATCCGCAGCCTGGCCCTGGCCACCGCGCTGCTCGCCGCGCCGGGCGCGGCCCGGGCCCAGTGCGTGCTGGCCCCGGGCGCGGCCATCGCTGGCGAGGCGGCGGACGACCACGCGGGGTGGTCGGTCGCGGAGCTGGGTGACGTGGACGGCAACGGACTGCACGACCTGCTGGTGGGCGCCCCGAACCACGACGGCAACGCGGGACGGGTGTACGTGCTGTTCGGCCGCGGCGCGGGCTGGCCCTCCCAGCTCACCGGGGCGGACGTCGTGCTGGACGCGGAGAACACCCTCGACCACGCGGGCTGGTCCGTGGCCGGCGCGGGGGACGTGGACGCCGACGGCCTCCACGACCTGCTGGTCGGCGCGCCGTTCGCCAACGCGGGCGGCGCGGACCGTGGCGAGACCTACCTGGTGCTCGGACGCGCCGCGGGCTGGATCGCGCTGTCCGACGTGGCCGACGGCGAGGCCTCGTTCGTGGGCGAGGACGACTTCGACGAGGCCGGCTATGCCGTGGCCGGCGGCGGGGATCTCGACGGCGACGGCTACGACGACCTGTTGATCAGCGCACCGCTCAACGACGACGCCGGGGGCAGCGCGGGCCAGGTCTACGTGGTCTTCGGCCGCGACTCGGGCTGGGCCCACGACCTGGTGCTCGACGACCCTGGCGCGGCCGAGGCCTCGTTCCTGGGTGCGGCTGCCTACGACCAGGCCGGGTACGCCGTGGCCGGGGGCGGCGACGTGGACGGGGACGGCCTCGACGACCTGCTGATCGGCGCGCCCTTCAACGACGACGGCGGCACGTCGGCCGGCCAGGCCTACGTGGTGCTCGGCCGGGAGACGGCCTGGTCCCAGGATGCGCCCCTGACCTGGGCCGCCGGTTCGTTCACCGGCGAGCTGACCAACGACCAGGCCGGGGTGGCCGTGACCATGGCCGGCGACGTGGACGGCGACGGCCTCGACGACCTGCTGATCGGCGCGCCCTACGCCAGCGGCGCGTCCGCCTACCTGGTGCTCGGGCGGGCGGGCGGCTGGTCACCGCAGGAGAGCCTGGCCGGCGCGGACGCCTCGTTCGTGGGCTCGGATGCCAGCGGCCTGGCTGGCTGGGCCCTGTCCGGCGCTGGGGACGTGGACGGCGACGGCTACGACGACCTCCTCGTGGGCGAACCCGGCGTGGCCACGGCCTGGCTCGTACACGGCCGGCACGCCACGGAGTGGGGCCCCGACCTGCTGCTGCCCGTGGTCGGGGGGAGCCTGGAGGGTACCGCGGGCGACCAGACCGGGCGGGCCCTGGCCGGCGCGGGTGACGTGGACGGCGACGGCCTCGACGACATGCTGATCGGGTCGAGCCACTCCGACGGCGCCGGGCTGAACGCGTCCGGGCTGGTGCACGTCGTGTTCGGCTTCCTGGACTCGGACGGGGACGGGGACGGCTACACCGGCTGTGATGGGGATTGCGACGACACCGACCCCGGCATCCACCCCGGTGCGGCCGACGACCCGTGCGACGGCCTGGACACGGATTGCGACGGCAACACCTTCGAGCTGCTCGACAGCGACGGCGACGGCTGGTCGACATGCGAGGGGGACTGCGACGACGGCGACGCCTGGTACACCCCCGAGGACGCGGACGGGGACGGGTTCTCCACCTGTGAGGCGGACTGCGACGACGGGGACGGGGCCACCTGGCCCGGCGCGCCCGAGCTGTGCGACGGGATCGACAACGACTGCGACGGCGCCATCCCCTGGACCGAGGACGACGCCGACCTGGACGGCTGGACCCCGTGCGATGGCGACTGCGACGACACCGCACCGACCGTGCACCCCTGGGCGTCCGAGCTGTGCGACGGCCTGGACAACGACTGCGACGGCGCGGCCCAGGCCGGCGAGGTGGACGCCGACGGGGACGGCTGGATGCTCTGTCAGGGGGACTGCGACGACGGGGCACCGGGCACGTACCCCGGCGCGGCCGACACCCTCTGTGACGGCGTGGACACCGACTGCGACGGCTTCACCGGCGAGCTCGACGACGCGGACGGCGACGGCTACAGTCCGTGCGACGGCGACTGCGACGACGCCGACGCGGCGGTCAACCCGGACGCGACCGAGACCTGCAACGGCGTGGACGACGACTGTGACGGCACGGCCGACGAGGTGGGCGCGGACGGCTGCACCACCTACTACCTCGACCAGGACGCCGACGGCTGGGGCCAGGAGGACGACTCCGAGTGCCTGTGCGCGCCCACGGGGCGGTACACGGCCACCCAGTTCGGGGACTGTGACGACACCCGGCCCACGGTCAACCCTGGACACACCGAGATCTGCGATGGGCTCGACAACGACTGCGACGAGGTGGTCGACCCCGAGGACTCGGCGGGCTGCACCGTGTTCTTCTGCGACCGGGACGACGACGGCCACCCCGCCCAGGGGGACCACCAGTGCACCTGCGGACCGGAGCCCCCCTGCGATCACCCCGGCGCCGGGAACTGGGACTGCAACGACGACGACGCGGGCATGCACCCCTACGCCCCCGAGGCCTGCGACGGACTGGACAACGACTGCGACCACGGCGTGGACGAGGGCTTCGACCTCGACGGCGATGGCTACGACTCGTGCGTGGAGGGCGACTGCGACGACGAGTCCCCCTGGATCCACCCGGGCGCAGCCGAGATCCCCTACGACGGGGTGGACTCGGACTGCGACGGCACGGACCTGACCGACGTGGACGGTGACGGCCACGACGGCGGCCCGCTGGGGACCGACTGCGACGACGTCGACGCCACGGCCTGGCCGGGCGCCCCCGAGCTGTGCACCGATGGCCTGGACTCGGACTGCGACGGCGACGCCAGCGCCACCGAACCGGGGTGCGAGCAGGGCGGGTGTTCGTGTTCGACCGCGACCGGCCCCAGGACCACCGGAGCCGTGGCACGGCTCGCGCTCGCCGCGCTCCTGCTCGCCGCACTGCACCGCCGCCGCAGGTGACGATATCGCCCCGTTCGTCTAGGATCCGAGGTACGGAGAACCCATGCCCCTCGTGCCCCGCCTCGCCCTCCTGCAGATCCTGATCTCGACGCTGCTCGCCACCGGCTGCACGGCCAGCCTCGCCATCGACGACGACGCGGCCGACGACGACGCGGCCGATGACGACGACGTGACCGCGGACGACGACGACGACACCACCGCCGACCTCGACGCGGACGGCGACGGCTACCCCGAGTCCGAGGACTGCGACGACACCGACCCGGACTCCTTCCCCGGTGCCGAGGAGGTGCCCTACGACGGCGTGGACCAGGACTGCGACGGCGCGGACCTGACCGACGTGGACGGCGACGGCCACCACCACACCAAGGTCGGCGGCGACGACTGCGACGACGAGGACTCCAGCACCTACCCGGGCGCGCCCGAGCAGTGCGACGAGGTGGACCACAACTGCGACGGCCAGACCACGGAGGACAGCGACGGTGACGGGTTCGACGCGTGCGAGGACTGCTTCGACGGGGATCCCCTCACCTACCCCGGCGCAGAGGAGCTCTGCGACGGTCACGACAACGACTGCGACGGCACCGTGCCGGTGGACGAGTCGGACGCGGACGGCGACGGCTACCGGCTCTGCGACGGGGACTGCAACGACGTCGTCCCGGAGAGCTACCCGGGCGCACCCGAGATCTGCGACGGCCTGGACAACGACTGCGACGGCGCGATCCCCGACGACGAGCGGGACGCGGACGGCGACGGCGTCACCCCCTGCGACGGCGACTGCGACGACACGGACGACACCGCCTACCCGGGCGCTGCCGAGGTCTGCGACCTGGCCGACAACGACTGCGACGGCAGTCTGCCCGCGGACGAGGCCGACGACGACGGCGACGGCCAGGCCAGCTGCCAGGGCGACTGCGACGACGCGGATCCAACGGCCTGGGACGGCGCGACCGAGGTCTGCGACGGCCTGGACAACGACTGCGATGGCAGCGTGGACGAGGGCGACGCCGACGGCGACGGCTGGGACCTGTGCGCCGACTGCGACGACACGGACGCGGCGCTCAACCACGACGACGCGGACGGGGACGGCCACAGCTCGTGCGACGGCGACTGCGTGGACGGCGACGACACCGTCTACCCCGGAGCGACCGAGCTGTGCGACGGCCTGGACACGGACTGCGACGGAGCCATCGGCATCGACGAGCAGGACGCGGACGGCGACGGCCACCGGGTGTGCGACGGCGACTGCGACGACGGCCACGCCAACACCTGGCCCGGTGCGCCCGAGATCTGCGACGGCCTGGACAACGACTGCGACGGCGCCACCGGCGTGGACGAGGTGGACGACGACGCGGACGGCTACATGGCCTGCGGTGGGGACTGCGACGACGGCGACGACGCGGTCCACCCGGGGATCGCCGAGGCGTGTGACGGTGTGGACACCGACTGCGACGGGGCCATCCCGGCCGACGAGCAGGACACGGACGCCGACGGCGTGATGGCCTGCGACGGGGACTGCAACGACCTGGTCGGGCTGATCTTCCCCGGCTCACCCGAGGTCCCCGGAGACGGCATCGACAACGACTGCGACGGCGCGGACGCCACCGGCCTCGGCGACGTCTGCGGCTTCGACGACCACGTGCTCAGCCCCCCGGACAGTGACGACGCCAGCCTCAGCGGGTCGGACACGTCCTGGCAGAACCGCTACTTCGACGACTTCGAGTTCAACGGCCTGGCCGGCTGGGAGGTGACCATCACCATGACCGCCGACTGGGACTGGTTCCTCGATCCCTACGTGATCCTCAACGACTCCAGCTGCGTGCTGGTCGACGAGGACGACAACGGCGGCGGGGGCAACGCCGCGCGCATCGAGATCACGCTGCCAGCGGACGACACCTACACCATCGCGGCCACGTCCGCCCCCGAGTGGGACACGGGCAGCTACGAGATCGAGATCGACGTGGACCAGGCGCCCACCAACTTCGGCGACGTGTGCGGCGACGACGAGTGGACCACCACCATCGGCCGCTGGTCCGCGGCCACCGGCTCGACGTGGAACCTCAACGGATACGACGACACCGACGGCCCCCGCGGCCAGGGTTACTACTACGACGACATCGAGCTGCTCCTGCGCACCGGCGACACCCTGGACCTCGTCGCCTGGTCCGACGACGTGGACACCTACCTCTACCTGCTCGACGACAGCTGCACCGTGGTGGCCGAGGACGACGACGGCTTCGTCGGCACCCACTCCCGCATCACCTACACCGCCACCTACGACGGCGTGTACACGATGTACTTCACCAGCGCGGCGTCCGGGGAGAGCGGCGAGTACGAGTGGTACGTGGACTGGCCGTGAGGAAGAAAAGGGACGTACGTAAGAAATCAACTAACTCGCGAGTTAGTTGATTTCTTACGTACGTCCCTTTTCCTTTTCCGATCCGCAAAAAAAAAGGAAGGCTGACGCCTTCCCAGGTTCAATCTCGTCCCCGTGGTTCCCTCTGGAGTATCTCGCTCCGCGTTCGCTGTCCGTCCGTCCTTCCGCTCGGTCTCTCCACGGCTCCGAGGAGCTGCGGCCGTTCCTTGCGGTGACTGCGACGTCCCGACCCTCCGCGGTGTCATGCGTGTCTTCAGCGTCTGACCGGTCGCTGTAGCCGTTCGTTCGGCTTCCCGGCTCCACCTTCGCCCTTCTCGCCTTTCGGCGTGGACCCTGGCGTCTTCCAGCGACCTGCCGGCCTTCAGTGTTACCTGCTGACCTGGGTACCGCTCATGACCTTGCACTCACCCTCGAGGACCTCGTCCGCTTCGCGGTCCGTCTCTCCGGCTTCGCTGCGATTCGCTCGGCCTTCCCTCCGGACATCTCTCCCATGGGATTGTCTGCCCCTCCGGCGCTCCCAGCATGGAGAATCCACTTCCCGGCGCCGTGCTCCCCTCGACTCGCGTCTCGGTTCTGCCCGGGCCTCGTCGCGGGCTTCCACACCCGCTTCGGTCCGCCTCCGCCGTTTCCCACGACCCTGACGGCTTTCGCCTCTCCATGCCCTGTGGCGTGTTTCAGCCACTCACGCCCCTGGGGTTTGCTTTCCCAGCTCCCTGTGGCGGCGCTTCCGCGTCGGCCTTGCGGCCTTGTCGTCTGCGCCCAGGGGACGGGGTCCCACCCGGGAGGCTCCTGGTCGTCCCTTTGCCGCGTCGCTGCCGAAGCTGCGCCGCTGCGCCGGTCCGCCGCTCCGTTCGCCCGAAGGCGCCCGTTCCGGCTCCAGC
>CAZXHG010000203.1:0-1036 GCA_964639985.1 uncultured Rickettsiales bacterium
GTCGCGGGCACTCTCACGTGGGGGGCCCGTCGGGAACAACGCTATTCATTTGTCGGGGGGGGGAACGGGGGAGGGGGCTACTGGACTGGCACCACCGCGGCCGGCTCGGCCGGCTCGGGCGGCTTGTCGTCCTTGGGCTTGTTGCGGCGGCGGCCGTCGAGGCCGACCTCGCGGGCCTCGATCAGCAGCTCACGGAACCGCTCGGCGTCCGCCTCCAGGGCCGCGGGCGCGCGCTCGGGCAGGACCTCGAGCATCTCCTCGATCAGCTGCAGGACCTCCTCGCGAGTGTCGCGGTACTCCGCCGTGGCCTTGCGGCGGGCCCGGATCTGGGAGCGTAGCTCGCTCATCTCGTCGAGGGCCTCGGGGGTCTTGCCGAACCGTTCGTCGAACCAGGTCTCGAACGCCGACGCCTGCAGGTCGTAGGCGTCGAACTGGGCCGGGTCGTCCTGGGCCTCGCCCGCGGCGAGGTACAGCATCGCGTAGTAGGTGTCCGCCACCTTGCGCAGGCTGCCGCGCGTGGCCGCGCCGGGGGGCGGCTCGTGCCAGGGGATGGGGTTGAACGCGGCGTCACCGCCCGGTGGGGTGACCTCGGTCTGGCCCCACGGCAGGAAGCGGCCGCGGACCAGCCGCGCGGTGTCCAGCTGGTCCTCGATGCGGTAGCTGGAGCGGTTGGCGAAGCTGAGGATCAGGAATACCAGCGCCACGAATGCGATCACCGCGATCAGCAGCCGACCGCCGTTGCCCGACGGCGGCAGGGGCGGCTCCGGGTGGCGGGAGCGGGGCGGTGGTTCGGGGCGCGGGGCCGGTCTGGCCTTCACCTTGGCGGCCGCGGGCCTGTCCTCGGGCAACGCGGTGGCCGGCTTTGCCGGCGAGGTCTTCTCGGCCGTGGGCGCCGGCTTCTCGTCCGCGGCTGCGGGCTCGTCGGCCCTGGCCGCCGGCTTGTCGGCGTCGGTTGCCGGCTTCTCGGCGGCTGCCGGCGCGGACTCCTCCTTCTTCGGTGGTTCCTCGACCTTGGCGGGTGCCTTGGCCGCCGGCT
>CAZXHG010000203.1:1136-18588 GCA_964639985.1 uncultured Rickettsiales bacterium
TCTTCGCTGGCTTGCTGGCCGGCTTCTTCGCTGGCTTGCTGGCCGGCTTCTTCGCTGGCTTGCTGGCCGGCTTCTTCGCGGGCTTCTTCGCGGGCTTCTTCGCGGGCTTCTTCGCGGGCTTCGCAGCGGGCTTCGCAGCCGCCTTCGTCGCCGCCTTCTCGTCCGGCGCCGCCGCCGCGTCCTTGCCCTGGGTGTCGTCCTTTGCCATCGCCTGGTTCTCCTCGGTCGGGCCCCCCCCGGATCCGGTGAGCTTAACGATTCTATGCCCAGCGTGGTTAGAATTCGAGTCGTGGCCGCTTCACACCACGATGCGAGGTTCTGGTCGCCCACCTCCGGAGGTCGGGTGAGGTGTGCGCTGTGCGCCCACCGTTGCCGGATCAAGGCCGGACGCAGCGGGATCTGCCAGGTTCGCCACAACGTCGGCGGCGAGCTGACCACGTCCGTGTACGGCCGGCTGGTGTCGGCCAGCAACGACCCGATCGAGAAGAAGCCGCTGAGCCACTACCACCCGGGCACGACCTCGCTGTCCGTGGCCACGGTGGGGTGTAACCTGCGCTGCCGGTTCTGCCAGAACGCCTCGATCAGCCAGTGGCGCCACGTGCCCGGGCGGCGCACCCCCGGCGACCCGGTGACCCCCGAGGAACTGGTCGAGGTCGCGGTGAGGCGCGGGAGCCGATCGATCTCGTTCACCTATACCGAACCCACCCTGGGCCTGGAGTTCGCCGAGGACACCGGGCGGCTGGCGCGGGAGCGGGGCGTGGGCACGGTGTTCGTCACCAACGGCTTCATGACGCCCGAGACGGTGCGCCTGCTGGCGGGCTTCCTGGACGCGGCCAACGTGGATCTCAAGGCCATGCGGGAGAGGACCTATCGGCGCTTCTGCAAGGCCCGGCTGGAGCCGGTGCTGCGCACCATCGAGGCCCTGGTCGCGGCCGGAATCTGGATCGAGGTGACGACCCTGGTGGTCCCCGGCATGAACGACACCGACGACGAGCTCGCCGAGATCGCGCGGTTCGTGGCGGGCGTGGGCGAGCACGTGCCGTGGCACATCTCGGCGTTCCACCCCACGTATCAGCTGACGGCCCGGCCGCGGACGCCGGTGGAGCGGCTGCGGCGGGCCTACGATCTGGGGCGGGAGGCAGGACTGAAGTACGTGTACGTCGGCAACGTCCGTGGTGACCGGGGCGAGAGCACGTACTGCGCCGGGTGCGGCCATCGGCTGATCCACCGCTACGGCAACACGCTGCTCGAGGTGGACCTGGATGGTGATCGGTGTCCCGGTTGTGGCGAAGTGCTGCAGGGGGTCGGCATGGCGGAGGCGAGCGCATGTGCACGGTGATCACGGTGCTGGGGGTGCACCCGGCCGCGCCCCTGATCGTGGCGGCCAACCGCGACGAGTTCCTGGATCGGCCATCCGCGCCGCCCGGACCCCACGGCGACGGCCTCTTCGGTCCCCGGGACCTGCGCGCGGGCGGCACCTGGATGGCGATCAACCGCCACGGCGTGTTCGCCACGCTGACCAACGCCGTGCCCCCGGACCTGGCCGGCACCCAGGGCAAGGCCAGCCGCGGCGAGGTGCCGGGCCAGGTGTTGCGAGGCCGGACCGCCGAGGAGGCGGCCGAGATCGCTTCGGCCTTCCAGCCCGGGCGGACCCTGCCGTACTACCTGATCGTGGCCGATCGGCGCGCGGCCTTCGGTTCGCTGGTGGACGAGGAGCGCAACGACACGGTGCCCCTCGAACCCGGGGTGCACGTGCAGGAGAACCGCGTGCTCGACGATCCCGACTCCGAGAAGGTGACGAGGGTCGACGAGCTCCTGGCCGACCTCGCCGACTGGCCCGTGCACGTGCTGGTGCCTCGACTGCACGCGGTGCTGTCCGATCACGACCCGCGCTTCCCGCCCCTGCGCCGGCTGTGCGTGCACGTGGACGGCTACGGCACGAGGTCCGCCTCGATCCTGCTGTACCGCGGGGATGACCCGACCGCGGCCCCGGACTGGTGGTTCTGCGACGGCCACCCCTGCGAGGGGCGGTTCCGGATCACCTGATTTCAGCCCTCCAGCACGCGCCGCCGCGCGCGCACCCGCTCCCGCAGTCGCAGCACGTCCCGGTCCTGGTCTGCCGACCAGGTGGTCTCCTCGTCGACCCGGTGGTGCCACTTGACGAACGCCAGCTCGATCAGATCGCGGTGCAGCCGGCGCTGGTGCCACCAGCGGGCCGGGCCGCGGGCGAAGAATCGCGCCAGGCCGCGGGCGGCCCGTCGGCGGGCGGGCACCATCTGCAGGCGCTGCTGTTCGGAGATCACGTCGTCGGGCTCGTCCTCGAGGAAGTACAGGATGATCTTGTTCTCGTGCTGCCACACGAAGATCACCACCGTCATCAGCAGCAGCACGAACGGCACCTGCAGGATCAGCGCGGCGATGGGCACGAACAGGATGTACATGGCGCCCGCGGACTCGATGCCGGTCACCAGGCTCAACGTGCCCAGGATGAACCCGCTGAAGGTGTTCCAGGCGAAGTGGGCGCCCATGCCCAGCAGCCACATCGCCGGCACGATCAGCCAGCGAGCCCAGCCCTTGCGCAGCACCCGTACCAGGCCGAAGCCACAGCCGATGATGGCCGTGAAGGAGACGTGCGAGCAGATGCCACCGATCACGCCGCGGGCCCAGGCGAGCCCCAGCATCTCGCCGTAGCCGACCGTGGTGCCGGACTGCCAGTAGTACATCACGTTCTCCACGGTGGCGAAGCCGAGGCCGACCAGGGCGCCGTAGAGGATGCCGTCCAGCACGTTGTCGAATTCCTCGCGGAACAGCACGAAGATGAACAGGATCGCCATCCCCTTGGACAGCTCCTCGATGAACGGCGCGGACAGGGACGCGGCCAGGAATTCCGCGGCGAGCTGGTTGCCCGTCAGCTCGGTGGCGAACGCCGAGAACGTGTCGTTGAAGATGCCCGAGATCACGGTGGAGACGGTCGCACCCCACAGCAACGCGATCGTGATCAACCAGGCCGGCTCCGACTCGTTGCGGTCGAGCCACAGCAGCAGCGCACAGTAGGGGATCGCGGTCAGCAGGGCCAGCACGTTGGCCGTGAGGAACACCCCCAGGTCCTCGATCGCCAGGGTGAGGCCCAGCAGCCCGTTGCACGCCAGGCACAGCAGTACGAACAGCCCCAGCGCCGACAGGCAGCCCCAGCGGAGCGCCAGGTTTCGCTCGCGCGCGTGCACCGTGCGGCCGCCGACCTGGAGGGAGCCGCCGTCGTGTTCGCCCGTCATTTCCCTATCTCCCTCTGCCTGCTAGGATGCGGGCCCGTGTCTGCCGACGACCAGCGCCACCAGCTGTTGCTCGCCCTGCTGAAGGCCAACCACGAGGTCAACCGGGCCTGCAACCGGGTCTACAGGCGCTTCGGTGTCACCCATCACCAGGTCCGTATCCTACGGCTCCTCGAGGCTGCGGGGAAGCCGGCGCCCCAGGGGACCCTCGGCGAGCACATGCTGGTCTCGCGGGCCAACCTCTCCGGCCTCGTCTCGCGGCTGGTCGACGCCTCGCTCGTGCGGCGCCGCACGTCGCGCAAGGACCGACGCGTGGTGCTGCTGACCCTGTCCGACCGCGGCCGGCAGGTGCTCGACGCCATCGACCCGATCCAGGACACGGTCGAGGCGCTGCTGTTCGCCGGACTCGACGATCCGGAGATCGACCGCCTGGTCGAGCAGCTCGGCGAGGTGGTCGTTCACGCCCAAGAGATCGGATGATCCCTGCGATCCCGCTGCGGCCGCGCGCGGTCCTGACCGCGGCGTGGCTGCTGCTGGCCCTCCCCGCCCACGCCCGCGCCGCTGACGTGGCTCCCTCCCTGGCGAGTGCGCTGCGGTCTGACGGACCCGTGCTGGTGCTGGACTGCGGCGCGTCGCGGCCGCACGAGGCGCTCGCGGACAAGGTGGCGGACGAGCTGCGGCCCCTGCGGGGTGGTGAGCGCCCGTCGCGCGCCTGGGCCGGGGATCTGGAGCGGCTCCAGTGGCAGCACGCCAACGTGGTGCTGCTGTGCGACGACCCGGGCGATCCCGCACTGCTCGCGGTCGCCCCGGGGCTGTCCCTCCGCGCGGGCTTCGATCGCCTCGAGCTGACCGGCGCCGAGGCCAGCGGCGCGGACGCTGCCGCCGCGGTCACCCTGCCTCATCCGGCGGACGAGGCCCGGTGGGTGCTGCTGCTGACCGGCACCTCGCCCGCGGCGCTGCGACGGCTGGACCGGCACATCCGCAACGACATCACCGCCTCGGTGCTGCTGCTGGACGACGCGGGCGAACGCCTGGCCACGCTGGTCCGCGACCGTGGCCGCTGGCGCATGCCCCCCGGGCATCCCTACCGGCCCGAGGAGGTGGCGGCCGCGTTCGACGCCCGGGTCGAGGAGCTGGACCCCAGGGTGGTGGGCTGGGACCTGGCCGTGACGGTCGGCGCCGGCCGCCTGGACGTGGTCGCGGAGGTCGCGGTCGAGCAGGAGGGGGATGACGGGCGGGTGTGGTTGCAGCTCACCCCCCGGGCGACGATCGCCGCCTGCGGTGAGGAGGAAGCCTGCATCCCCCTCGACTCGCGCGCCGGCCGCCTGCTGCTGGACGCCCCGCTGGACGAGGCCGGGCGGGTGACCCTGAGCTACCACGTGGCTCTGGAGGGGCGGCACGGCGCCTGGTACGTCGCCCCCGAGGGGGGGTACGTGATGCCCTCGGCCAACGTGGTGCCCCGGGTGCGGGGCGCGGCGGACGAACCGCACGCGGACCGGGCCCCGTGGGTGCTGGCCCTGGACGCGGCGGCCGGGGCGGCCGCTGTCGGGGCCGGGGAAGACGGGATCGTGCGGTCGGAGCGCGCGACCGCGCCGCTGCTGCTGTGGGGGCAGCATCGACGGGTGGCCCTCGACGGTGGGCACGTCGCCCACCTCGCCCCGGGCGCGCCGGACGCCACCACCGAGCGGGCCGAGGCGCTGCTGGAGGAGCTGCGTGCCCGCCTGGGCCGGGACGCGCCCGGCGCGCTGTCCCTGGTGGCCACCCAGCGCCCCTCGCCCTGGTATGGCGGCGGGATCCTGCTGGCCCCCCCCGAGTTGATGGAGCCGCGGCCCCTCGACGAGTTCGACGAGTGGCTGCTCGATCGGCTCGCCACCGAGGAGCGCGTGCGACTGGCCGACCCGAAGGGACCCCCGTCGAGGATCAAGGGCCGCGTCCACCCCGCCAGCGACGAGCTCACCGTGCGCCTGTGGCGGCTGCGAGGCGCGTGGTGGCAGCAGGTGGACGAGGGGCCGGTGGACGCACACGGCGCGTTCGAGCTGGTCACACGGGGGCGGGGCGAGCTGCTGTTGACCGCCGAGGCGCCCGGGTTCCTCCCCGTGGCCCGGGCGGTCGCGCGCGGCGAGGGCGACGCCGTGCTGGACCTCGAACCCCTGGCCGAGGTCACCTTGCTGTGCCTGCGCTGCGGACCGGACGGCTCGGAGCGCCGGTTCCCCCTCGTCGAGGTCGAGCAGGGCGTCTGGCGGACCACCGTGGCGCTGGGCGAGCCCATGCGGGTGTACGGCAGCTTCCCCTACGGGTTCGAGCTGGCGCCGGGGGGGGCGGGGGCGGTGCTGGCGCTGGACGCGGGCGGCCCGCTGGACCAGTTCCCCTCGTTCCTGCCGCCGGACGCGTTTCACGCCGACGCGGTCGAATTCGAGTTCCGCGCCAGCGAGGCGAGGTTCTGGATCGAGGTGCCCGGCGGCCTGCTGGCGCCGGTGGGCTGGATCGACCGGGGTCTCCGGTAGTCAGATCCGGGCGGCTGCCTCGGCGATCTTGCGGGCGAAGGACGTGAACAGCCAGCGGTCCTCCGCGGACTGGAACGAAATGATCTGCAGGCCGAAGCCGTCGGGCAGGTCCAGGTCGGGCCGGTCCTTGCGGTACCAGCGCACGACCCCGTTGAACGCGACCTCCCGCTCGTCCCCTGCCGGTGTGCGCGCCGGGAACAGCACGTGGATCACCGATCCGATCGGCGGGAAGATCTCGGCGGCGAGGTAGACCCCACCGGGGCTGAAGTTGCACGCCAGCCCGTGCCGCTCGTCGCCGGCCGCGAAGAACGTCACGGGCAGCGAGGTCAGGATCCGGCGCTCGCTGCGCTGCAGTTCGAGCTGCAGCCTGTCGATGGTGCTCTCGTCCGGGTCGTCGTCCATGCCGGGTACGGAGAAGCCGAAGGCCTCGGGTTCGGGGGCGTCCACGGCAGCGGTGATCGGGGGTGGCAGCAGCTCGGCGGAGTCGTCGGACTCCCGGTCGTCCTGCCAGGGATCGCGCCAGTCGTCGCGAGCGTCCGGCACGGGCTCGGGGATGTCGGACCAGTCGTCGGCAGGTGCTTGCTGCTGCTCGAAGTCGAAGTCTCCGAAGCCGCCGCTGGCGCGCTCGAACTCGAAGGGCTCACCCGGCAGCGGGGACGGGCCGGTGGCCTCGGGGGCGGGATCCGGCGAGGTCGTCAGCGGATCGGGATCGGGGATCGCCGGTGGATCTCCGGGCGGCGCCGCTCCTCGCTCCAGCGGGGCGATCGGTGGCGCCTCCAGGGGCGCGGCGATCGGTGGATCGGGGTTTGCCAGCGGCGGGTCGGACGGGGGTGGCCCCACGGGCGTGGCGTCGGCCAGCGGGGCGTGCACCAGCGCGGTGCCGAATTTCAGCACCAGGGACGGCCGCCCGCGCCAGATACCGCCCTCGTGGGAGACACCGATCACCTGCGCGGGTATCGCGATCTCGCAGCGGTCCTTGGGGCGGCGGAAGCGGGCGTCCACGTGGGTCGATCCCTCGATCGGGCGTTCCACGGTGACCGAGGCGGCCATCTCGGAGATGCGGGTGATGACGCCGTCGACCTCGCCCTCGCCCTCGCCGGTGAACAGCTTCACCGGGATCAGGCAGGGGATGCCCGGACGGCTCGCCGGGTGACGTGGTCCGCTCTCCTCCATCCAGACCCCCCCCGCCCCCCCGCCCCTTGCGGCGATCGGATCGATCTTGCCACACGCCGGTGGTTTCCGCCCCCCGCCCAGAAATCGCACGCCCCGTTCGATTTCCGGACGGGCCAGGGCGCTCCATGGCGACCTGACGTGCAACGTCGGCACTGGCACGGTTCGTGCTGGAGAGGGGAGGCATGACGACCTCCACCTCCCGCCCGGACCACGGCCTGCGCGTACGGGAGCGGCTCGTCGCCACGGAGCCCGAGCAGCTGCGCGAGGAGGAGCTGCTGGCCCTGGTGCTGGCCACCGGCACGGCGCGGGCCGACGCGCTGCAGGTCGCCCGCGAGCTGCTGGGCCGGTTCGGCGGCGTGGGCGGCGTGGGGCGCGCCTCCCTGACCGAGCTGCAGGCGGTGCAGGGCGTGGGACTGGCCAAGGCCTGTCGCGTGCAGGCCGCGTTCGAGATCGGCCGCCGCAGCGTGATCCGTGCGGTGGCGCCCGGCCAGGTGATCGACTCCAGCCTGGGGATCGTGCGGGAATTCGGGCCGCGGCTGGCCCACCTGGAGCGGGAGCACTTCTACGTGGTGCTGCTGGACAGCAAGCACCGCAAGATCCGGGATCACTGCGTGTCGGTCGGTTCCCTGGACAGCACCATCGTGCACCCACGCGAGGTGTTCCGGCCGGCCCTGACCGGGGCGGCCGCGGCGGTGGTCGTCGTGCACAACCACCCCTCAGGCGACCCGGAACCCTCGGCGGAGGACCTGGCCGTGACCCGGCGGCTGAAGGCCACGGCCGAGCTGCTCGGCATCGACCTGCTCGACCACGTGATCGTGGCGCGGCAGGGGTGCGTGAGCCTGAGGGATCGGGGGGTGATCTAGGAGTGTTCGGCGTTGTTCCGTTTTCCTTCGCTTCGCTCTATCGCTCCGAGGTGGTTCCGGCGGGGGTTTCGTCCGTCGGGGCAGACGCACCTTGTCGGCCCGGGGCATCCCCGGCCGACGGTGGGCCGCATGCGGATTCAATGGTCGTCCTGGCGTGGGGTGACGGACGTTGCTGGGTCGCGTCGAGCTGGCCACCGGTTGAAGTCGCCTTGTTCCGCACACCGATGACGAGCGAGGTCCGGCGTGTGGCCGCGTCTTGGTGGCCCACCGTGCTCGCCCTGCGGGGCCATCCGTCGTCCGGAGATGCCCCGGTCGGTGCACCGTTGGCGCGAGCGCCTCTCATTCACCCCCGCATCCACCCGACGCCCCGCCATCGCCCCGGGGCCGCGAACCGTCACCCCTGGTGTACGTCACGCCCTTCCGTGACGAACGTGGAGGGTGACGTGTCACCTTGGGCGAATGTCACGCTTTTCCGTGACGTATGAGGGGGGTTACGGATCAACCGCGCCGTACGTCACGCTTTTTCGTGACGTACGTGGAGGGTGAGGCATCGGCCTGTCAGATGGCGTTGCAGTGACTTTCCCCGAACGCTCTAGCGCCGCTTCTTCGACGAGGTACGCCGCGCTCCCTTGCCGCCCTTGCCGCCCTTGCCGCTGGCCGCGGCCACCGCCCGGGCCTTCCAGTCCGCGGGGAGGGGCTCGAGTCGGCCGCTGGTCATCCGGGAACGGGCCCACAGCAGGATGCCGACGCCGGCCAGCACCACGGGCACGCTGACCAGCTGGGACGTGGACAGCGTCTCGCCGAGGTACATGCCCCGGTCGTCGCCGCGGAACAGCTCCACCGTGGAGCGCGCGATCGCGTACAGGATGCAGTACCAGACGAAGACCTGGCCGTGGTAGCGCTTGCCCGGCGCGATCCACAGCGCGAGCAGCAGAAAGATGGCCAGGCAGTACAGGCCGGACAGGGGCTGGGTCGGGACCAGCGGCTGGTCCAGCAGGCCACCGAGCCCGCCGGCCGCCGAGGGGAACGTCAACGAGAACCAGGCCGGCCACTGCAGCGGCACGACCGACGCCGCCCAGTCCGGAAGGGGAGCCTCGATCGGTCGTCCGTGGCAGCAGCCGGCCAGCAGGCAGCCGGTCCGCCCGAACGCGAGTCCGAAGGTGAGGCCGGGCGTGAACAGGTCCGCGATCATCAGGAACGAGTAGCCCTTCACGCGGCAGTACACGATGGCCGCGGCGATGGCCGCGATGAAGCCGCCGTAGAACGCGTACCCGCCGCGGGCGAACTGGAAGAAGATCGCCGGGTCGCGGAAGAACGCAGCCCGCTCCACCATCACCAGGTGCAGCAGTCGTGAGCCGGCCAGGGACGTGACGATGCACAGGAAGCACAGCGCGACCACGTGGTCCGGCTGCACGCCCTGCTTGCGGCCCTCCCGCACGGTCAGTGACATGCCCAGCAGGAAGGCCAGGGCCAGGAAGAAACCGTAGGCGTGGTACGGCACCGGCCCGCTGAACCACGGCACCTCGAACAGGATCGGATTCATGGCCGCCGAGCATCGCACAGCCGCGCTCCACACTCAACGCCGGCGGCCACGGGTCCGGTGCCTCGACCCCCGTGAATGCTGTAGAATGCTTCGCCATGAGCGACAGGCAGGGACAGGGCAACCTCCCGGACAGCGGGGCCGATTTCGGCAAGTACCGCATCGTGCGAAAGCTGGGATCGGGGTCCTACGGCGTCGTGTACGAGGCGCTGATGCCGGGCCCGATGGGGTTCGCCAAGCCGGTGGCGTTGAAGATGCTGCGCTCCCACGTGGTCGACTCGGACGAGAAGTTCGTCAAGGCCATGGTCAACGAGGCGCGCATCGGCGGCCTGCTGCACCACGCCAACATCGTCGACGTGATCGAGTTCGGCCGCGAGGGGCCGCACTACTACCTGGCCATGGAGTACGTCGACGGCCTCACCCTGGAGCAGGTGATCGCCCACTGCCACACCACCAGCCCCGATCTGCCTCGCTTCGCCGTGCTCGACCTCACGCTGCAGGTCTGCCGCGGGCTGCACTACGCCCACGGGTTCAAGGACCGTGACGGCAACGCCCTGGACCTGATCCACCGGGATCTCAAGCCGGGCAACATCATGGTCGACCGCCAGGGCGTGGCCCGGATCCTGGACTTCGGCATCGCCAAGGCGGCGTCCAACCTGTCCCAGTCCACGATCACCGGCGTCATCAAGGGCACGCCCCAGTACCTGTCCCCGGACCAGCTGGTCGGCGAACGCCCGCTGCTGCCCCGCTCGGACGTGTTCGCGCTGGGGGCGGTGCTGTACGAGCTGGTGATCGGCCAGCCCCTGTTCCGTGGCAAGAACCTCAAGGACCTGATCATGTCGATCATGCGCAAGGACCTGGCCCCGCACGTCGAGCGGGTCGAGGAGACCTTCCCGGGCATGGGTGCGGTCGTGGGCCGGGCGCTGGATCGGGACGGCTCCCGTCGCTACCCCGACGCGCGTACGCTCGCGCAGGACGTGCGCAAGCTGTGCACGCGCTACCCGGCCGAGGACGAGATGGCCGACGTGTTCGGCCCGCTGTTCGCGCGCATCGACCGGGGCAGCCGCCGGGACATCCAGGACAGCGACGACCTGCGCCAGGACATCGACCAGGAGACCCGCGCCTTCGCCTCCAGCATCACCGACGTCCAGACCGGGGAGGTGCAGGCCCAGGCCAAGGCCGTGCAGGAGCCCACGCCGCCTCCACCGTCACCTCCACCGCGTCCGAAGCGGACCGTGGCCGAGCGGGTCGACCCCGTGCCCGTCCCCCCGTCGCCGAGCACGGGGCCGGTGGAGCCCGCCACCGGGCGCAGGGGTTTCATCGCCGGCGTCGGCCTGATGGGGCTGTCGGTGATCCTGCTGTCGTTCGTGGTGGTGGCGCTGCTGGCCGTGATCGTGGTGCTGCTCACCCAGGGGCTGTGATCGGTCAGCGGCCGCCGATCCGCGCCTCCAGCCACCCGGTGATGAACGGATAGACGTCCTCGGCCACGTGGTCGCCATTGCACAGGTCCACGTGCCCGTAGTCGGCGTGATCCCCCTGGTCGAGACCGAACACCCGCCACGTCTTGTCCGTCGAGCCGAGCCGGTCGAAGAAGGTGACCGTGCGCTCGGGGGGGGCGAGGTGGTCGACCCGACCCGCGATCACCAGGAACGGCAGCGTGATCGACGGTGCGCCGGCGAAGTAGTCCACGCGGCCATCGGCCGACACGAACGCGCCTGCCTCCATGGAGCCGGCGAACTGGTCCCGCACGCCCGCCTGGATGGGGGACAGGCCCACGCGCATCATGTCCGCCAGCAAGGCGCGATCCATGTTGCTGGGCTCGTAGACGATGCGGTCCAGGGACAAGGGGATCTCCCCCTCCCAGTCCGCGTAGAACCCCGCCAGCGTGCGCGCGGGCAGGGGGCCCGGCCACGACAGCAGCCGAAGCACCTCGTGGATCAGGTGGGTCAGCCGGGTCTCGCCTCGCCAGTCCGCCGGTGAGGCCACGGTCACGGCCGCGGCCAGGGGCGCGACCGGCTCCTGCTGCAGGTGTGCGATCAGCACCAGGCCGCCCATGCTGTGACCCACCCAGACCGCCTGCTCGGCGCCGGTCGCCGCGAGCACGTGGCCGACGGCTGCGGGCACGTCGTGGCGGGCGTAGGTGTCGATGGAGGTGCCGGGCGTGGCCGGGCCGGACGCGCCGTGACCGCGCAGGTCCACCAGCCACGCGTCGAAGCCGGCCCGGGCCAGGTGGTCACCGAAGTCCCGGTCCGCGCCCAGCGCCCAGGTGTGGGTGTTGGACGCGATGCCGTGGCAGACCAGCACGGGCACGGAGGACGCGACCGGGCCGGTGGGGGGGTAGTGGTGCAGGGCGATGGTGGCGCCGTCGTCGGTGGTCACGGCCACCTGCTCGGCCGGCTGCAGCAGCTTGACGTGGCGCACGTGGTGCGTGGACGGGCCGCAGCCCACCAGCAATGTGATCAGCAGTGCGGTCCAGCGCGCGTGCATCAACGCGCCTCCTGCCGCAGGAAGCGGTGGATCACCGGGAACACGCGCCGGCGGGCGTCGTCCGCCAGCACCAGGTCCAGGTGACCGAGCGCGTGGCCGTCGAGGTTCATGTAGCCGAACTTGTGGAACGTGCCGCCGAGGCGGTCGCGCGCCCGCCAGGCCTCCTCGCAGGGGGCCATGCGGTCGGTCTCGGCGCAGGCCACCAGCAGCGGCACGGTCAGGGGCTCGGCGGGCCAGGGGGTGGCCAGCCACGCCTGCACGTCGTCCATGGCCGGGTGGCGATCGACCGAGCCCGCCTCTCGGGCTCTCGCCACGATGGGATCGGGCGACGCCGCGTCGGTCATGGCGGCGGCGAACAGGTCGTCGCCGGCGTGGGGGAACGGTGACGGCAGCAGCGCCAGCTGGGACCAGCGGTGCACGGAGCCGTCCGCGGCCGCGTCGAACACGGCGCTGCGCAGCGGCGAGGAGGGAGCGAGATCGGTGGGGGCGCCGAGGGACACCACGGCGGAGACGCGGGGCTCGTCCCCGGCGTCGGCGAGGAAGCGCAGGCAGGCCGTGCCGCCCAGGCCGTGGCCCACCAGCGCCACCTCGTCGTGGGGGAGGGAGTCGGCCAGGGCGCCGATCGCCGCGCCGAGGTCGTCCGCGTGGGTGATCCACACGGACCAGCCCCGCCGGGCGAGGTAGCCGGCCAGTCCGCGGTCGTGCACGTACAGCTCGTGGTCCGCTTCCGGCCCGACCACGAGCAACACCGGATCGCCCCGTCCTCCCACGTGGAAGGGGGGCGCGGCGGTGGCAGTGGCGGCGAACACCACGCACGCCAGCAGCGTCAGCAGCCGCATCCGGCGCAGTGTATCGCAGAACGGATCAGTCGGAGTTGGCGGCGTAGGCGAAGGCCGTCCCAGCGGACACGAGGTGGCACACCCAGCCGAGCAGGCCGCCGGTGCCGATCCAGAACCCGGGGGTGACGATCAGCCAGAAGATCCCCCGGAGGATGCACCCGTTGTAGATCTGGCCCACGCCGGGGATGAGGAGACTGAGCAGTGCTGCGAAACCTGGACTCGTGGATCGTCTGGACATCGTCGAATGACCTCCTGCACCCTCTTCATACGCAAGCGGGAGGTCGATATTTCGGGCCGTCAGCGCCCGAACCCGATAAGCCAGACCATGTACGCCACGTAGCTCCCCAGCAGCAGGACGCCCTCGGCGCGCACGATCCGGTGGCCGGTCCACAGGATCGGCAGCAGCAGCACCGACGCGCCGATCGCGACCCACAGGTCCACGCCCATGCCGGTGGCGAAGTCCAGGGACACGGGGATGGGGTGGATGATCGACGTCAGGCCCAGCACGAACACCAGGTTGAAGATGCACGAGCCCACCGCGTTGCCCACGGCCAGATCGGCCTGGCGGCGCCACGCGGCCATGGTGGACGAGGCGATCTCCGGCAGGGAGGTGCCGATGGCGGCCACGGTCAGGCCCATCACGCGCTGGGACAGGCCGAACAGCTCCACGAGGTCGAGCGCGCCGCGCACGAACCAGCGCGCGCCGAGGAACAGCAGCACGAATCCGAACACGGTGATCGTCACCGAGAGCCAGATCGGGTACTTGCGCCGCGCCTGCGCCCGCTCCGGGTCGTCGGCCGTGTCCAGGCGCGCCCGCCGCGCCGCCCGGGTCAGCAGCGCCAGGTACAGCAGCCCGATCCCGACCAGGGTCGAGCCGTCGATCCAGCCGAGCTTGCCGTCCATCAGCATCAGCAGCAGCCCGGCCTGCAGCAGCACCAGGAACGGCGACTCCCGCCGGATCAGATCCAGGTGCACGGACAGGGGTCTCACCAGTGAGGCCAGCCCCAGCACCAGCAGGATGTTGGCGATGTTGCTGCCGATGATGTTGCCCATCGCCAGGTCGGTGGCGTCGCGCATGGCGGCGGTCACGTTGACCGCCATCTCGGGGAACGAGGTCCCGAACGCGACCAGGGTCAGGGCGATGACCACGGCCGGCACGCCGAGGGCCTTGGCCACTCGGCCCGCTCCCGTGACGATGGCCTCCCCGCCGAGGGTGATCAGGACCAGCCCGGCGAGCAGGAACAGCAGCGCGCTGAACAACGGTCTACGCGGTCTCCTCGGGGTCGGACGACGAGTCGGTGGAGAAGGCGGACTCCATCACGGAGCGGACCAGCTCGTCGGCCCGCTCCAGGTCCTTGGCCAGCACCAGCGCCATGCCCCAACCGCGGCTGGGCAGGAAGATCTGCGAGTAGGCCGTGTCCTCGTTGGACCGGATCGTGTGGGGGATGCCCTCCTTGACCAGCACGTCCTTGACCACGTGGGCGTGGAACGGCCCCTCGAGCTGCCGCAGGACCCGCAGCGGGCCGGCCAGCGGCTCCTGCTTGAGGGACTCGAAGGTCGCCTCGTCCACCAGCGGTTCGCCGTCCTCGGCGCAGAAGGTGACGTGGTCCAGGTACTCGGTGCCGCACAGCAGGCAGTACTTCATCGCGGTCCTCCAGGGGCCCCGATCATGGGCGCAACGCCTTCTCACGGCAAGGGGCGGTTCGGTGAGAAACCGGGGTGGGGGGAAGGGAGGGCTACTCGGTCGCGTCGACGCCGTCGCAGTCCTGGTCGATGCCGTCGTTGGGGATCTCCACCGCGCCGGGGTAGATGTCCTCGTCGAGGTCGTTGCAGTCGTCGTCACAGGTCGAGTAGCCGTCCTGGTCCAGGTCCAGCTCGTTCATGAACGCGTCATCGTCGTCGCAGTCCCCGTCACAGGGGCTCAGGCCGTCGCCGTCGTTGTCGAAGTCGTGCAGGTCCTCGTCGAGGTCGTTGCAGTCCCCGTCACATGTGCTCGCGCCGTCGCCGTCGAGGTCCCACGGGTTGAGCGCGGTGTTGGTGTCGTCACAGTCGTCGTCGCACTCGCTGGCGCCGTCGCCGTCGTCGTCGATCTCGTCGCCGCCGAGCAGCCCGTCGCAGTCGTTGTCGAGGTCGTCGCACAGCTCGGGAGCGCCCGCGTACACCGTGGCCTCGTCGTCGTCGCAGTCGCCGTCGCACAGCATCATGCCGTCGGCATCGTCATCGGCCTCGTCCGCGGGGATCGTGCCGTCGCAGTCGTTGTCCGCCCCGTCGCAGACCTCGGAGCCGCCGGGGTAGCTGGTCGCGTCCCCGTCGTCGCAGTCGCCGTCGCACTCGGTGAAGCCGTCGGCGTCGTCGTCCACCTCCTCGTCGCCGAGGGCGCCGTCGCAGTCGTTGTCCAGCCCGTCACAGAGTTCCAGTGCGCCGGGGTTGAGCGTCGGATCGGCATCGTCGCAGTCGCCGTCGCACAGGCGGTATCCGTCGTCGTCGTCGTCGGTTTCGTCCACGGGCGCGAGACCGTCGCAGTCGTTGTCCGCCCCGTCGCAGATCTCGGCGGCACCCGGATAGGTGTCGGCATTGTCATCGTCGCAATCCCCGTCACAGGTCGAGGTCCCGTCGCCGTCTGCGTCGAGGTTCTCTTGCTGGGGATCGTCGTCGTCGCAGTCACCGTCGCAGGTGTTGACCCCGTCGCCGTCCGCGTCGGCGAGGTTGAGTGCCACGTCTGCGTCATCACAGTCTCCGGCGCAGGTGGTCGCGTCGTCCCCGTCCAGATCCAGCATGTTGAGCAGGGGGTCGAAGTCGTCACAGTCCCCCTCGCAGGTACTCCCGCCGTCGCCGTCCATGTCGAGCAGGTTGAGCTGGGAGTCATCATCGTCGCAGTCGCCGTCGCAGGTGCTGAACCCGTCCCCGTCCAGATCGAAGTTGTGCATGTCCGCGTCGAGGTCGTTGCAGTCGTCCTCACAGGAACTGGCGCCGTCGCCGTCGAGGTCCCATGGATTGAGGCTGGTGTCATCGTCGTCGCAGTCACCGTCGCACTCGGTGGCCCCGTCGCCGTCGTCGTCGATCTCGTCGGTGCCGAGCGCTCCGTCACAGTCGTTGTCCAGGTCGTCACACAGCTCCGGGGCCCCGGGGTAGATGGTGGCCTCGGTGTCGTCGCAGTCCCCATCGCAGATCATGACGTCGTCGCCATCGTCGTCGGCCTCGTCGTCCGGAAGCAGGCCGTCGCAGTCGTTGTCCGCGCCGTCGCAGGTCTCCGTGCCGCCCGGATAGCTGGCTGCGTCCCCGTCGTCGCAGTCGCCGTCGCACTCGGTGAAGCCGTCGGCGTCGTCGTCCACCTCCTCGTCGCCGAGGGCGCCGTCGCAGTCGTTGTCCAGACCGTCGCAGAGTTCCTGCGCGCCCGGGTTGAGCGCCGGATCGGCATCGTCGCAGTCGCCGTCGCAGAGCCGGTACCCATCGGCGTCGGCGTCGGTCTCGTCCACCGGGATGTGGCCGTTGCAGTCGTTGTCCAGACCGTCACAGCTCTCGCCCGCGCCCGGATAGGTGTCGGCGTTGCCATCGTCGCAATCCCCGTCGCAGGTCGAGATTCCGTCGCCGTCTGCGTCGAGGTTCTCCAGGAGCGGATCGCCGTCGTTGCAGTCTCCGTCGCAGGTGGTGACCCCGTCGCCGTCCGTGTCGAGCATGTTGAGCGCCGCGGACGCGTCGTCACAGTCTCCGTCACAGACGGTCGCGCCATCACCATCGGCGTCGTCGAGGTTGAGCAGGGGGTCGAAGTCGTCGCAGTCGCCGTCACAGGTCGTGGCCCCGTCGCCGTCGAGGTCCAGCAGGTTGGCCTGGGCGTCGTCGTCGTCGCAGTCACCGCCGCATGGGCTGTTGCCGTCGCCGTCGAGGTCGAAGGGGTGCAGGTCCTCGTCGGTGTCGTTACAGTCGTCCTCGCAGCTGCTGGCGCCGTCGCCGTCGAGGTCCCAGGGGTTGAGGGCCAGGCTGGTCTCGTCACAGTCCCCCTCGCATTCGGATGCGCCGTCCCCGTCGATGTCGCCCTCGTTGGCGCCGATCTGGCCATCGCAGTCGTTGTCGATGCCGTCGCACAGCTCAGGTGCCTCCGGGTAGACCGTCTCGTCCTCGTCGTCGCAGTCGTCCTCGCAGGTGGTCACCCCGTCCTCGTCCTCGTCCGTCACGTTGAGGTCCGGGTCGCCGTCGTCGCAGTCGCCGTCGCACAGCATGTCTCCGTCGAGGTCGTCGTCGACCTCGTCGGTCGGCACCACGCCGTCACAGTCGTTGTCGACACCATCACAGAGCTCCTCCGCCCCGGGCCAGGTGTCCGGATCGGAGTCGTCGCAGTCGCCGTCGCACTCGGTCACACCGTCGCCGTCGGCATCGGTGAGGCCGTCGTCGATGCTGCCGTTGCAGTCGTTGTCGAGGTCGTCGCAGATTTCGGGGGCGTCGGGGTAGATGGTCGCGTCGGCGTCGTTGCAGTCCCCCGCGCATTCCATCGCCCCGTCTGCGTCGGCGTCGGACTCGTCTGCAGGGATCGATCCGTCGCAGTCGTTGTCCTCGCCGTCACAGATCTCCGGGGCGCCGGGGTAGCTGTCGGCGTTTGAGTCGTCGCAGTCGCCCAGGCACTCGCTCAGGCCGTCCTGGTCCGCGTCCTCGTGGCCATCGTCGATGTCCCCGTTGCAGTCGTTGTCGATCTCGTCACAGAGCTCGGGGGCGCCCGGGTAGACGTCCGCGTCGTCGTCGTCGCAGTCCCCGTCGCAGTCGGAAGAGCCCACGTCTGCGAACC
>CAZXHG010000204.1:0-18585 GCA_964639985.1 uncultured Rickettsiales bacterium
CCGGGGATGTGTAGCTGACTTCGACAGAACCACGTGACATGCTGACCGTCCTTTCGGGGGGCGGTCGCGGATTCCATATCCTGCAAGACGTTGGGTCCGCGGCCGCGCCCGCCGGGGATTATCCCAGGACGCGGCCGCTATCCTACCAAGCCTGCGCTACGAAATGACGGGATGACGAAGTGATTCCCCAGTGATCACGCGGGGGTCCATGGAACCGGTTCGAGTGGGATGACGGTCCGTCCCGGATCGCCAGAGGGACCCGGGAAGCTCAGGATGCCTCTTCGAGCATGGCTTCCAGAAGGGGAACCAGTGGCGGCAGATCTTCGCATATGGTCTGCCACACCGTGTCGATCCGTACCCCGGTGTACTCGTGCACGACGACGTTTCTCAAGCCGCGGATCTCATCCCATGGGACGGCGGCCTGGCGGCCGCGGACATCGTCCGGGAGCGCCGACGCTGCCTCGCCGAGAACGACGAAACGGTAGACCACCGCATCGATCGTTTTGCGGTCCTCGCGGAAGGATGCGAGGTCGTGCTCGGATGCGTACTCACCGATCGTCTCGATGGCGTCCAGCATGTCGCGGACGCGGAGCTTCCACTCCCTAGGCGGCACGGACGGACTCCGCGAGGATACGGTCTCGCAGCTCAGGATGCAGCGCTTCGGGCTCGACCAGATCCACTGGCCGCCCCAGGATGGCTTCGAGCCGCAGGCGCAGACCGACGAACCGCAACAGCCCGATGGGCCGCTCGAACTCGACGAGGATGTCGATGTCGCTGTCAGGCGTCTGTTCGCCCCGCGCCACGGACCCGAAGACGGACAGCGACACCATTCCGTACTCCTCGCGGAGTTCGGCTGCGTGTTCCGAGATCTTGGTGGTCAGGTCTGGACTCATCGTCCCTTGGCTCCTCGGTTCACCCCTCATCGTATCATCGTTGCTCCGGCGAGCGAGGCCGGAGCGGTGGGCATGGTCCAGGCTCGCCGGTGGTGCCTGGGCGTGGACCCGGCAGTCGAGCGAAGGTGTGAACCGAACGCGAAGACAACGACCATGACACTCTCCGATGATCTCGACCTCAAGCTGGCCCAGGCAGCGCTCGCCCTGCTGGCCCTCACCCGTGATGGAGATGGCCGCGCCTGGAAGTCCCTGGACTGGGACCTGATGGACCGCCTGCATGACAACGGCTGGATCCGCGATCCGAGGATCAAGGCGAAGTCGGTGGTCCTGACCGAGCGTTGTCTGTGCGCACACTCTCCCGCAGTGACCTCTCCGGACGCCTGAAACGCGGCGCATACCGAGCAAGTCCCGTCCGACGCGCGACCATTCCCAAGGCCGATGGAGGGCGACGCCCTCTTGGCGTGCCCACGCTGGAGGACAAGCTCGTCCAGCGGGCCACGGTCGAGGTGATGAGCGCGGTGTACGAGGTGGACTTCCTCGGCTTCTCCTACGGATTCCGGCCGGGCCGCAGCCAGCACGACGCGCTGGACGCGGTGACCGTGGGTCTGGATAAGAAGAAGGTGAACTGGGTGCTCGACGCAGACATCCGTGGATTCTTCGATGCCGTGGACCACGAATGGCTGATTCGATTCGTCGAGCACCGGATCGCGGACCGGCGCGTCGTGCGGCACATCAAGAAGGGGCTGCACGCTGGCGTGCTGGAGGACGGGAAGCGGGTGCACGCGGAGGTGGGTACTCCCCAGGGCGGCAGCATCAGTCCGCTGCTGGCGAACATCTACCTCCACTACGCACTCGACCTCTGGGTCCAGCAATGGAGAAGGAAGCAAGCCTCGGGCGATGTCATCATCGTGAGGTACGCGGACGACTTCGTCGTCGGATTCCAGCATCGACAGGAAGCGCTGCGATTCCAGGAAGAGCTGGCCGACCGACTCGGTAGATTCGGACTGGAACTGCACCCGACCAAGACGCGGCTAATCGAATTCGGGCGCTTTGCGTCTGCCGACCGGAAGCGGGGCGGCGGGGGCAAACCCCCGACCTTCGATTTCCTCGGCTTCACGCACATCTGCAGCAAGACGAGGAAAGGGAGGTTTACGGTGCTGCGCAGGACGATGCGCAAGAGGATGCAATCGAAGCTGAAGGCCGTGAAAGCGGAACTATGGCGACGAATGCACGATCCCGTCCCCAAGACGGGAAGGTGGCTCGGAACGGTATTGCGAGGGCACTACAACTACTACGGAGTGCCCCGCAACACCCGGGCCATGAGCCGTTTCCGCAACGAGATCATCTGGCGCTGGTATCGCGTGCTCAGGCGGCGAAGCCAGAAGACCAGGGTGAGCTGGGGGCGGATGGGGCAACTGGCCCGCCGCTGGCTTCCCAATCCGCGAATCGTGCACCCGTACCCGGACCAACCCCTGCGCGTCACCACCCGAGGCAGGAGCCCAGTGCGTTAGCCTACTCGACTGCTCCGTCAACGCCCTTGCGGAGCTCCTCGAGCCGGCGGCGCACGTCCCACGCCCCGGGATCCTGTACGGGCCTCGCGAGGGCACGCTCCAGCAGGGCGATGGCGCGCTCCTTGTCGACCGGCTCGTCACCAGGCCTGAGGCCGAAGCCCAGATTGTCCGCAAGCCTCGCATAACCGGCGGGGTGATCCGGATAGTCGTCGATGAGTTGGAGGAAGACCCGCTCCCCCTCATCCGCACGGCCCGCGAGGAACAGGGCCTCGCCGAGGTCGGTGCGGAAGTTGATGTCGAACAGCTCCTCCTCGTCGGGGAACTGGGCGAGTACCTCCATGGCAAACGACACCGCATCGGTCGCGCGGGCGGGGTCCCTCACGGCCAGGTTCCTCAACTCGAGCTGGAAGTCCTGCACCCAGTTGTGGAGAGCCTGCATCCCGTTGAAGACCACCTCGGTGTCCGCGCACGTGCGCATCTGAGGCGTCAGTCGCGCTCGGATCACCTCCCACACCCACTGCCACCGTTCGCAGGCGCGCGCGACCTGGTGCTCCTCCCACAACCCGTACCCTTCCTGCATCCAGTCGTCGAGCATCTCCTGCGAAGGGCGATCAGGGCAGGTACGCTTCCATAGCTCGCAAGCCGCCAGGCCGAGGAAGTCGTCGTCGTGGCGCGGAATCGGCCCACTGCGAGCACGCCGCAACTGCTCCCGCCACGCGGAAGAGACCTCCCAGGCCGACGTCGTGTCGTCCGTGAGCGGGCGGAACGCCTCCGGCGACCCATCGACACCGATCTCACACAGTTTGGAGAGGATCTCGGTCGTCTCGAGCGCAGCCACCCTGCCGATGGTCCAGAACCGAGCAGCTTCCACCGGGTCCGCCCGTTCGAGTTCGGCGCGCCCCTCGGACTCCTCGGACATCTTGGCGATGCTGTATGGATGCAGGTTGAACGCGCGCAGCTCGGAGCTACGGGAGAGCATGTCAAGACTCCCGGCCGCCGAGGCCGCACTGGACGGGGCCCTGGCCGTCCCCCACGGTGGATCCGCGGCAGCCGACGTAGCGTTGTGGAGCCGCGCCTCCTCCCGGTCCTTGCTCAGGCAGCACTTCTTGTACTTCTTGCCGCTGCCGCAGGGGCAGGACTCGTTCCGTCCGATCTTCGCCATCTCGGCCTCCCCGGGGAGATTGCGGTCCGTCCATGAACTACTCGGCGAGCGGTTCGGTGCCCTCCGCCAGGATCGTCATGTAGGGATGGTAGACGTAGACCCGGTCACGCTGCTTGCCCGACACCTCCTGGAGCAACCCCAGGCGCTGGAGGTTGTTGACCGCGGCCCTGACCGTCGGCGCACTCAGGCTCAGCTGGCCAGCCGCCTTGGGGACGGAGAGGACGGGGCGTTCCTGGAGCAGGAGGTGTACGCGGAGAGCCGATCCCGCGGACCTTCCCAGCTGCTCGATCTTCGCGCGGTCGTCGGCGAACAACCTCAAGATCGACTGCGCTGTTGCGGTGGCCTGCTGGGCGGTCTCCCGTACTCCCTGCAGGAAGAACCGCAGCCACGCGAGCCACTCCCCCCCCTCCCTGACCCGTTGCAGCAGGTCGTAGTACTCCTGGCGATGGCTCTTGAAGTAGAGGCTGAGGTAGAGCAGCGGCTCCTGGAGTGCCTCCTCGGCGCAGAGCAGCAGCGTGATCAGGAGGCGGCCGAGGCGGCCGTTGCCGTCGAGGAAGGGATGGATGGTCTCGAACTGGACGTGCGCCAGCGCAGCTTTGATGAGGACGGGCGTCCGCCGCGGCTGGTCATGGAGGAAGAGTTCCAGCTCTCCCATGCACGTGAGCACCTCCTCCCAGGGGGGCGGGACGTACCGCGCGTTGCCCGGTCTCGATCTTCCGATCCAGTTCTGCGACCGCCTGAACTCTCCTGGATTCTGCTCGCTGCCGCGCCCCTGGGCCAGGAGGACACCGTGGATCTCGCGGAGCAGGCGCAGAGAGAGGGGGAAGTCGTCGTTGCGGAGCCGGTGGAGGCCATGGTTCATCGCGGCGACGTAGTTCGAGACCTCCTGGACCTCGTCGAGGGGCACGCCGGGCGCGAACTCGTGCTCGAACAGCAGCAGCTCGGACAGCGACGACTGGGTGCCCTCGATCTGCGAGGAGAGGACCGCTTCCTTGCGCACGTAGAAGTAGATGAACAGGTGCGAGTCGGGCAGGAGGGTCGTCACGCCGTCCAGGCGCCCCAGAGCCCTGTTCGCCCGCTCCATGAGGTCGAAGTCCTCGTCTGTCAGCTGCAGCAGCTCCGGATCGGGCGGGAGGGGGGCGGGGATGAACGCCCGGAAACGTTCTCCCGAAGTGCTGCTCTCGACGTACCTGCCGCTGGGTCTCATGTCCGCTCCGGACGACGTGGGGGGGTCGTTGCCATGGGCTACGAAAGCGAACCTTCGTAGCCCCTATGGCTAAGAAAAATCAGACCACGTTTCTTTCTTTGCCGGCAAAATACCTCTGGTAGGCCGGGTTCGTCCAAGCTTTCCTCGTTCCGTACCTCAGGGGTCAGATGAACTCGTAGAAGCTGTCCCTGCCCAGGTGGGGCAGGAACTCCTCGGCGAGGTCGGAGATCGCGCCTATCCCCAGCGCCCGTGACCAGCCCCCCTCGGCCCGGTATGTCATGCGTTGCGCATGGAAGACTCGCTTGTGCTCGTTGGCGATCACGAACCTCAGCACGGGGGAGTACCTCATCCCTCGGGTGAGCACGTCCATGGCATCGGGCCGCTGCCCGTGGGGCCCGAGGAACCGGATGATCGCCTCCAGCTCTCCCCTGGACTTGTCGGGCCCGAAGACGACGATGGCGTCGGGCTCGACCTCGACCCGGTAGTTGTCCAGGCCGAGATCGGCCATCGCGGAGCGAACGACCTGCTCCTCGTCCTCGGCGATCTTGCGCGGGCGCGCCTTGCCCAGGCTCACGATCCCGTTGACGCTCTCGCGGATCTCGTACCCCTCGGGGATCTCCTCGACCGCGCCCTCTCCGGGCTCCCGGGCGAAAACGTACCGGGTTCCCCTCTTGGTCTCGCGCTTGTGCAGGTGGTAGGTCCGTCCGTTGCGATTCGTGTGCCCGAATGCCATGGTCGTGCCCGGTCTCCTGCTTCGTTCGAGGCCCAGAGTCGACCATCGAACAGGCCGAGGTCAACGGGGTAGTCCAGGCGGGCAGAGCGCAAGGGTCGAGATCACCCGGCCCGAGGACAATGGGAGTTCACGATGCCAAGGTACCTCGAGTTCGACGTGGCCCTCCAGGGGATCCAGCCGCGGATCTGGCGGCGGTTCCTGCTGCGCACGACGTCGTCCTTTGCCCACCTGCACATGGCGATCCAGGAGAGCTTCGGATGGCAGAGCTACCACCTGTGGGAGTTCCGCATGCCGACCTTCCAGGGCCGGCCCATCGCGGGCGTGCCCGCGGACGGGGACGAGGACTACGGCCGCCCGACCCCCGATGGTCGTCGCGTGAAGCTGCTGGACTACTTCTCCGGCAAGCGGGTCACCGAGTGGTGCGAGTACGTCTACGACTTCGGCGACGACTGGGTCCACGACGTGAAGCTCGTGCGGGTGGTCTCCGACAAGGAGGCGTTCAAGCGGCGCCTGCTCGGCGGCGAACGCTCCGGCCCTCCCGAGGACTGCGGCGCCACGCCAGGCTACCAACGCATGGTCCACTTCCTCGAGACCGGGGAAGATCTCCATGACGATCCCGGGGTCGACCTCCGGGCCTGGCTGGGCGAGTGGCGGCCCGGCGCGTTCGATCTGGAGGCGACGAGGCCTGCATTCGACCGTTGATGGCCAAGGACTCGTGTGTCATCAGAAACGAAGGCACCGGGCCTACTCGGCGGTCACGCCATCGCGCTTCACTCCGAGGCCTTCACGCGGGACCACACAGGGACCACATGCCGTGCGCATCTCCATGTACTTCCACGTAGCTCCATGCATCTGGCGCCCCCGAAAAGCCCAGGAATCCCAACTCGTTGACGCGCAAGCGCTTGATTTCATTGGATCTCGAGTGACACCCATGCGTCTCCGCCAGCCGACCATCCCATCTCCGCCGCCCGCGGTCTTCTGCGTGCTCGATCCAAACGGCTTCGTACCCGTGAATGGCAACAAGGTCGAGCGCCCGTCCTCACCGAGTTTCTCTACTCCGCCATCTACTCCGGCAGCCCTGCTGCCGACGGCCTCCCGATGAGAAGACGGCCTCGAGCCCATTGCTGACCATGCTGTTGTGCAACATCTTCTTTCTTACACAACAAGCCCAGGTCCGGTAGCCTCCGAAGTCCGAAACCTGGAGGACCCATGGCCTACGTCCGCGCCCACGGAAACCAGCTCGCCATCGTGCACGGCGAACGCGATCCCGAGACAGGAAAGGTCCAGCAACGGGTCCTGTTCTCGCTCTACAGCAAGCCCGAGGCCATCGAGGCGATCGGAGAGGGTGGGAGGCGGGGCTGGAGCCTCCAGCACATGCTGGAAGACGAGTACCCCGCGATCCGCTTCGACTGGGCCAAGATCAAGGCCGGCATCGCCGAGCGGATGGACGCACTCCCCGACACCTATCCCTACCGTGCCGGGCAAGTGCTCGGCCGTTTCCGCGACGACATGATCGCCTTCGTCCGCCAGCTGGAAATCGCCGATCCACAGAGCATGCACTCTGCGGCCCGGCTGCTCAGCGAGCAGCGGATCGAGCTGGAGTACATCAAGGAGCTCATCGACTGGCGCCTGCGGCTCTGCGACCAGGACGAGAGCAGGTGGAACGGCGACAACGAGTTCTTCTGGCGACATCGGCTGCGAGGGAGAGACATCCCGCCGGAGGCCATGGAGCGTATCGCGGGGGCCTTGGAGCGCCGCGAGTTCGAGCGGGTGGAGGCACTCGCGCGCATGTACATCGATTGCTTCGACGACTACTCCGACGGCCACCACTACCTCGGCCTCGTGGCCCTGGAGCGGGACGATCTGGAGGCGGCGATCGGGCACTTCGAAGACGCCATGGTCAGCGGCCGGCGGCTGTTCCCAAAACGGCTGGCGAAGAAGCACTACTGGCTGGACATCAGCACCCGGCCGTACATGCGGGCGCTACGCTCGCTGACCGTCGCCCTCACCCGGGCTGGCTCGTACGAGGAGGCCCTGGCCTTCTGCGATCGCCAGGAAAAGGAGTGCGGGGATCTCGACGCCGCCAGAACCTTCCGCGCGAGGATCTTCCTGAACCTGGGTCGGTGGCAGGAGGCCCGAGATGCTGCCCTACCCTTCGTCGAGATCTGGCCCACACACTCGCTGATCGCGGCGTTCGCCGGTCACGAAATCGGTGAGGCCGACGAGGCGCTCGCCTGCTTCCTGCACGGGGTGCTCAATCGTCCACGCACGGCGCGGATGCTGCTGGGGCTCCGCTCCGGCAAGCCGGAGGGCTACGAGGAGATCAGGGACCACAACGAAGGTATCGATGAGTGCGTCGACCTGAAGGCCTTCCTGGGCCGGCAATCACGCGCCTCGCGTCAGTTCTTCAGCGGACTCCTGAAAGCACCGCCAGTGGTGGCCCTGCTGGACGAAGCCGAGGATGCACGGAGGCGATGGCGTGACGCCGACGAGGAGCCGGAGCGCCACGAGGCGTTCATCCGGATGAACAGGATGCAATCGACCGACTTCGCGCGCGAACAGGCCTGCCGGTTGACGGGCGATCCCGCCGAGTGATCGGTGGCGCCCGAACCAGCCCGATTCGGTGGCCACCGAACAAGCAACCGATCCGTTTCAGATCCCGCAAGTCACCCCGCATGTACCCCGCAAGTCACCCCCCAAGGCCCCCGCAAGTCACCCACCAAGTCACCCCCGCCACGAGGCGGACGCAGGCCGGTGTCTTGGGGTCACGGTCTCCCCAGGTTCCCGGGGAGCGATGGCACCGGTTGCGTCATCGATGTAGCCTTCTGGCGTGACCATCAACGCCCAGCAACTCAAGACCTGGCTCGCCGGACGCGAGGACGAGCACCTGGAGTTCAAGGAGGCCAGGGCCAACTACTCCTTCGACAAGCTGGTGCGGTATTGCGCGGCCCTGGCCAACGAAGGCGGCGGGGCGATGGTCCTCGGGGTGACGGACAAGCAGCCCCGGCGCGTCGTGGGTACCGGCGCTTTCCAGGATCCGGGGAAGGTCTGCCAGGGTCTGCTGGATCGCCTTCACCTGAGGATCCGGGCCGAGGAGGTCACCCATCAGGACGGACGGGTGCTCGTGTTCACCGTCCCACCTCGCCCACTGGGAATGCCCATCGAGGTCGACGGGACGTACTGGATGCGCACGGGTGAGAGCCTGACCGGCATGACCCCCGACGTGCTGCGGCGGATCTTCGACGAGGTCGCCCCGGACTTCTCGGCGGAGACCTGTCCTGGAGCGACGCTGGATGACCTCGACCCGTCGGCCATCGCCGCCTTCCAGCAGGCGTGGGCGAGGAAGGCTGGGAACCGGGCGCTGGAGAAGCTGGCGCCGGAGCAGGCCCTGGAAGACTCCGAGCTGGTCGAGGGTGGTCGAGTCACCTACGCCGCGCTGGTGCTGTTCGGCAAACGGCGATCCCTGGGGCGGCTGCTACCGCAGGCAGAGGTGGTATTCGAGTACCGATCAACGGGCGCCACTGGCGCCGCCCAGCGGCGCGTCGACCACCGCGAGGGGTTCTTCGCCTTCCACGACACGATCTGGAGCGCGGTGAACGCTCGCAACGACGTCCAGCACTACCGGGAGGGCCTGTTCGTCTGGGACGTGCCCACCTTCCACGAGGCCAGCGTCCGCGAGGCCCTGCTCAACGCCGTGGCCCACCGCGACTACCGCCTCCAGGGCTCGGTGTTCGTCCGCCAATACCCCCGCGAGCTGGTGGTCGAGAGTCCCGGCGGCCTCCCTGCCGGCGTGACCGTGGACGAGATCCTGTGGAAGCAATCACCTCGCAACCGCCGCATCTGCGAGGCCTTCCAGCGATGCGGCCTGGTGGAGCGCTCTGGACAGGGCATGGACCGCATCTTCGAGGAGTGCATCCGACACGGCCAGCCCCTTCCGGAGTTCACCGGCACCGACGACTACCAGGTCGTGATGACCCTGCGCGGCAGCGTCGAAGATCCGCGGATCATCAACTTCCTGGAGCGAGTGGGCCAGGAACGCCTCGCGTCGTTCACCACCGGACACTTCCTCGTCGTGAACGCCATCCATCGGGACCGCTCGCTCGACGATCGCCTGCAGGCTCCCCTGCAGGACCTCCTGGACCAGGGGATCGTCGAGCGCGTCCAGCGGGGGCGATTCACCCTCTCCCGCCGCTTCTACACATTCCTCGGCAAGAAGGGTGAGTACACGCGCCGCGTCGGCCTCGACCGCGAGCAGAACAAGGCGCTGCTGCTCAAGCATGTCCGCGACAACCCGGACGAGGGATGCCGGATGGACGAGTTGATGCAGGTCCTGCCGGCGCTCTCCCGCCACCAGATCCGCCGGCTACTCGTGGCGCTCCGCGAGGAAGGAGAGGTGCACAGCCAGGGCAAGGCAGCGGGGGCGCGCTGGTATCCAGGTGCTTTGCTCGGCGATTGCGCGGAGGAACCAGATGGAGCTTGACAGGCGCGCAATTCGCCGAGTCATCCCTCTGTAATCATTCGTATTTTTTGTTCATGTCTTCTTGCGCGCCGCGCAATTGCCGCGCAATCGCCGCACAAGTTCGGCTGCGATCTGCCGAGCTGTATCCGAGCAGAAGCAGGGCTCTTGCGTACGAAAACTCGACAGCCCACAAATAGCCCACAAGCTCCACGCGTCTCCACGCTGCTCAAGGCGTCTCCACGCTCTTCCAGGTCTCTCGGCGTCTCGCCGACCTCGTCCCTGTTCCAGCGAACAGCCCCAACGCCCCTCGATCACCCCCTCCCCTCCCGAGACGCCCATGCGTCTCCGCCAACCTTCACCGCTTCCTGCGGTCATCAACGAACACGATCCCCTCGGCCTCGAACCAGTCGATGACGATCCGCGCGAGCGCCTCGTCCTTGAACTCGTACCAGTCGTCCTCCAGCCCCATCCGTCGAATCGCTGAGCGGAACATGCGGAACGCACCCCGGCCGTGGATGGCGGCGTTCAGCTCCTGGCACTGGTCGTCATCCTCCACGTTGCCGCAGAACCGCCGCATGATGTCCCACTCGTGGATGTCGAACTTGTCCGGCAGCAGGAGGTAGTCGTCCGTCTCGTCCACCCCCTGCACGAGCTCTAGCAGCTCGCGCTCCTGGGTTCCCAGGCTGCCAGGCTCCTCCTCGGCCGCAGCGCTCGCGACCTCCCGCACGTACTCGTCGACCACGTGGACCTTTCCAGTGCTCCTGTGCACGTAGATCCCGTCCTCGTCACCGAGCATGTCGAGGTTGTCCAGGCACTCCTTGAGTGAGACTGGCTTGCCAGTTGGCTGTTTACCCTTCGTACCCCCGTCCGACCGTTCCGGCGGCGGCGAATCCGTCCCCTCGCCAAAGAGCTCGTACAGGTAGCGCTCGGCCAGTTCCTCGCCAAGCTCCGTCAGGACCACCGACTTAGCCTTGTTCTTCGGATCGAGGATCCAGCCGTTGTCGTGCAAACGGTCCATCAGGTCCCAGTCCAGGGACTTCCAGGCGCGGCCATCACCGTCACGGGTGAGAGCGAGCAGAGCGAGCGCGGCCCGGGCCAGCTTGTCGTGGTCGAGATCATCGGGGAGTGTCATGGCCGCTGTCTCCGCATTCGGTTCGCACTTTCGGTCGACGTGTTGGTCCGCGCCTCGGCACCCACTCGGGCCCGGACCATGTCCGCCGCTCCGGCCTCGCAGGCCGCTGTGGCGATGATACGCCGAGAGTCGACCTCAGGAGTACCGGGACGCCGACGTCCCCCCCGGCGAAGTATCAGGAGCCTTGGCACAGGGCCGGTCAAAGGGAGCCCGGTCAGAAACGCAGCTTGCGGCGCCGCCTTGGAGGCCGGACCACACGGTCCATCAGCTCACTTGCCGTTCGCCGCGCCTTCGCCTCCCCGGGGGGTAGATCTGTCTGTTGTTCCGGTCCCTTCAGCGCCCGTCGCAATTCCCGCCCCAGGTGAGGGTTGTGCTCGCTCAGCAACCGGATCAGCCACCGTTCCTTGTCACCGCCGGACATCGCCGCGACCATCTCCGCGGTCTCGTCCGCCCGCGGGAGTCCAGGCACCTCGCCGACGCTGGCAGCGGCAGCTGCCTCCACGAGGCTCTCGGCGATCTGCATGAACTCCACGAGGTCCCGGAGTGGCTCCGTCAGGTCGCCCAGCCCGGGCGGGACTGGAGGTTCGACGTCCTGTTCGTCGACTTCACCCCTCTGGACCGCCAGCAGCCACGCCAGGTAGAGGCAACGCAGATCGCCTTCCAGGATCGCCTCCCGCAACTGCACCAGGGAGGCCAGCCACTGCGTGCCATCGTCGACGTCGATGGCGGGAGGCTCGCCGTACCTCTCGATGGCGAACACCACATGGGTTGCCGTCGTGCGCAGCCACACGCACTCACCACCGCAGTAGTCCTGGTACACGTCCACGTCGATCAGAGCGAGGGGGAACCGGAGGTACAGGACACGGGTTCCCCAGTTGGCGAAGTAGAGATGCGCATCGAACAGCTCGTCCATCAGATCGTGGGGGTTGCCGCCGAATTCACCCCAGTCGTAGTGGTTGACGAAGGAGGTGGGAGAGATCTCGGCGCGGCCATGACCTTCCGCGCACGGATCTTCCTGAACATGGGTCGCTGGCAGGAAGCCCGCGACGCTGCCCTGCCCTACGTCGAGATCTGGCCCGCGCATTCCCTGATCGCGGCATTCGCCTGGCGCGAGCTCGATGACCCCCACGAGGTAATGACGTGCTTCCTGCACGGAGTACTGAACCGCCCGCGCACGGCGCGAATGCTGATGGGGCTCCCCTGCGACCAACCCACGACCTACCACGAGGTCGGGGACCACAACGAGGGAGTCGACGAACGCGTCGACCTGCAGGTCTTCCTTGGCCGGCAGTCAGCCGAGGCGAGTCATTTCTTCCAGAGACTCCTGGAGGCTCCGCCCGTGGTGGCCTTGCTGGACGAACTCGTAGAGGTTCGAAGTCGCTGGTACGCCGCGGAAGAGGACCAGGAACGTCGAGAGTCACTGTCCCGGATGAACGAGATGCAGTCGACCGCGTTTGCGCGCGCGCAAGTCGCCCGGTGGGGGGACGATCCCGATGGTTGACCGTCGGCACGACAAACGAACCGAAACCGCTCACCGGTCGACGCGCCCCGGCCCCGCGAATGGCCCCGGACGCGCCGCCGAGGTAGCCTTCTGACATGCCCCTGCCGATCGACATCAACACCCTCCTGTCAGGCCGCTCGGTCGAGTGGGAGCGGCTGGAGTTCAAGAAGGGGTGGAACCCGGTCGACGTGCTGCACACGCTGTGCGCGTTCGCCAACGACTTCCACAACCTCGGGGGCGGCTACGTGGTGATCGGGGTGGCCGAGCAAGACGGGCGGCCCGTGCTCCCGCCGGCCGGGCTCGATCCCGCGTCGTTCGACCGGATCCAGAAGGAGGTCCTCAACCTCGGCGTAACCGCGCTCCAGCCGTCGTACCACCCCATCGTGGTCCCCCACGAGATCGACGGGCGGCATGTGCTGGTGCTGTGGGCCCCCGGCGGCCAGAGCCGTCCGTACCGGGCCCGGACCTCGCTGGCCCGGGACAGCCGCGACTACGCCTGGTTCATCCGCAAGGGCTCCAGCACGGTCCGTGCGCGTGGAGCCGACGAGACCGAGTTGCTGGGACTGGCTGCGACCGTGCCGTTCGACGACCGCCTCAACCTGCAGGCGCAGGTCGACGACCTGTCGCGGGAGTTGATGACCAGCTTCCTGCACGACGTGAACAGCGAGCTGGCGGAGTCGTCGGCTGAAGCGCCGCTGGAGGAAATGGGCCGGCAGATGCACGTGGTGGGTGGGACCTTGGAGGCCCCGTTCCCGCTGAACGTGGGCCTGATGTTCTTCCACCCGGAGCCCTGGCAGTGGTTCCCCCAGATGCAGATCGACGTGGTCTGGTTCCCGGACGGGCCGGGTGGCGACCAGTTCACGGAGAAGATCTTCCGGGGTCCAGTGCCCCGCATGGTCCGCGAGGCGCTGGAGTACGTGCAACGCAACTACGTGAGCGAGACGGTCACCAAGCACGCGGGCCGTCCCGAGTCGACCCGCGTGGAGAACTTCCCGTTCGAGGCCATCGAGGAGGCCATCGTCAACGCGGTCTACCACCGGGGCTACGACGTGCGAGAGCCGGTGGAGGTGCGGATCTCACCGGACGAACTGATCGTGCTGAGCTACCCCGGCCCCGACCGTTCGGTGCGCCTCGAGCAACTCCGCATCGGTCAGGCCGCGCCAAGGCGGTATCGCAACCGGCGGATCGGCGAGTTCCTCAAGGAGCTGGACCTCACCGAGGGGCGGGGCACCGGGATCCCGAAGATCCTGCGCGCGATGCGCGGCAATGGTTCGCCGCCTCCGGTTTTCGAGTTCGACGAGGACCACAGCTACTTCCTGGTCCGGCTGCCCGTGCACCCACGGGTCGCGATGAGCCTGGCCGACAGCACTTCCGGGGAAGTCACCCCCCAAGTCACCCCCCAAGTCACCCCCCAAGTCCAACAGCTCCTCGAAGCCATGGATGGCGAGATGAGCGCGAGGGACCTGCTGCACAAACTCGAACTCCGTGACCGCAGGCACTTCCGCGAGACATACCTTGCCCCGGCGCTGGCAGAACACCTCGTCGAGATGACCATCCCGGACAAGCCACGCAGCAGAAACCAGCGATATCGCCTGACCGAGAGGGGACGCTCGTGGCGGTCCGTTCATGAAAGACGAGGAGGGCAACCATGACCAGGGATGGAGACGGCAACGGCGATGTTGGGCACCGTCTGTTTGACTTCGCGGAACCGTCCGAGTTCGTGCGGGAAGATCTCGCCCCTGACGAGGGCACCGACTCCGTGATGGACGATCACCACCTCGACTGCCGAGGCAACAGGCGGCATTTCCGACTGGAGCTGTACGGAGGCGGTCCCGCGTCCTTCCTCTCGGCCACGGAGCTCCGCGACGGCGAGGCGACCGGACTGCGCTTCGTGATGCAGTACGACGAGTCGACCCAGGCTCCCCCCTACGGAGAGATCCGGAAGAAGATCGAAGCCCGACTGGCGGTACGACACGTGGACCGAGATCCCGACACGCTGGAATGGACTCCGCTCACGACGCTCATCCGAGCACAGATCGGATCAGCATCTGACCACGAGGTTCCGAGCCCCGATCTGGTCATCGACGACGAGACCGTTTCCTGGGACGAGCTCGGCGCCATGCTACGCGCCTATGAAGGCTTCGGAGTACGCATTCGTATCACCGAGCCGGGAGATGAGTAGACGCGGACTCCAATCGATTCACCGGTGAACTCCACAGTGCAACCGCTGCGATGAAGCCGGCCCACAAATAGCCCACAAGCTCCACGCGCCTCCACGCTGCTCCAGGCGGTTCCAGGCTCTTCGATGTCCCCCGGCTTCCCGCCGACGTCGCCAGTGTTCCCACGAACAGCCCCGCAGTCACCCGATCGCCCCCTCCCCTCGCGAGACGTCCATGCGTCTCCGCCACTTCCCCCCATTTCGTCACGATTTCGAATAGTCTGCTGGAGCGTTGGTTCGCGGCGGGGCGTTTGGCCCAAAAATAGCCCACATGCCGCGATCGTAACTGCGGGGCTGAGAGACGGGCTCGGATCAAATCTCCTCTCGACGAAGCTGCGCCGTTGACCGCCTCGACAGCACCGCCCAGCGTGCGTGCCCAAGTTCCGGCAGCCACGCCCCAGGCTCCCCTATAATTCGATCGACTCGACCTTGGAGGGAGGTTGCCGGGGGCAGATGGATGGCCAGCGCCACGGTCGACACGCCAGGGCTGTTCTCGGCCTGACGACGTCGCTGCTCCTGCTGGCCCCAGGTGTGGCGACAGCACTCGACCGTGCCAGACCACTGGGGCAGTACCAGTACCGCGCATGGCTGACAGAAGACGGCCTCCCACAGGGGTCCGTTGAGGACGTTCTGCAGACCGAGGACGGCTACCTGTGGTTTGGCACCCAGGAAGGTCTCGTCCGCTTCGACGGGGTACGTTTCGAGGTCTATGACAGCCGCAACACGCCGACGATCGACAACGACCGCTTCATGGATCTGCTCCAGGCCCTGGATGGGGCCTTGTGGCTCGGCACCAATGGCGGTCTACTCCGATATCGGGACGGGCAATTCAAGGCGTTCACGGAAGTCGAGGGGTTGGAGCAGGCCATCATCCATGCCCTGGCCGAATCGAAGACCGGTGACATCTGGATAGGCACAGAACAGGGACTGGTGCGCTTCAGCGACGGTTCGTTCCGGATCTTTGGTGCTGCGGACGGCCTGCCGCCAGATCAGATCCACGCTCTCCTCGTCGATGCTCAGGACACGCTCTGGATCGGCACGAGGGGCAGCGGAATCGTCCAGTGGGTTGATGGCCGATTCGTCGTGCCACCTCTCGGCGAAGACGTCGCCGATTCGATGGTCTCCAGCCTGTACGAAGATCGCGAGGGGGCAGTCTGGATTGGCACACAGGACACGGGTGTCATTCGGGTAGCTGAGGACGGCATTCAGCGATTCGACACGGACGACGGGCTCCCGACGATGTTCGTCACGACCGCCTACCAGGATCGGGATCTTGGGATGTGGATCGGGACGTACGGTGGTGGAATCTGCAGGCTCGAATCCGGACGCTTCGACTGCCTCTCCACTGACGATGGGCTCACCCACGACCACATCACGTCCATCCACGAGGACCGCGAGGGAAGCCTCTGGTTCGGCACCGGGGGAGGTGGATTGAACCGCCTCCGGGACACCAGCTTCGCAGGTTTCACAACCCCCGACGAACACTCCAATCGCTCCGTCTGGGTCACACGGGAGGGGCAGCACGGCGTCTGGGTCGGCACCGAGTCGGGCCTGGACCTGATCGTGGACGGCCATTTCGTCGACTACCCAGGTAGAGCGGAGACGGTCGCTGATTCGCTCATGGCGATCCACGAGGATGCCGATGGCACCGTGTGGACCGGTCTGTACGGTGGGGGGCTTCGCCGACTCCGCAACGGCGTCTGGACGACGTACACCACGATGGACGGTCTGGCCGACAATCAGGTCTTCTGCATCACGCGAGACCGTGCTGGCTCCCTCTGGCTCGCCACGCGGACCGGGCTCTCACGTTTCGCCGACGACCAGTTCACGACGTTCACCGTGGCCGACGGACTCCCGTCAGAGCACGTCAGGGTGCTGCACATCGACCGTAATGGTGTGCTCTGGTTGGGGACATGGGGCGGCGGGATCGCGACGTACTCGAATGGCGAGATAGCGCCGTTCGTGCACAATGCCCAGTTGACCGCCAACCAGAAGACGATCCAGTCGATTCACGAGGATCCCCAAGGCACTCTCTGGTTCGGCACGCTCGGGGGACTCATCCGCCATACAGCCAGCGGGACCGACGTGTACACCGTCGAGGACGGGTTGCACGACAACATGGCGTTCTCGATCCTGCAGGACGACGCAGGCTACCTGTGGATGAGCAGCAATCGCGGGGTTCAGCGTGTGTCGCTGCACGATCTCGTCGCCTTCAGCCAGTCCGGGATCGACACCATCCCCGTGGCCACGTTCGGCCAGGACGACGGCATGCCCGCCACGGAATGCGCCGGCGGCTCTCAACCGGCCGGGGTCAGGCCCAGGGATGGCCGACTCTGGTTCGCAACGGCCGTTGGAGTCGCGACTGGCGATCCGGCGAACCTTCTCGCGTATCCCCCCCCCCCGTGCTCATCGAGCGCGTTCTCGTCGACGGTCGGGAGGTGGACCACCAGGACGGAATCGAACTGGCGGCCAGCGCCAGGCGGCTGGAGTTGCGCTTCACCGGCCCGACCTTCGTCGCTCCACAGCGCGTCCGTTTCCGTACGTTCCTGGAGGGTTTCGACGAGGTATGGACGGATGCGGACACGTCGAGGGTGGCCCACTACATGAACCTCCCGCCTGGTGACCACACGTTCCGCGTCCAGGCCTCCAACACCGAAGGAACCTGGGGTGAGACGGGGGCCAGTCTCGAGATCAAGAAGCGACCGTACCTGCACCAGAGGAAGTCCTTCTACCTCGCTTGTGGACTTGTCGCGCTGGCGGCGATCGCTGCCCTGTACACGGTTCGCGTCCGTCAACTGCGACGCCGTCAGCTCGAACTCGAGCGCGAGGTGGAGGCACGGTCGAGGCAGCTCGTCGAGGCTCGCAACCTGCTGGCCGAGGCGAGCCACCTGCCCATTCGGTTCGGTGACTACACCCTCGTGTCGATCCTCGGCGAAGGCGGCATGGCGCGCGTCTACCGCGCAGTCCGCGAAGGTCCAATGGGGTTCCGCAAGGAGCTGGCGTTGAAGCGCATCCGCACGGACCTCACACGTGACAACGAGAGCCTCGTGCAGTCGTTGATCAACGAGGCGAGGCTGGGGGGCCAGCTCAAGCATCCCCACGTAGTCGACGTCTACGAGTTCGGGGTGGTGAACGACCAGTACTACATCGCCATGGAATTCGTGGCGGGCTGGACGCTGGACTCGCTGATCGCCGGGGCAACGCTGAGGGGCACGAGGTTGCCGGTTGGGGCCGTTCTCGACCTGACGCTCCAGGTCGTGGACGGACTGGCCCACGCTCACGCGCTCGCCTCACCCGAAGGTCGCTCGCTCAACCTGGTCCACAGGGATCTGAAGCCATCCAACATCATCATCTCGCTGGCGGGCCAGGCGAAGATCATGGACTTCGGAATCGCCAGGAGCAGGGACGCGACCGGCCAGGCCACGATGACCGACGTGGTCAAGGGCACGCCGCGCTTCATGTCGCCCGAACAGCTCCAGAGTCCGCGGGACATCGACCACCGCTCCGACCTGTTCTCGCTGGGGTGCATCCTCTACGAGGCGCTGATCGGGGAGCAGCTCATCGCGAGTGACACCATCGAGGCGTTGATGTGGCAGATCATCTCGGGGAAGTACCGCGAGCGTTTGTCCAGGGTGGAGGAGGTGCTCCCGGAGGCGCTTCCGATTCTGGACCGCTGTCTGCAGCCGGATCCGGATCACCGGTACCAGGACGCGAGGGAACTCGGTGAGGAGCTGAGGAACCTGCGGCGCGAGGTCGGCGATCCGTTGGG
>CAZXHG010000205.1:0-18555 GCA_964639985.1 uncultured Rickettsiales bacterium
GGGGACTGCGACGACGGCTACGCGGCCATCCACACCGGCGCGGCCGAGCTGTGCGACGCGGTGGACAACGACTGCGACGGCGTGGTGGACGAGGACGTGGACGCGGACGGCGACGGGTCCAACTTCTGTGCCGGCGACTGCGACGACACCGACGCGGCCATCTACCCGGGCGCGGCCGAGGCCTGCGACGGCGTGGACAACGACTGCGACGGCGTGATCCCGGCCGACGAGTCCGACGACGCGGACGGCGACGGCTACGTGGCCTGCGAGGACTGCGACGACGGCGACGCCGCCGTCTCCCCTGGCGCGACCGAGGCCTGCGACCTGGTGGACAACGACTGCGACGACGAGGTGGACGAGGGCTTCGACGCGGACGCGGACGGATACACGACCTGCGACGGCGATTGCGACGACGCCGACGCCGACACCCACCCGGGCGCCCCCGAACAGTGCGATGGCGCGGACAACGACTGCGACGGCGCACCCGAGTACTACGAGGAGGACGCGGACGGCGACGGGTACATGGACTGCGACGAGTGCGACGACACCGACGCCTCGGTCTACCCCGGCGCCGAGGAGATCTGCGGGGACGGCATCGACAGTGACTGCGGCAACGACCTCGAGGGCACCGAGGAGGACGACGACGGTGACGGCTACGCCGAGTGCGAGGGCGACTGCGACGACGACGATCCGGACACCGGTCCGGGCGCGCCCGAGATCTGCAACGACGGCCACGACGACGACTGCGACGAGACCACCCTCGAGGACAACGACGTGGACGGGGACGGCTACACCATCTGCCAGGGCGACTGCGACGACGTCAACGTGATCGTCTACCCGGGCGGGGTGGAGGTCTGTGACGGCCTGGACAACAACTGCAACGACGTGGTCGACGACGGCATCGACGACGACGGCGACGGCTACGAGGGCTGCGGCGGCGAGGACTGCAACGACAGCGACGCCAGCATCCACCCCGCGGCCACGGACATCCCCTACAACGGCGTGGACGAGGACTGCGACGGCGCGGACGTCACCGACGTGGACGGCGACGGCTTCGACGGCGGCACCTTCGGCACGGACTGCGACGACGCCAACGCCGAGGTCAACCCGGACGCGGACGAGATCTGCGACAACGGCGCGGACGAGGACTGCGACGGATTCATGGACGACGCGGACGACGAGTGCGACGACGGGGACGACGACACCGCCGCTGACGACGACGACACCGACCCGGTCACCACGGGCGACTGCGACTGCGACGCGAGTGGTTCGAGCGCGGCGCCGGGGTCGGTGCTGGCGCTGGTGCTGGGGGGGATCATGGCGGTTCGGCGACGGAGGTGAACGCCCGGATCCGCCTTGAAGTCTCGATCTCGTGACCAACCCCTGCCTCGATCCACCCCGTACGGGGACATGCACACGTAACTCACCCCGTGGCTTCGATCGGCCCCCTTCCTGCCGGAGTTACTTGTGCGTGTCCCCTGTGTCGCCACCAACCACCGGTCGGCTCCCCGGAGCCTGCGGAGCAGGCGACGGGCCGCGTCCCGAGGAGATCGAAGGAGGTCCGATGGACCCGGTCAGGTGAGTTGGAGGCGGCACGGGGTCAGGCCGCGACTGGGAGCGTTGCGGACGTTGTCGGGTCGCATCGGAGCGGATTGCACGCCCCGAGTAGCGGGCTGACCCCAGCGGAGGCGGTTCGGAGCCTGGGTTGGCCCGTCGGAGTGAGTCGGCCGGTCCTCCGATCTCGATTCCAACCCCTGCCTCGATCCACCCCGTACGGGGACATGCACACGTAACTCACCCCGTGGCTTCGATCGGCCCCCTTCCTGCCGGAGTTACTTGTGCGTGTCCCCTGTGTCGCCACCAACCACCGGTCGGCTCCCCGGAGCCTGCGGAGCAGGCGACGGGCCGCGTCCCGAGGAGATCGAAGGAGGTCCGATGGACCCGGTCAGGTGATTGAGGGCGGTACGGGGACAGGTATAAGAAACTCCGAGGATCCGGGGTAGGTCGAGGCCCCGAGACGAGTTTCGTATACCAGTCCCCGACGGAGGCGTTTCAGGCTTGGGCTGGCCCATCGGAGTTGGAACCGAATCGCATCGGAGCTCGCGGATTGAAACCGAACCGCATCGGAGCTCGTGGATTGAAACCGAACCGGATCGGAGCCGGTGGACGTCTTTCCCCATCCAGGGCCGTTCAGGTCTGGGTTGGTGGCGGGATCGGAGCCCGGGAGTCCTCTACAGCCCCACCATCTGGCAATCCCCCCTCACAACGCCGCCAGGTTCGCCTCCAGCTGCCGCCTCACGTCCTCGGCCTGCGCGGCACCCAACCTCTCCTGCTCTATCAACCTGTCCACCAGCTCCCGCGCCAACGCCGACTGGATCGCCTTGTGCACCTTGTCGGGATCGTCGAGCAGGTCTTCGGCCCCCTCGAACGGCAGGTCCCCCGGCTCGGGAGCAACCAGGTGCACCTCCGACAGGTCGTCCGTGGCCCAGTCGGGCCAGGTCGACTCTGCGGTGGCCGTCGTCGTCTCGGCTTCGATGGGGTCGACGGCCGCGGATCGGATCACGCGCTGGGCGCGCGGTGGATCGATCCCCACCGCCCCCTCCCCCACCGCCTCCCCACCGGGCGCCGGTCGCGCGCCGCCACCACCGACCAGGCTCACGACGGACCACCCGCCGATCAGCAGGGCCAGCAGGGACAGCGCGCCGAGGGTGACCACGACGCCCACGGGGAGACGGTTCGAGCTCACTGCTTCACACCCTCGAAGGTGGCGGCCTCGGCCAGTCCCAGGTTGACCAGGGCCAGGTTGACGCCGTCGGTCACCAGGCAGGCCAGCTCCACGTCCACGGCGAACGCCCCCTCCATGAGGAACGCCGCGTCGCGGTCCGAGTTGGCACCGAGCACGGCCGCTCCCGCGGGCAGGCAGGCGATGCCGTTGCCGGCGAAGCCCTGGCCGATGGCCAGGCCCACGGCCAGGAAGTTGCCGTTGTTGGCGTTGTCGTTGTTGTCCATCAGTGCGCCGAAGCTGCCCTCCCGGATCTCTCCGGTGAACGCGAGCGTGACCGGGTCCTGCACCTCGGACGTGAGGTCCCAGGTCGAGCCGTGCAGGCCGGTGGACCACCACAGGAACATGATCGGGTCCGGATCGACCGTGATCTCCGCGGTCTCGGGCAGCTGGTTGGCCACGGCCACGGCCCACAGCACGATCGCGTCGACCACCGGGTCGACCAGCCAGTCGCAGATCCACGGGTCGAGGCCGTCGTAGCAGGCGTCCTCGACCGCCACCTGCAGGTCGTCCACGTGCTGCTGGGTGACCTGATCGCCGAAGGCGGGCACGACGACGGCCGCGCACTGGCCGTTGACGCACAGGTGCAGGTTGAACCCCACGCTGGGGTAGGTGATGTCATAGGTGCCGTCGAAGTCCTCGGCCGGTTCGGTCTCCACGGCCACGGCCGGGAGTGCGACCATCCAGGCCACCATCGTCGCGATCAGGATCCTGCTCATCTTCTTCTCCTCGTGGCCCCCATCGGGGCGCTGGTTTCACGTGTCCACTCGGTCGGTTCGTCCCGTGCCATCCCCGGAGGTCACCTCCATGTGAGGGACGTGTGAGGGACACACGCGCGGTTTCGAGGTTGAGTGACGGTGAGGGTCATCCCACGGGAACGAGTCGGGAAGGGAACGATGGAACGCACGCCGAAGCAGGTATCTCGCCGGGGATCGGACGAACGGGACACGGATCCCGAGGTGGCCATCCGCCGCGCGCTCGAGGGGGGCGACACCGGGCGGGCCGCCCTGGAGCTGGTGCGCCGCTACGCCGCGGAGATCCAGCGCTTCTGCTGCCGCGCCATCGGCAGCCCGCTCGACGGCGAGGACCTCGCCCAGGAGGTCCTGGGCGAGGCGTGCCGCTGCCTGCCTCGATTTCGCGGCCGCAGCACGGTGCGGACGTGGCTGTATCGCGTGGCCTGGCACAAGGTCTACGACCAGCGCAAGCGGTTCGCCAGGCAGCCACACGTGGTATCCCTCGACGGCCTGGAGGGGCCGGACATCCCGTGCAGCCTGGACGACGAGCCCGACGAACTCCTGGCCGAGACCCAGCGGCGCCAGGCGCTCGGCGAGGCGCTCGATCGGCTCTCTCCCACGGACCGCGCGATCATCGCGCTGCGGGTGGAGCAGGATCTCCCGTACCAGGAGATCGCCGGTGTGCTCGGCGTGCGCGAGGGGGCAGCCAAGATGCGCATGAACCGCGCGGTGAGGCGGCTCCAGCAGGAGGTCGACCTGGGCGAGACGACCGCGCGTTCAGCCTGAGTCCCCCCAGGCGGGCACCTCCAGCAGTTCCGACAGGGGGACCGAGCGCAACCCCCTCTCCTCCAGGATCGCGAGCACCGCGGGCAGCGCATCCCGGGCCGCCGGTCGTCCGCCTCCCCGCAGGTGGTCGTGCATCAGCACGATCGCGCCGTCCACCAGGCCGGCGCTCACCCGCGCGGCCACGGCCTCCGCGTCGGCGGCCACGCCATCCCGCGCGCGCACGCTCCAGCCGATCACCAGCAGGCCGGCCTCGGCGGCGACTCGCTGGATGCGCGGGTTCACCAGGCCCACGGGCGGACGGTAGAACCGGGGTGATCGCCCCACCACCTCGCTCAGGGCCTCGGCGCTGTGCCTGAAGTCGTCACGCAACCAGCGCATGGACGGCAGCGAGCTCTTCAGGGAGTGGTCATCCGAGTGCAGGCCGAGATCGTGCCCCCTGTCCACGAGCCGGCGGACCAGCTCGGGGTGCTGCCGGACGCGCTCGCCGACCACGAAGAACGTGGCCCGCTGGCCTACGGCTTCCAGCGCGCTGGCGATGGCCAGGGTGTGCTCCGGATCTGGCCCGTCGTCGAAGGTCAGGGCGACTCGCCCGTGGCCTCTCCGTCCTCGGATCGAGACGGGTCCGAAGATGCCAGCCCGGATCCAGGCGACCGCGGCCACCACCACCAGCGCGAACAGCAGGGAGGCCGCAGCCAGCGGCCACAGCGGGTGGGAGGGCAGCAGCCAGGCGGCGGCGACGCCGCCAGCCACCACGACCGAGGCCGCGGGCAGCAACCAGCGGCGGTCCGGAGTGGTCAGGGGCGGGGTCACCGGTGTCAGTACTCGATCTCGAACTCGAAGTCTTCGCTGTCCTCGTCGTCCTCGTCGTCCTCGTCGTCCTCGTCGTCCTCGTCGTCCTCGTCGTCCTCGCGGTCGTCCTCGTCGAGCGGCGGGGGCGGCTCGTGCCCATCGCCGGTCCCCGTGTCGTCGCTTTCCTCGTCGTCCACGCTCTCCTCGACGACGATCACGCTGTCCTCGCTGTCCTCGCTGTCCTCGTCCCCGTCCTCGTCCCCGTCCTCGTCCCCCTCCTCGTCCTCGTCGTCGTCCGGCACGATGGACACGTGGTACTCGCCCGTGGAGTCCAGCGACCTCGAGATCCCCGACACCCGCTCGTCGAGGCTCTCGGTCTCCTGCAACTCCTCGTCTTCCTCATCCGGCTGGTGGGGAGGCGGCGGCTCGACGCCCTCCATCAGATCGCCGATGGCCGAGTGCTCGCCGAACAGGTAGGCCTTGATGTCGATCTGCTCGGCCTCCGGGTCCAGCGCCTTGACGATCCAGCGTTCGTGGTTCTCCGGTTCGAGGAGATCCAGGGAGAGGTCCATGGGTTTGCGATCACGGTCGAAGATGATCCGGACCGGGGGACGCTTGAATCCGTCACCCTTCCGCCCCGCGCCCATGACGATGGCCACCTCGCGGGTGTTGAGCCGCACCAGGCTGCCGTAGGGGTGACGTCCCATCACGCGAAGCAGCGCCTTGACCACCGTGGGATCGAACCGGGTCCCCCCGCCCTGCAACACCTTGCGCAGGGCCTGGGCCGGCAGATACCGCACCTTGCCTGTGATGGGGTGGGGCGCGACCATGGCGTCGTAGTGGTCGGCCACCTGCACGATGCGGCTGAACACCCCCAGCCGGTCGGTGTACAGCGGCGGGAAGCCGCCCGGCCGCCGGTGATGCATGTGATGCTCCAGCGCCACGCGCATGCGACGGGCCTTGTGGGGCTGGTACCCCTTCTCGTTGCCCAGCAGCATCACGCCGGTCACGCCGTGCAGCTGCTTGTTCTCCTCGCGCTTGCGTTCGTATTCCGGATCCTCCTCCTCCGGGGCCTCCAGGTAGGCATAGCCCACGTCGTGGAAGACCGCGGCCACACCCAGCTCCCGCAGGTGTACCTTGGACACGCCGAGTTCCTGGCCGATGGCGATGCTGAGGTTGGCCACGTTCACCGAGTGGTTGAAGAACGCGTCCTCCGCCCCCTGGATCGCCTGCAGCTTCAGCGGCAGCTCCACGTCGTCGGCGCTGAGGTCGATCATGTCCTGCACGGCGCGCCGGACCTTGAGCGGGTTGGCGAATCCCTCGGACACGACCACGTCGGCGTAGTCCTTGAACGCTGCGATCCCCTGCGCGTACCCGGCCGTGCCCTCCTCCTCGGCGGGTGTGCCCGAGACGATCATGTCCTCGGTGGCCTGCACGAACGGCGGTTCGAGGCCGACGGGCACGTCGTCCTCGCCCATCTTCGCGCGCAGCTCCTCGATGGGGTTGTCCCCCTCCGGCCGCGAGATCATCGCGATCACCATGGCCCGCACCTGCTCGGGCGACAGGGAGCGGGACAGCGTGATCGCACCCAGCGCGTGAGTGTCCATCAGCTGGGTGATGTACTGCAGGTTGCCGTAGTTGCGCGCCTCCACGCGGATGCGCACGTCGTTGATGTAGGCCTCCCCCTCCGCGATGATGAACTGGGCGGTGCCGAGAGCCTCGATCAGCCGCCGGATGGTCTCCACCAGCCGCTCGATGGAGTAGTTCGTGGCCTCGTTGTCACTGGCGTGGATGGTGAACGTGCGCGTGGCCATGAACAGCTCGTTGACGAGGTCCAGGCCCTTCTCGCGCGACAGGGCGGTGTCCGCCTCGTCCTCGCGCAGGGTGGCGCGCAGTCCAGTGATGTCGGTGCGGTCGAGTTCGTCGGTCGTGGTCATGACCGCTCCCCGTCGTCATCCGCTGTCAGCGCCTCGCGCAGCCGGCGATCCAGCTCGAGGTAGGCGCGCAGTGCCTTCTTGCGGGCCTCGGGCGGTCCGTAGTCCTTGAGCTTGCGCAGCCAGCTCAGCGCAGCCTCGCTGCCAACCTCCACCAGGGCTGGCAGCACCGCCTCGTTCCAGGTGCGCTGCTCCGTGGACAGCAGCCGCCAGATGCGCGGGGTGCGGATGTGCTCCTCCAGCCAGGGCAGCGCGGTCGCACCGCCCACGCTGGCGATGGCGCGCATCAGCAGGTCACGCCGCTCCTGGTTCCAGTTGACGAAGTCCGCGTGCTCGGCCAGCTCCTGCAACGCGGCCACCGCTCCGGGGTCCTTGCGCTTGGCGACCATCTCCAGGGCCCGGATGCGCACCGCGCGAGAGGCGTCGTTGAGCGCCCAGATCAGCGCCCGCCGTGTGGCCTCCTCGTACGGGAAGTACTCGTACAGGGACAGCAGGTGCAACCGGATCTTCTCGTTGGGGTGGCGGATCGTGCGTGCCAGCACCTCGCGTGCGTCCGGCGTGTCCAGCGCGGCCAGCGCGTCCATGGCCGTGACCACGTCCAGCTCCTCTTCTTCGCGGAGCTGCTCGGCCAGGACCGACACGTCCCTGTCCGTGAACTCCAGCATGGAGTCGAGCAGCACGCGCCGCAGCACGTCGGGCATGCCCGATCGCAGCAGCTCCCGGAGCCTGTCAGCGTCCAGGCGGTCACGGATGGTGCGCAGGAACTCGCGCAGGTGCCACGGGCCGTCGCCGTCCACGCGGGTCGCGGCCAGGATCTGCTCCAGCACCTCCCGCGACGCGATGTCGTCCAGGAGCTGGGTCGAGATCTCCTCCATCACCTCGGCGTACTCGCCCGACGTCTCCACGTCGACCAGGAAGTCGACCAGGTTGGTCAGCTCGTCGATCAGCGACTCGGACAGGAGGTAGCGCTTGCCGTCGGCCACGAGCTGGAACAGCTGCTCGGGTCGGAACGTCTCCTCCTCGGACATGCACAGGTCGAGCAGGTAGTCCACCAGCCGCGTGAGGACGTTCTTCTCCTCCTTCTCCAGCTCGTTGAGGATGAGGTTCTGCTCCGCGTCGGTGATCTCGGGGTAGGCGATCTCCACCGCGGTGCCCGAGTAGTCGAGGTCGTAGTCGCCCACGCCCGGGTACACGCCCTCCATCCAGCGGGGAACCACGTCCTCGAGGCCCTCGATGGAGGGAGCCACCTTGCCGGCGGTGGCCACGTGCGCCTTGCCGCCGTGGATGCGCTGGATCACCTCCGGCATCGTGCCGGCGCCAGGGGCGCTGCTCTGGGCGCTGTACCCTCCCCCGCCCATCTGGCCGACCATCGAGGCAGGCACGAAGCCACGCACCTCGGCGTACTGGATCGCCTTGAAGTCCGCCTTCCACATTCGCGTGACCACGTCGTCGCCGTCGCGGTTCACGCCGGTGAGCCGCATGCCCAGGATCTTGGACAGGGTCAGCAGCTCGTCGCGGCCGACGCTGGAGTCGAAGGTGACCGAGCGCACGCCGTCACGGAACAGCCGGAACGGGATGCTGTGCTCGCGGTCGGTGTCCTCGTACACGATCTCGTCTTCGAGGTAGAACCGCGACGCGTCCGCCCGCAGGGTCAGCTCGGGGTACGTACTGAACAGGATGCCGATCTCTTCCCACAGGGTGTCGAACACGACCTTGAGGGCCCGGTTCTGGTCGTTGTAGAAGCCCAGCGAGCGGGCGAACCGGCTCAGCGAGGTGAGGAACTTGGCCACCGGTATGTACTCCGGGGGCAGACCCCGTCGCGTCCCCGGTCCGTATTCGTACCCCTCGGGGAGCTCGGGGAGCGCCTCGGACTCCCGGGTCTGCTCGCCGACGGACGCGCTCGTCCCGACCCCTTCGTCGTCGTTCCCGCTCATCATCACCTTCCGCAGCCCGATCGTAGGAGAGCGCCCGAGGGGGGCGCAAGCGCAATGAAGAACGCTACACTGCGCGCGGCACACCGCGGTGGCCAGCAGAGGAGATGTCGATGGGCAAGCGACGCAAGCAGCGCAGGAAGCACCCGATCCTGTCGCCCGACGAGGTGCGATGGACCTGTGACCCGGCGCGGTTCGGGTTCGACACCACCGAGGATCTCACCTCACCCGAACCGTTCCTCGGCCAGAAACGGGCGCTCCGCGCGCTGTCGTTCGGGGTCGAGGCCCGCAACCCCGGGTTCAACGTGTTCGTGGTCGGCGAGAACGGCACCGGGCGCACCTCCATGACCCAGGTCTTCCTCGACGAGTTCGCCGCCCGCCGCAAGACCGCGGACGACGTGTGCTACGTGCACAACTTCGACGATGACACCCGCCCCCACGCGCTCACGCTGCCCGCAGGCGGCGGGCGCCGCCTGCGCAAGGGGATGGAGGGGCTGATCAAGGGCCTCGAGGGCGAGCTGCCGCAAGCGTTCGAGGACGAGGACTTCGCACGCGAGCAGATGGCGCTGAAGATGCAGATCGAGGCCCAGCAGGCCGAGATCTTCGACGAGCTGCGCCGGGCGGCCGAGGAGCTCGGGTTCGCCATCGCCCGCACCCAGGGCGGCTTTGCCGTGGCGCCGATCCGCGAGGGCCAGGTGCTGGAGCCGGCCCAACTCGCCCAGCTCGACGAGGAGGACCAGGCCCAGCTCAAGGAGGCGGAGAAGACCGTGCGCAACCTGCTGCGCACGACCATGCAGCGGTTCCGCGACGTCGAGAAGGAGGCTCAGGCCAGCTTCGACGAGCTGGAACGCGCCAGCGCCGTGGCGGTGGTCTCCCACGCGATGTACGAGCTGTACAGCGCGTTCCACGAGCGCCCCGCGCTCAAGGCGTGGCTCGACGAGGTCAAGGACGACATCCTCGACAACCTCGACGAGTTCAAGCCGGGCGAGGGCGACGAGGAGGTCCCCATGCCCGCGCCGGGGCGGGGTGGTTCGGCCTACCCGTTCACCCACCGCTACAAGGTCAACCTGCTGGTGGACAACAGCAAGCTGGACGGCGCGCCCGTGGTGCGGGAGGACTACCCGACCTACCGCAACCTGCTGGGCCGCATCGACCACGAGGCGAGCTTCGGAGCCCTGGTCAGCCACTTCACGCGGATCCGACCGGGCAGCCTGCACCGGGCCAACGGCGGCTTCCTGGTGCTGGACGCCGAGGAGCTGCTCGGCAACACCCAGGCCTGGGCCGGGCTGAAGCGGGCGCTGCGGGTCAAGCAGCTGCGCCTCGAGGAGCAGTTCGAGGAGTACAAGACCCAGAGCACGGTCGGCATGGAGCCAGCGCCCGTGCCCCTCGACGTCAAGGTGGTGATGATCGGTACGCCCGCCATCTACCACCTGCTGCACACCCACGACTCGGACTTCCCGGAGCTGTTCAAGGTGCCGGCCGAGTTCCGCCGCAGCATGAACCTCTCGGACCGCTCACTGGAGGCGTTCGCCGGCTTCTGCGCGGCCCGCTGCCAGGAGCTGGATCTGCTGCCGCTGACCGCGGCCGCGGTGGGGCGGCTGGCCGAGCACTCGGCCCGCAGCGCGGGCCAGCAGGACCGCCTCGACCTGCGCTTTCGCGACCTGATCGACATGCTGCACGAGAGCGACTTCTGGGCCCGCAAGGCCCATGCCCAGGACACCATGCCACCGCCGGGCGCGATCGACGCCGCGCACGTGGACACGGCCATCGGCCATCGCGACGACCGCGGCATGCACCTGCAGGAGACCGTCGTGCGCCTCATCAAGGAGGACACGATCCACATCGACCTGCGCGAGCCCAAGGTGGGCCAGATCAACGGCCTCACGGTGCTGCAGATGGGGCGCCGCCCGTTCGGCGCACCGGCCAGGGTGTCCGCCCGGGTGACCGCCGGCCAGGGATTCGTGGTCAACGTCGAGCGCGAGGTGCAGCTCTCCGGCCCGTTCCACAACAAGGGCGTGCTGATCCTCACCGGCTACCTCAAGGGCCGCTACGGCGTGGCCCAGCCCCTGTCGATCAACGCGTCGGTGGTGTTCGAGCAGAGCTACTCCCCGGTCGACGGGGACAGCGCATCGCTGGCCGAGCTGTGCGCCATCATCAGCGCCATCGCCGAGCTGCCCATCCGCCAGGACATCGCCATGACCGGGTCCGTGGACCAGATGGGCCGGGTGCAGGCCGTTGGCGGCCTCAACGAGAAGATCGAGGGGTTCTGGACCGCCTGCCAGGAGATCGATCCGGCGGTCAAGGCCGGGGTGATCCTGCCCGAGTCCAACGTGCGACACCTGATGCTGCGCGATGGGATCCGGGCTGCGGTCGAACGCGGCGATCTGACGATCTGGCCGGTGACCGAGGTGAAGGCCGCGCTGGAGATCCTGACGGGCGTGCCCGCGGCGCGGATCGACGAGCTGGTCGAGGACCGCCTCGAGGCCCTGCGGGAGAGCGTGCGCGGCAGCGGCAGCGGCGGCGGCGGCGAATCGATGGTGCTGCTGCCGCACACCGAGCAGCTCCCGACCGGCCCCCCGGATCCCGGCCCCAAGCGTTGATGGCGCGGCGATGAGCACGGTCTCGCAAGCCGCGCGGGAGCTGCACGACGACGCGCTCGTGCTCGACCTGCACGTGGACACCCTGCTGGTCTCCCACTGGACCGGCTACCGCTTCGACCGGCGGCACTACAACGTGCTGCCTGGCTCCCCGTACTTCTGGCACGCGGATCTGCCGCGCATGGAGGAGGGGTCGGTGAACGCGGTCGGCCTCGGTGTGGTGGTCTCACCCACCCGTCGCCGCAGCGCGCCGGCAGCGGCGCTGGCCGACCTGGAGCGGATGCAGCTGTGGGTCAAGACCTGGCCCGACCGGCTCGCGTTCTGCGGCACGGCCGCGGCCATGGAGCAGGCCCACGCCGACGGCAAGGTGGCCTGCTTCGCCGGCATCGAGGGCGCGCACGCGCTGGGCGGCTCGCTGGAGCTGCTGCCCCGCCTGCGTCGCATGGGCGCCCGCTACGTGACGCTCGCGCACTTCTCCCGCAACGAGGCCTGCCACCCGGCCATGGGCTGGGGCCAGTCCGGCTCCCGCGGTCTGACCGACTTCGGGCGGGCGCTGATCGACGAGCTGAACCGGCTGCACGTCACCGTGGACCTGGCGCACGTGAACCGCCCCGGCTTCCTCGAGGCCGTGCGGCGGAGCACGGCGCCGGTGCTGGTCAGCCACACCGGCGTCAGCGGCGTGTACCGCCACTGGCGCAACATCGACGACGAACAGATCCGCGCCGTGGCCGATCGCGGCGGGGCGATCGGCGTGATCTTCTCGCCCCGCTTCCTCGGCGAGGGGCCGCAGTCCCGCCAGGCCGCCGCGATCGTGCGCCACATCCAGCACCTCGTGGAGGTGGGCGGCGAGGACTGCCCGGCCGTCGGATCGGACATGGACGGCTGCATCACGCTGCCGCGGGACCTGCCCGACATCGCGGCCATGCCACGGCTCACGCACCTGATGCTGCGCGCGGGCTTGCCCGAGCGCACCATCCGCAAGGTGCTGGGACTGAACGCGGTGCGGGTGTTGCGGGAGAGCTGGGGGGAATAGGCACATACGAAAGTAGGGCCTATCGCGATACCCGGGTCGTATCGTCTCTCGTACGCTGGTCAGTGTTGGGGTGGTCTTCAACGCAAAGCAAGACGCCTGCGGCACCGAACCTACCCATCGTAGATTCTAGTTCCAGGCATGGTAGTCGATCTTGGTCAAACGCCCCATGTTGTCGTACGTGTAGCTGATCGTATCCAGCCCGGTTTTGGGAGAATGGCGGGAGATCTTTCTGGCCGTACGTGTCATCACCCCAGCAGGTGACAATGCCGTTGGGATCGAGGGCGCAGGTGTGGTATGTGCCAGCCGTGATCTGGGTGTAGGCGCCGTCCAGAGGCGTGGCCTGGTCGTACTGGTCACGGCCCCAGCACTCGATGGTACTGTCGCTGTGCAGGGCACAGGTATGGAATTCGCCGGTTGCGATGGCGAGCCAGTCGTCGGTCATGGAGATCCGGACCGGCGGGAGATCGGTGGTGTCGTCGTCGGCCGGAGTGGACTCGGCTGTGTTGTCGTCGGTGGGGTAGGTGCGGTCGTTGGCGTGGTGCCAGGAGTGGCAGCCGGGAGTGTTTAGGAGGAGGATGGCGCCAAGGTTTGCCTGTCGATGGGTCAGTCTCGGCCGAAGGTGACGGCGGGTCGAGGATCCAACTGGCCTTGTCTCGGTCATGGTGACGACCGGTTGGGAAAGTGCTTAATACAACCCGAATGGCATCTGTTCGTGGAAACGTTCCCTTCAGTTGTTCTTGACACGCCGCCTGCGAACACTAATTTCATTTTCGCGAATCGAGCGCAGTCCATTTCTCTGGAAAAGCCAGCGTGTTCCCTTCTTCTAAGCTGGATAGCCAGAGCACTACATCCTCCACACATTTCGATTGTTCAGCTACCACACAGAAGTCGCGGCAATCTACTAGGTAACGCTGCACCGCTTCCCATTGCCCTGCCCCGCCAAGACGGTCAGCTAGAGCCATGCTAGGGCCAGGGGACAACTCAACAGTGGTGTCGAGCATTTCTATCGATTTTTCGAGGCTCGCAATAGCGCTATCTTCTTGCCCGAGTGCCAGATAGGCAATACCTAGCGCAGTATGCGTATAGTGTGCAATTGCGCCTCTGCGTCCTACTTCGTACATATCTTCGGTTTCCGCCGAGGCCAGTGCCACAAGAACTTCTTCTGCATATGCCTGCGCCCCCTCCCATTTCTCTATTCTAATGGACATTATCATCGCCTCAAACTTTATCCGCAATGCATCCCCCTCGCCAGGAGAACATTCCAGCGCACAAGCAAGGCTAGCCAACGCCTCCTCGCGATAGGATCTACGCTGCTCTGCATCCTGAGATTGCGTCGCTTTTTTCCTGAGTACTTGAAATAGGGTATACTGCCACCTCGCGCACTCATCCGAGCATTGTATTCCGCGACGTATAATCTCTTCTGCACGGTTCAAGTTATGAAAATAATAGAAGAATGCGGCATTCCAGAGTATCGCAGAGGGAACATTTTCCTGTGACAGGTGCAAATCCCACGTCTCAGCAACTTCCCCAACAGTCTCGACATCACTTTTTCCGGACAACATTATGAACATTGTAGCGTTTATTGGCTCTGCAGGGTAACGCCGTGCGAGCATCACCACTTGCTGCCGGAATAATGCCCTCGAAATTCGGTTGTTATTGGGCTGAAAAGCGTAGTATCCGAGTAGTTGGATATGATCCGAAAGTTCCAAGCTGCCCTTCTCTTCGATGTCAGCAATCACATCTTCCGTCAACTCCCGGCCAACCATCGCTAACTGGTATTGCTCAACTACCTCATCGGCCAACCCAGAGGAGAATGGTGCTTCTGAGGCGGCCACCTCGGCTATTCCGAGCAATACCAGCAGAATAAGACCTATAGTAATCGACGGCATCGCACTTATCGAACCTAACACAATACGTATGTGAAGAAAAATCAAATCCCTTTCTTCACTATCGCTATGGACAGTCACAAGTCCAACCCGCAGTCAAATACACGTACTGATCGTATGTGCTCCCACTCTCCGTCGCCTCCACACATTCATCATAGCAGTCTATGCAACACTGCATATGTTCAGCATCCGCGTACACGTCATCACACAGCGCGATAACACCATCATTGATATATGTGATATTGTGGTAGTTCTCCATCTTCAGCCACCATGGATCCGATACTATTCCGGCATCGCAGTCCGATTTTGCATCGGAACAGTGGTCGAATGTCATTTCTGTCCCAATCTCTGTATTGTCGTCGCCTTCCCAAGACAGTCCCCATTCGTCCGCCCATGCGTCGCGAAAATCTCCTACCCCCCAGCCGCCATACAGGCCGTCTCCAACATTCGTATAGAGGCCCATTAGATCTACCAAGTTGACGGGCGAATTCCTCGCATATCGATAGGCACGCATGCCAGACGTGGCAAGCCTTGCCGTCAACGGATCCACCGAAACATACCCCCCCGTGTTCCAGTGGTACTGCCGGTGCCAGTTGTACGCCAGCCTCCTCGCGTCCGACGAGTGCGACTCCTGGTCCCAGTACTGCCCCGGGAACCGCACGTTGTTGGCGATCGTGGACGTGGAGATGTTCACCTCGCCGTAGGGTGTGTAGTAGTCCACGGCCCACACCACGGTCTGGGAGTCGTCCGTCATCTTCCACGGCGCACCCAGCTGGTCGAGGTGGTACCAGTACACCTCGTCGTCCGTCACCGATCCACCGAACGTACTCGCGCTGCCGTCCACCCGCGCCACCAGCCGCCCTTCCATCCAGATGTGGTCCTCCACGTACCACGTGGAGTCGTCCTTGCGGATCTCCTCCATCAACCGCCCGGACGGGTCGTAGAAGTACACCGAGTAGTCCCCGTCGGCCAGGGTCTTCACCCGGCGACGGTTCAGCCCGTCGTACTCGTAGTCCACCACGGTGGTGTTGCTGGCATTCTTGATCCGCACCAGCCGCTCGTCTGGGTCGTAGTAGTAGTCGAAGTCGCTGCCGCTCGGCCCCTGCAGGTCCATGGACCCCGCGTCGTTGTACTCGAAGTCGTTGGACTCGTACCCGCTCAACCCCGAGATCTGGTTCGTCCCCGAGTTGTACGCGTACGTCGTCCTGTTCCCTGATGTATGCCCCGCATCGTGGTACTTGTACTCCACGTTCCCCGCGTCGTCGTAGTCCCAGCCCCGGTAGTCGAACGTGCCCGACGTCCTCGTGTCGTCGGCGTCCGTGATTCGACTGATCTCATCGTAAGTGTAGTCCAGCTTCTTGCTGCTCGGAAGCTGCAACTCGTCCACGTTGCCGTCGTCGTCGTACACGTACGTCCAGTCCATCAGCGAGTCCGGATCCCCGCTGGTCCCCACGTCCCAGTCGCTGGCCTGGTACCGCTTGGAGTAGTCCGCGTCGAACTCCAGCGAGTTGCCGTACTCGAAGCTCTCCACCGGCCCGCTGGGCACGTACGCGATGGACGTGGCGAAATCGTACGTGGTCGACGTGTCGAAGTCGCCCTCGATCTCGTCGAGCCGGTCCACGTCCGAGCTCTGGTACTCGAGGTCCACGTCCCGCGCGGACGGATACTGCACCGAGTCGAGGTTGCCGTTGCGGTCGTAGGTGTACGTCAGCAGGAACGTCGAGCCACCTCGGATCCACTTCTCGATGATGATCTTCCCGGTCTGGTCGTACTTGAAGTGCGTGGTCCCCGAGTCATCCGTCATGGTCGTCAGCCGCCCTTGCCCGTGCCCACCGGACACCCAGTGGCTGCTGTCGTAGGCGTACGTGATGTCCGTGAAGATCGCCGGGTAGTCGATCTTGGTCAAACGCCCCATGTTGTCGTACGTGTAGCTGACCGTATCCAGCCCGGTGTGCGTCCGCTGCGTCACGTTGCCCGCGAGGTCGTACGTGAACACGTACGTCCCCGAGTCAACGGTCGTGACCTTGCGCACGTTGCCGAAGTCGTCGTACACGTAGTCATTGTCGTGATCCTCGGGATCCGTGATCTGCTCGAGGTACCCCACGGACTCGTACGTGTACGTGTAGTCGTCGCCCGACACCCCGATCCCGGGCAGGTTGATCCCCGACAGCCTCCCCAGCCCGTCGTAGGAGTACGTGGTCACGTTGTCCCGCGCATCGGTCCGCGACAGCAGCGTGTTGTCGTCGTTCCACGAGAACTCGATGTCGTCCGTGCCCTCGCCCCCGTCCTCGTCCGGCAGCTTGGTCTTGCTGCGGCGCCAGTACACGTCGTACTCGTACTCCGTGTACCAGGTCTCGGCGTCCGCACCGGTGTAGTACTGCACCTTGGTCTGCACGTTCTCGCGGTTGAACGTGTACGACACGTAGTCGATGTCCGCCCCGCCCGAGCTGTTGCGGCGCTCGACCTTGGTCCGGCGGTTGCCGTCGTCGTACGTGTATACCAGCACGTTGTCCTCGGGCAGCTCCAGCTCGTCGACCAGCCCGTTGTCGTGGTACGTGTACTCCCAGCACAGGTCGGTGGTGGTCGACGCACACGTCTCCTCGCTGCCGATGATCGTGTGCCGCTCGGTCAACCTGCCCACCGCGTCGTACGTGTACTCGGTGGTGACCAGGTTGCCGTCGCGATCCTCCAGCAGGTTGCCGTTGTCGTCCCAGTCGTCGTAGTAGCGCAGCACGAGATCCGTGGCCGGCGAGTCCTTCACCCGCTTCGTGGCCTTCTTCAGCCGGTAGCTCTTGTCGCCGTTGCCGCTGGCCCAGTACTCGTAGTCCGTGTAGTCGTTGACCGAGGTCATGGGTCCGTCGATCCGGGTCACCCGCCGCATCGAGTCGCGCGTGTACGTAGCCGTCGTCCGCGAGATCGCGGTCCCATCCCAGTCGTACCCGGACTCGGCCACGGAGGTGAGATCCCCGTACGTGGCGTTCCACGTATACGTGGTCGTCACCTGGTTGGTGCTGTACACGGATGGCCGCTTGATCGTGGCCACCTTCTCCCAGGTGGCGTCGTACGTGTACTCGGTGTGCCGCTCGTCGCTGCCGCCGTAGTCCTCGTACATGTCGGTAACGAGCCCGTCCGAGTCGTACTCGAAGACCGTGACCACGTCCGCCTGGTCGGTGGTGGAGATGATGTTGAGGTTGATGTCGTAGTCCCTGCTTTTCCAGTAGCCGACACCCCCGCACGATCCGCAGCCCGAATTCGAGTTGGCGGTCACCGCGCCGATGCCGAACCACGAGTACCAGGTCATCTGGGTGGAGCGCTGGCTGCCCCCCATGCTCGGGCCCTTCACCGTGGTGATGCCCGTGGACGGCGTGTTGTAGTCGAACTCGTGGTACAGCAGCACCTCGTTGCTCACCACGCCCACGCCCGCGAAGTCGCAGCGGTCGGACCCGTCATACGAGAACAGCGCCGCGACCTCGTCCTCCTCGTCCTCGACCCAGGTGAGGTTGTCGGCATCCCCGCCGTCGTCGAGGTCGACCGTGCTGGTGCCGATGTCGTCCTGGTCGCCGTAGTAGTAGACCCGCGTGCCCAGGGACGAGGGGTACGCGCGCGAGGTCAGCCGGCCGGACGTGTAGCTGAAGGTGTAGGTGTTGCTCTCGGCATCGTCGATGCTGGTGATGCGGTGGTTGGCGTCCGTGGTCACGTCCACCTCGGCGTAGACCGTGGTGTCGTGCCGCGACTCGATCTTGTCGATGTCGCTGTCGGCCACGTCGAAGGTGATGAGGATGTTGTTGCCGTTGGGGTGGTCGATCTCGCTGAGCCGGTTGTCCTTGTCCTTGTCGAAGTAGTACACGACCTGACCGTGGTCGAAGGTCAGGATGTACTCGTTCGCGTCCTCGGTGAGGGTCATGTACTCGGCCGGGCCGGCATGGGCCACGTACACCGCGACCTCGCTGCCGTCGCCGTCGCAGGCCGAGTAGGAGTCGTTGCTATCCTCGCAGTTGTAGTAGTGGGTGCGGCCGTCGCCCTGCACCACGATCTTGCCGTAGGTCTCGTAGTCGTCCACGTACCAGCCGTAGGAGTGGATCC
>CAZXHG010000206.1:0-18265 GCA_964639985.1 uncultured Rickettsiales bacterium
CGAACTCGGCCACCTGCAGGGCCAGCGCCAGGGAGCGGCGCAGGTTCTTGGCGTCCGCCACCAGCAGAACGCCGTCGACCTGCCCGGTCAGCACCAGGTCGCGGCCCACCATCTCGTCCTCGGAGGTGGCGGCCAGCGAGGCGCTCCCCGGGGTGTCGTACAGCTGGGTCAGCGGTGTCGAGCTGGACCGCAGGTCCTGACGGTCCCGGTGCAGCCACAGTCTGCGCGGTGCTGCGCCGGGCCCCACGGCCAGGACCCCGCGCCGCGCGATCTGGGTGCTACCCGGGATGTTGACCGAGTGCTCGCCCCCGCGGCACAGCTGCCGGAACAGGGTGGTCTTGCCCACGTTCTCGTTGCCGAGGATGGCGATGCGGCGGATCCGGGGGGGGACGTCGCGGGGCAAGCGGTTTCCTGTCTCTTCCGTTGTTAGCGTAGGCTACTACACCCCCCGGCAGACACGGTCAAGGACGATCCGCGCGCGCCCCGTCTCAGCGGTCGGGCAGCTTCGCGTAGTACTCCTTCGTCATCCTGCGCACCTTGGGGGCCAGCAGGATCACGGCCACCAGGTTGGGAACGGCCATGCAGCCCAGGGCCATGTCGCCGTAGGCCCACACCAGCTCCAGGGACAGCTGGGCGCCGAGGAAGACGAAGAACACGTACAGGATGCGGTAGGGCAGCACCGCGCGCGTGCCCAGCAGGTACTGGATCGAACGGTCCCCGTAGTAGGACCACGAGATGCACGTGGACAGGCCGAAGAGGAACACCGCGATGGTGACCACCATGTGGCCCCACTCGCCCGCGATCGGCCTCAACCCGATCTTGAAGGCCCGCGCGGTCAACGCCGACCCGGTACGGAACATGGCCCCCTGCACCCGGATGGAGGCGTCCTCGCCGCTGGCGAGCGTCAGTCCCCCCTCCTCGCTACGGACCAGCGTGCCGCTGAACAGCTCACCGTCGGTCGTCTTCAGCCGGCCGTCGTCCACCGGCCCGTCGTAGGCGGCCAGCACCACGCCCGCGGCCACGCCATCGCTCACCTCGAACGACCCCACGAACTCGTCGAGCCCCTCGAGCGATTCGGGCTGCTGACCGGTCGTCGGCAGCTGGTAGATGTCCCAGTCGCCCGGCTTGGCGGTGGCGTCCGACTTCTGGTTCCAGACCCCGGTGGACACGATCACCAGCCCGGTGATGGAGCACACGATCAGGGTGTCGATGAACGGCTCCATCAGCGCGACCGTGCCCTCGCGCACCGGCTCGTCGGTCCGGGCCGCGGCGTGGGCGATGGGCGCCGAGCCCTGGCCGGCCTCGTTGGAGAACAGGCCACGCTTGATGCCCCAGACCAGGGTGACGAGGAACACACCCGCGCCCGTGCCGCCCACCCCGGCGGTGGGATTGAACGCGCCCTTGACGATGGCCATGAACGCGCCGGGCACCTCCGGCAGGTTGAACAGCAAGATGATCAAGCCCGCGCCCACGTACAGCACGGCCATCGACGGCGCCAGCCGCGAGCTGACCGCGCCGATGCGCTTGATGCCGCCGAGGATCACCAGCGCCACGATGAACGCGGTGATGCCGCCGCTGACCCAGTAGGGGATCTGGCCCAGCTCGTTGAACGCGCTCTCGGCGATGGTGTTGGCCTGGTTCATGTTGCCCGAGCCGAACGAGCAGACCACCGCGAAGATGGCGAACAGGATGGCCAGCGGCTTGAAGCCCTTTCCGAGCCCCTTCTCGATGTAGTACATCGGCCCGCCGGCCACGTTGCCCTGGTCGTCGAACTCCCGGTAGTGCATCGACAGCGTACACTCGGCGTACTTCAGGGCCATGCCGAAGAACGCGGTCACCCACATCCAGAACAGCGCGCCCGGGCCGCCCCAGTGGATGGCGATCGCCACACCGGCGATGTTGCCGATGCCGACCGTGGCGGACAGGGCGGTGGACAGCGCCTGGAAGTGGCTGATGTCGCCCTCGTCCTCGGGGTCGTCGTACTTGCCCCGGACCAAGTCGAAGGCGTGCTTGAGCCGCCGCAGCTGGATGAACTTCAGCAGGAAGGTGACGAAGACACCTGTCCCGAGCAGCAGCCCCACGAACCACGGGAACACCGAGGGCGTGCTCCAGATGAGGCCGTTTCCGAAATCGACGAAGGTGCGAAGCAGGTCGAGGATCATGGTGTTTCCCTGGGATCACCAGACTATCCGCGCGTGTGCAGCCGGAGCAAGGGGGGGAACCGGGCCGTGGGCCGGCATGTCTGGCACAATGATCCGGACGAGCCGATGAACCGACCCATCCTGCCGATCCTGCTGCTGCTCGTGACCGCGCCGTCGGTCGTGGCACACGCCTCCGTGGACATGCGCTTCGGCACCCGCGTCGAGGGGGCCAGTGCCGTGCTCCGCGGGACCGCGCGCGCCGGGGAAGGCTTCGTCACCCTGGAGATCGCCGAGGTCCTCGCCGGCGCGCACGCCGAGCCCACCGTGATGCTCGCCGAGACCGTGCCGACGGACCGGGAGTTCCCCTTCGTGGGCGAAGGAATCCCCGTGCCCTCCGGCGAGCCGCTGCTGGTCCTGCTGCACGGCGAGGTGCCGGACGGGCCCCACCGCGACTTCGACTTCTTCCGCCAGGACACGCCCGAATACCGGCTGGCCTCCGCGGCCGTGGCCGTGGTGGACGAGCTGGGCGGAAAGGCCGGCGCAGTCGGCCTGGACCCGCTGGCGGCCGCGCCCCGCGAGGACCTGGTGTTCCTGCAGCAGCAGGTGTTCGGCGTGCACGGGCTGTCCGACGCCTGCCGCCTGGAGTTCCTCGGGATCGTGCTGCAGCAGGCCGACCCGACCTGGCAGGCGGACCTCTTCCCCGCGTTGTCCCACGACCCGGTCCCGGGCTCGGCGACCCTGTGGCTGGAGTGGCTGAACCGCCACCCGATCGACGCCATCCCGTCGGAGTACCCGGAGACGCTGCTGCAGCGGCTGGCCGACCCGGCCGCCGGTTCCTGGCTGATCCGCCGTCTCGGCTACCGCCGGGTGGAGGGCGACTCCCTGTTCGCCGTGTTCGACGCCCTGGCCGCCTGTGATCCGGTGCTGTGCTCGTGCGCGCTGACCCAGGTCGCCCGCGAGGATCCCTGGCCCCACGTGGGCCACCACCGCAACGAGGAGGTCCGCGCAGACCTGGTCGCGCACCTCGCCGCGCTCGGCGTGTCCCCCAACCCCCGCTGCATCCTGGCCTGGACCGCCCACTTCGCCACCGACCTGCCGCCCGGGTCACGGGATCCGCGGTTCGTGCGCACCCTGGAGCCGGACGCCCGCCACCGGCTGTTGATGCACCTGGCGCTGTACCACGGCCACGACGAGGACCTGGTGGCCTGGCTGATCCGGCTGGGTGACCTCGAGCCGGGGGTGAAGCAGCAGGACGAGGCGACCATGGCGGCCGCGCGGATCCTGGCCCGGGCGCCCCACGAGGCCTCGACCACGGCCACCGCCCTGGTGGAGCACCTGCGCCGCAAGGCGAGCCGCATGAGCCCGGGTGACGCGCGCGGATCGCTGGCCGCGGCCGGTGTGCTGGCCGCGCGGCGCGGCGACGTGCTCGAGGTCCTCATGGCCCAGTACGACGCGGGTGACGCGGGGCAGCAGGAGTGGGCGTTGCGGGTCCTCGGCGAGACCGACGTACGGCTCGCAGATCCGATGGACCGGCAGCGACTGATCTCACTGCTGGTGGGATCCAACCCCGACGGCGAGTATCGCTGGCTGGAGAGCTCGACACTGGCCCACGTCGAGCGGCTCACCGGCGAGGTGTACCCCGTGGTGCACGACATGGTGATGTCGCGCGACGAGCTGACCCGCGTGCGGGGCCTGCGCTGGGCCGCGGGCGCCCGGATCCGGCCCGGCGAGATGTACTCCGTGTACGAGGCGCTGTACCTCGAGGGCGAGGGCGAGGGCCGGGCCATGGCCCTGTGGGCCGTGGCCACCGTGATCGGCAGCGAACAGGTCTACGACCGGGCCGTGCCGTTGCTGCCGCAGCTGATGGACGACCTGCACCACCCCCACGAGACCGTGCGTCAGCAGGCCCGCTCGCTGCTGGGGCAGCTGGTGGCCAAGGAGTGCGCGGTGCCCGGCCGCTGGGCCGGCCTCGACGGGATCGTGACCGAGCTGGGAGGGCGCCTCCGCGCCGCCGAGGGCGAGCGCCGCGAGCAGCTCGCCGGGTTCCTCGGCGGGCTGCGGGAGGCGTGCCTGCCCGGCGACATCGCCAGGGAGCTGGACCGATGAGCAGAGCCACGAACATCGTCCTGATGATGATGCTTCTACCGCAGGCTCCAGCCGCGGCCGACACCTGGACCGTGCACGCCTCGGGTAACGGGGACTACACCACGATCCAGGACGCCATCTACGCGTCCGTCAGCGGGGACCGCATCGAGGTGGCCCCGGGCACCTATGCCGAGGCCCTGGTGTTCTGCGGCCGGGAGGTGGAATTGGTGGGCACGGGCGGGGCCGACGTGACCACGATCACGCCACCGGTTGGCCAGTCCGCGGTCTCGATCATCCACGGCGAGGGGCCCGCGACGCTGCTGTCCGGCTTCACCATCTCCGGCGCGGACGTGAGCGGGCTCGACCTGGCCGAGGGGGAGGATCCCCCGGGTGGCGGCATCCAGATCACGTACTCCTGCCCCACGCTCACCGACCTGGTGATCGAGGACAACAAGGCCGTCTATGGCGGCGGCGTGAAGATCAAGTACAACGCCCACCCACTGCTGCAGCGCGTCACCATCCGCGACAACGTGGCCACGGACTGCGGGGGCGGCCTGTACCTGTGCCAGAGCGATCCCACCCTGCTCGACGTGCAGATCCTGGAGAACCTCGCCGAGATCCAGAACGGCGGCGGCGTGATCCTGGGCAAGAACAGCACACCGCGCTTCCACCGGGTCCTGATCGCGGGCAACGCCGCGGGCTTCGACGGCGGCGGCATCTACGTGCTGGGCGTACAGCCAGGCGAGGAGGTGGACGCCCTGCTGACCAACGTCACGGTGGCCAACAACATCTGCGACCTGCTGGGCAAGGGCGGCCACGGCGCCAACGTGTACCTGCACCTGGCCATCGACGCCACCTTCGTCAACACCATCGTCAGCGGCGGCCTGCTGGGGGAGGGCATCTACGTGCTCGACTTCGACCCGCTCGTCCCGGACGCGCTGGCGATCAGCTACTCGGACTTCTGGGGCAACGCCGCGGGCGAGGTGGTCTCGGCCGACCACGGAGAACTGGTCGACACGCTACCCATCCCGGGCCTGCTTCGAGCGGATCCGCTGTTCGTGCACGACGGCGAGGACTTCGGGCTGCAGACCGTGGCCGGGGGATTCGAGGCCGACTCCCCGTGCGTGGACGCCGGCTACCCGGGTGAGGACTGGGCCGATCCGGACGGCTCGGCCGGTGACCTCGGCGCCTTTGGCGGCCCCGAGGCCCTGCACCACGACACCACCGCCTGCGACGGCCCGGGCGACGGCGACCCCTGCGACGGGGGCGACGACGACGCGACCGACGACGACGACGTAGCCGACGACGACTCGGCCACCGAGTACAAGACCTGCGTGTGCGACACCGCGGGCGACCCCACCTCCCCCGCCTGGCTGCTCTTCCTCGGAGCGTTCCTGCTCCAGCGCCGCAAGTCCGGGTAATCCCGAGGTAACCGGTAATCGACCGGTACTTGGTGACCCCCTCCCGGAGGTCCAGACTGTCCCCACGAAGCTCGCAGGTTCAACGGGCTTCGGGTCTGGGCACTGAAGAGGAGAGACACCATGGGCAATCACAGCAATCACACCGCACGCACCCTCGTCATCACCACCGCGCTGGCCGCGCTGGCACTGTTCGCGCCGGCCTGCTGGGACATCGGCACCGAGGTCCCGGTGGAGGGCAACTACGACCTGGTCTACGACGACGTCATCCGCGTGTACCTCAACGACGAGCTGATCGTGGAGCTCGACGCGATGAACGGCGGCGAGATCCCCCTGGGCGACGATATCGTGCTGGAGTACGACGAGATCTGCTCCGGCGAGGACACCTTCTGCCCGTCCGAGGCCTACTGGGACGAGGTGGCCATCTACCAGCCCATGGGCACGGACAACGCGCTGCTCAACGCGGTCAACATCGGCACCATCGGCAACGAGGGCGCCCGCCTGGCCGGGCTGATGGACGGCCACGGCGCATTCTCGCTGCTGCTGGGCCTGGACCTCGGCGCCAACGAATCCTGCCTGGCCGTGGGCCTGAGCCTGGCCGATGGCCGCTTCGAGCGCGAGCGCGACGGCGAGGACTTCATCTACGGCGACATCACCGACGGCGTGATCTCCGTGGAGTACGCGGCCGGCTGCGAGATCGCCGAGGGCGTGGTCCTGTCGGGCGCGCTGCGGCTGGAGACCGGGTTCGAGGGCGCGCGCACCGGCGACCTGGACACCGGCGACGTGCAGACCGACCCGGCCATCGACGAGAACGGCGAGCCGCTCGACGACGATCAGGTCCTCGAATAGCTGCTATCGTGCCGGTCGAGGAGGAGGCCATGTCCTTCCGACCGTCCCTCACCCCCCTGCTGTTCACGCTCGCCTGCCCCCTCGCCCTCGGCTGCCGCCCCCCCCTGGAGGAGGCACCCGAGCAGATCGACGATCCCATCCAGTACTTCTTCGTGCACTTCGAGGACGAGGATCCCGCCGGCCTGCTGCTGGCCCTCGACACCTACACCTCGTTCCTCGACGAGTGTGAGACCACCGCGGATGACGAGGGAGGCAACTCCCGCCCCGAATGCGACCTGGTCAACGGCCTGTCCACGGCCATGATCACCGACGACGAGCTGGTCGAGCTGGTGGAGATGGACAAGCTCGCCGCCTACCCCACCGACGACTACTGGGAGCAGGCCGTCTCCATCGTGGTGGCGCAGCAGATGCCCATCACGGTCGAGGTGGTGGAGGACGTGCTGATCCAACCCAACCAGAGCGAGGTGTTCCCCCAGTTCGAGACCTACGAGCGCACCTACCTGACCAGCGAGGACGACTACCTCGACGGCAGCGCCGAGTTCCTGCGCACCAGCAACGAGGTGCTGAGCAACTACGTGCTCAACGTCACGGCCGAGTACCTGCTGTGGCTGGACTTCCGCCAGCTGTGGTGGGACGACGGCGAGTCCGAGCGGCGCGTGGTGATCGTGCGCAGCTGGTTCGACGACGAGGCCGTGCTGAGCATGGACGGCGCCGCGGTCGGCTTCACCTACAGCATCGAGGTGCTGATCCCCTACACCGCGGACAACGACCAGGTGTGGCGCACCCAGGCCCTGTGGAGCCACGCCGACATCCCGGGCAGCGGCGACGACCAGGCGTTCTGGGAGAACCAGCTACGCGACGGCACGGTCGACGGGTTCGACCAGCTGCAGGGCTGGGTGGACGACAACTACTGACCCCCGCGACTCCTTGCCGCGCCCCAGCCCCGCAGTGATATGCTGAACCGCCCAGGGGAGATGGGGTGAGATGACCAACGAACGCACCAGGGAAGAGCTGCTGGCGCGCCTCGATGAGCTCGAGCGCCAGGTCGCCGAGAGCGAGGGCCGCTACCACGGCCTGTTCGACTCCATGCTCGACGGCTACGCGCTGCACGAGATGATCTACGACGAGGACGGCAGGCCGGTGGACTACCGCTTCCTCGAGATCAACCCGGCCTTCGAACGGCTCACCGGGCTGAAGGCGAAGGACATCGTCGGCAGGACGGTACAGGAGGCGCTACCGGGCATCGAGCAGCACTGGATCGACACCTACGGGAAGATCGCCACCGAGGGCGGGTCCATCCGCTTCGAGAACCACTCGGCCATCCTCGACCGCCACTACGAGGTCAAGGCCTACCAACCCCGGCAGGGCTACTTCGCCTGCGCGTTCGCGGACGTGACCGAGCGGCGGGCCCTCGAGGAGCAGGTGCGCCAGGCCCAGAAGATGGAGGCCATCGGCACCCTCGCCGGGGGCGTGGCCCACGACTTCAACAACCTGCTCACCGGGATCCTGGGCTACGCCAACCTGCTCAAGCTCGGCTCCCAGCCGGGCGAGCACGTGTACAAGAGCGCGGACGTGATCGAGCGCGCGGCCGAGCGCGCGGCCGAGCTGGCCCAGCAGCTGCTCGGCTTCGCCCGCAAGGGCAAGCTCGAGGAGCGGCCCGTGGACATGCGCCGGGTGATCGGCGACGTGGTCGCCATCCTCGGCCGTACCATCCACAAGGGCATCACCCTGCGGCAGAGCTACGGCGACGGCACGGCCACCGTGTCGGGCGATCCCGGCCAGCTGCAGCAGGTGGTGATGAACCTGGCCGTGAACGCGGCCGACGCCATGTCCGACGGCGGCGAGCTGACCTTCGACGTGCACCTCGTGGAGCTGGACGACCAGTACTGCAGCACCCACCCCGAGGTGGAGCCGGGTCCGTACGTCCAGCTGTCGGTGACCGACACCGGCACCGGGATCCCCGACGACGTGCGGGAGCGGGTGTTCGAGCCGTTCTTCACCACCAAGGAGCAGGGCAGGGGCACGGGCATGGGCCTGGCCACGACCTACGGCATCGTCAAGAACCACAGCGGCTCGATCCAGCTGTACAGCGAGATGGGCCAGGGCACGACGTTCAAGGTCTACCTGCCACCCATCGTGGAGGAGGAGCCCGACTGGGCGGACATGCCGTCCCAGGAGGCGATGAGGGGCAGCGGACTGGTCATGGTCGTGGACGACGAGGAGACCGTCTGCCTGGTGGTCAAGGCCATGCTCGAGGCCATCGGCTACGAGGCGGTCACGGTGCCGTCCGGGGCCGAGGCCGTGGCGTACTTCGCCGACCACGCCGCGGACGTCGACCTGGTGATCCTGGACTGGGCCATGCCCGAGATGGACGGCCAGGCCTGCTTCCGCGAGCTCCGCAAGATCGACCCGGGCGTGCGCGCCCTACTGGCGACCGGCCACGCGTTCAACGGCGCGGCGCGCGACGTGCTCGACGAGGGCATGGTGGGGTTCGTGCAGAAGCCGTTCCTGACCGCGGCGCTGGCCAAGGCCGTGGCCCGCGCGCTGGACGACGACGGGGACGAGTGAGCGGGCGCGCCTCCGTACCCCCACTGCTGATCGCGCTGCTGTTCGCGGGCTGCCCCACGGACGAGCCCGGCCCGCCCGACCCGCCCGATCCGGACCCGCCCCACGAGTACCCCCTGGACGACGTGCTTCGCTTCGACCATCTGCAGGCCGTGGGCACGCACAACAGCTACCACCTCGAGACCGGGGACAGCCCGGTGACCGCGTGGCAGTACTCCCACCTGCCCCTGGACGAGCAACTGGGGCTGCAGGGTGTGCGCCAGTTCGAGCTCGACCTGTACTGGGATCCCCACGAGAGCCGGTTCATGGTGCTGCACGTGCCGTTCCTCGATCAGTCCACGACCTGTGCGTGGCTGGCCGATTGCCTCGAGGCGATGAGGGGCTGGTCGGATCGAAATCCGGGCCACCATCCGCTGCTGACGTTGCTGGAGACCAAGGACGCGTACGACGCCGAGACCGTGCAGGACTACATCGCGGACCTGGAATTCGAGGTGCTGTCGGTGTGGCCCGAGGAGCGGCTGATCCGGCCGGATGACGTTCGGGGGGAGCACGGGAGTCTGCGAGAGGCCCTGGAAGAAGATGGGTGGCCGGTGCTGGGGGAGCTGCGGGGCCGAGCTATGTTCGTGCTGCACGACGGGGGCGGGCTGCGGGACGCGTACACGCACGGGGGCGCGAGTACGGCGGGGCGGGTGCTGTTCCCGGATGCGCAGGGGAACGTGGACCTGCCGTTCGCGGCCGTGCACTCGATGAACGACCCGGTGGGCGGATTCGACGCCATCGGCGCGGTGGTGGGGGCCGGGCACCTGGTGAGGACGCGCGCGGACTCCGATAGCGAGCAGGCCGTGGCCAACGACACCAGTCGACGGGATGCGGCCCTGGCCAGCGGCGCACACTTCATCAGCACGGACTGGCCGGAGCCGCACCCGGACAGCGGGTACGTGGTGGCGATCCCCGGCGGGACGCCGTCGGGCTGCAACCCGCTGACCGCGCCGGCGGAGTGCACCAGCGAGGCGATCGAGGACCCCGAGGTGATCGTGCCATGATGGCTGGCGGACCACGGCGGGGGCTCGTGCTGTCCGGCGGGGGCGCCCTGGGCGCCTACCAGGCCGGGGTGCTGGTGGCGGTGTACGAGTCCGGGCTGCGCTTCGACATCATGGCCGCCACGTCCATCGGCGTGCTGCACGCCCTGGTGTGGAACCGCGGCGACGAGATGCTGCACGGGCTGCGCGACACCTGGATCGACACGGTGCAGTGGGTGGAGCCGTTCGCGGTACGGCGGCTGCTGAAGCTGCGCAACCCGTTCTCGTATGGTGAGGCGCTGGACCGGATCTTCGCGCGCTACCGCGACAGCCAGCCCGCGGCCACGGACGAGGGGCAGGTGCCGATCGTGGTGTTCCTGACCGAGGCGGGGACCCGCAGGAGCGTGTCGTTCAACACGGCCACCGACGGGCTGGACCGGGACGAGCGGGAGCGGGTGTACCGGGCGTCCGCGGCCATCCCGGCGCTGGGGGACCGGGCCATCGAGGTGCGGGGGACGAGGTACTTCGACGGCGGATTCACCAACAACCTGCCGCTGCAGGCGCTGCTGGACCGGGACGACCTGGACGAGGTGTGGGCGATCACGCCGTTCCGCAGGCGGCGGCGGAAGGTGAAGCGGCGGCCGGACACGGGCAAGACGCTGATCGTGATCCGGCCGGACACGGACGACCGCAGCGGCGTGTTCCGGCCGTACCACGCGCTGCTGTTCTCGGTGGACAACATCAAGCGGCTGTACGAACGGGGGTATGCGGACGGGGTGGAGGCGTGTCGGAGGTATGGGGGAGGTTGACCGGATGGGGTAGCGGATTGACCAACCCGGGTAACCGGTAGCCTGGACGACGCGGCAGGATCGGCTCATCGACCATCAACGGTCCGCCGGGGAGCGGACAAGGGAGGGTACATGAGCCGGGTTCTGGGTCTGCTGGGTGTGTTCGTGGTGGGGTTCGGGGTGACGGGAGTGGCCTGGGGGGTGGACTGCGTCAACGACTTCAGTGGCGCGGACTGCGAGGTGACCGTTGGCGCGAACACGTACGATGTCTGCACGTACAGCGCCGGCGACGACGAGATCACCTGCACCGGGACGGGGAACGTGGAAGTCTACATCCTCGCTGTGTATGGCTCCAACCCGCTCATCTACGGAACTCATGACCAGAACCAGTCCTTCTGTTGCGACAACACCGGCAACAGCGACTGGAGCATCACTGCGGCCGTCGACGTGGACATCGACACGGCTGGCAGCTCGGACATCATCTGCCTGACGGACTGGAGCATCTCGGACTGCCTCAACACGATCACCGGGGTGCAGTACTGGGACGCAGCGGCCACGATCGACGCGGGAGCCGTGGACGACACGGTCGTCACATGCACCGACGGCGACTTCGCGGACTACGTGGTGGCCGGAAACGGCCACGACGAGGTGCACACCTTCGATGGTGACGACACGATCTATGGATACGACGGCACGGACGACATCCGTGCCGGCGAGGGTGATGACTGGGTGGATGCAGGCCCCGGAGACGACTTCGTGCGAGGGGACACGGGCGCGGATACCCTCTTCGGGGGAACCGGCGCAGACACGCTGAGGGGAGAGGTCGGCGACGACTACATCGACGGTGAAGTCGGCGATGATCCTGAGCTCGCGGGCGGCGGGGATGCTGACGATGTGCTCGGGGGCGAGGGGGCGGACTCCGTGTTCGGAGGTGCCGGGGATGACTGTCTGTGCGGTGGAGCAACCGGTGCAGGCGCCAACTCCGACAGCGCCATCGACGCGCTCAATGGCAACCTGGACTCGGACACCTGCTACTACTACACGCCGTCCCCCGACCTCGACACGGCCGCCGGGTGCGAGACCGGCAGCGGGACAGACACCACCTGCGGCTGCTGATGGACGGTTGTTCCGTGCCCAGATAGCCTTGCTGTGGGGAGATGTCGGCTCCTAGTGACGCCGGATCACATCCCCGCCAGCCGGGAGGACTCCGTGGTGCGAACGAGTCGATGCATTCAGCTCGCGATGCTGGCTTCGGTCGTCGCCTTCGGCGGTTGCCCGACCCCGGACGAAGACGACGATGCCACGGCAGACGACGATGCGACCAGCGACGACGACGCGTTGGACGACGACTCGTCCAGCGATGACGACACGACCGGTGACGACGACTCTGCGCCGGTCGACGACGGCGACGGCGACGGCTGGACCGTGACGGAAGGGGACTGCGACGATACCGACCCCTCGGTCCATCCAGAAGCGGACGAGGTCCTGTGCGATGGGCTTGACTCGGACTGCGACGGGCTGGGCACCGGGATCGCGGCTGTCGTCGACGGTATGGAGTTCACCAGCATCACGGCGGCCATGGGTGCGGTCCTGGACGGGGGCACGCTGCAGGTCTGCCCCGGCACCCACCTCGGCCAGCTCACCATCGCCCGCGACATGACCCTGACCTCGTTCAGCGGTAGTCCAGACGACACGATCCTGGACGGCCAGGACACGCAAACCGTGTTGCACATCGAGATGGACCACGCGGTCACGGTGTCCTACCTGACAATCCAGAACGGGCGGGGAGAACCCTGGATCGGTGGAGACTACTACGGCGGCGGGATCATGAGCCGCGCGAGCACGCTGACCGTCGAGGGCTGCGTGTTCAAGGGCAACGAGGTCGCCGACCTGGCCGGCAAGGGCGGGGCCGTGGCCTACTACCGGGGTTCTGGGTCGGGCTCCTCGCTCCTCCGTGTGGACGGTTGCCGCTTCGAGGAGAACTCCGCCAGCAGTTCGGATGGTGGACGCGGAGGGGCGATATCGGTCGATGCCACCAACGGAGCGTCCTGCTCAGTGGAGTTGCTGGATTCCAGCTTCGTCGACAACGAGGCGTACGGGGCAGGTGGGGCTGTCTGGATCCACGGGGACGAGGACAGTCCCGTTGACATGTCGCTGAACAACTGCACCTTCGAGGGGAACCGGGCTGAGACCAGCAGCGGCGGTGCGTTGTACATGTCTCGCTGGGCAGCGCTGGATGTCGTCGACTCCGTGTTCACCGACAACCACAGCGGCTACGAGGGTGGTGCGATTCGGCTCACCGACGCGACCGTCGCCCCCGCGTCCGTGACCATCTCGGGCACCGACTTCGACGGGAACGTCGCCACCGGGGGCATGGGCGACGGAGGAGCGCTGAGCATCTCCTCGGACGAGTACGACCACTTCTCGCTCTGCCTCGACAGCGTGTCGTTCAACTCCAACGAGACCGACCTCAACGGCGGCGCCGTGTTCCTCGGCGGCGATTCGCCGTTCGAGGTCCAACTCACCGACGTGGACTTCACTGGCAACTTCGCCGCCAACCGCGGCGGCGCCTTCCAGGCGGGCTCCGACGGCGACACCGTCGTGCAGATGGACGGCGGCTCGTTCACCGGCAACATCGCCGAGGAGGGCGGCTCCGCGCTGTACCTGGCCAACAACATCTGGCAGCCCTCCACCATCGACGTCACGCTGACCGGCGTGCTGGTCGAGGGCAACACGGTCAACCTGTGGGACCAGGGAGCGCTCTGGGCCTGCACCGACAACACGACGCTCGTGCTCGACGGCTGCACGGTGACCAGCAACGACGGCGGCGCTGCCAACCTGTTCAACCGCTCGGACATCACCGTCACCAGCATCGACACCGACTGGGGGACCTTGGCCTCGGACAACGCGCCGTACGACGTGTCCATCCAGGACGGCGCCACGTACGACACCTATGGCGCCAACGCCAGCTTCACCTGCACCGGTGACGCGGGCTGCTCCTGATCCACCCACCCTGAAAATCCGGCGCTGATCGCCGGGCACCCACCGTATGGCAACCTCTCCAGGCCCACGGAGAACCCGCGGGTACCGTGCGCTCGGATTCGTCGTTGTTCTCCTGGCGGCCGCGAGCCTCATCCTCTTTCACGAAGCCGTCCACACCTGGAGCTGGACCGACGAGAACATCCACCAGTACGTGGCCAGCCGCATCGCCGACGGGCTCGTGCCGTGGCAGGACATCCACACCACCCGCGGCCCGCTGGCGCTCACACCCCTGGTTGTGCTGCTGAAGGCCGGCATCCCCGCACTGGCGGCGTCCCGGACCGTGGTGGGCGGCGCCATCCTGGCCACGGCCGCCCTGCTGTTCCTGGGAGCGCGGCGAGCGTGGTCCGAACCCGTGGCGTGGCTCGTCTGCGCGGGCTACCTCGCGTGCCCCGGCGTGTTCGGCCAGTGGGCGTTCACCGGCATGAACCTGGTCTCACTGGGGTGCACCGCATGCGTGGTGGCCTGGCTGTACGACCGGCCTGCGTGGGCCGGCGTGGCCGCCGGCCTGGCGCTGGCGACCGGCCAGCACGCGGCCGTGGTGTGCGCGGTCGTCGCGATCCTTTTTGTAATTCGAGAATGGCGTTGGGGGCTGACCTACCTGGCCTGTGCGACCGGGGTTGCAGCGGCCTGCTACGGGGCGTGCGTGGTCCTGTGCGGCGAAGGCGTGTTCCAGGCACTCGTCGGCCACCACCTGTACCACGTGGCTGGCTCCGATCCCGGCACCGACGCCCAGTTCGGCTTCCTCTACCGTGTGTGGTGGGCGGACAACCTGCTGGTGCTATTGCTGTTCATCGCAGGAACCGTGATCGCGGTCTTGACCAGGCACCGTGCCAGGACCGCGATGGCCTTGGCCGCTCTCGTCATCCTGCACCACCTGGTGGTGATCGCCATGGCCGGGGGCCAGTTCCTCTACATCCACGCGGTCACACCCCTGATCGTGCTCGGGGCGGGTGGGGTGTTCGCCCACTTCGACGACTGGACTCGGCCCGACCCCACCGGCAATTCGAACACGAGGTTCGTGCCACCGCTTGCCGTCCTCCTCGGCCTCGGCTGGCTCGCCATGACCCTCGCCGGCTGGAGCCTCGCCGGCATGCACCTCGGCCAGCGCGACCACGAGACCTACCCGCTGCTCCCCCACCTCCGCCGGATCGAGATGGCCAAGATCCAGGACATGCACGTCGCCCACCGGATCGCCACCGATCCGACGACCGAAGGAACCATCTTCGGTTACGGCACGGTCGCCTCCCTGGTCGCACTCGAATCAGGCCGCCGCATGGCCGGCGAATACGCGGACCTGTCCCCCCGCTGGTTCGTCAACGGCACCCTCGACCGGCACCAGGTGATCCGCGAGATCGAAGACGACCAGGTCGCCTGGTTCGTCACTCCGAAGGCCTTCTACCTCGAAGACGACGTATTCCGCGCCTACCTGACCGCCTGCTACGAAGCCCCCGAGATCTGGCCGCGCTCCGAAGGCCGCGGACGAGGCATACCGCGGCTGTTCGTGTTCCGCCGGACCGAAGATACCGCCTGCACCGACCGGCTCAGCCCCTGATTCCCGTTCCCAGGAACACCCTGCCCGATCCCGCCACATTCCCGCAATCAAGAACCCAGCCAGCTCGTAACCCTCCGTTTTTGCTTTTTTTTTTTACGATCAGCCTAAGCTCTGACCGGAATAAACCATGCCCAAGAAACGACCCTCCGAATTCATGATCGCGCTGAACGAGCTCAAGGACGTCATTCCAGATGATCACTTCCGCCTCGTCGGCCGCCTCAAGCACGCGAGGGACACCGAGCTGGCCGAGCAGCGCGAGGATCGCGACCTGGCACACACCACTGCGCGGTTCTACCGAGGAGAACGCAACCTGCTCGCGCAGCTCATCGACTACGGCTGGCCCTCCCGCGAGGATCCCGACCTCCCACGCACGGAGCTGGCAGACCGGGCCCTGCGTGCTCTTGGCCGGGTACATCGCGTGGAGCGGGGGTGCGTCGTGCTGTTCGACCCCGATACAGGCGAACCCGAGATCATCCGCACGCTCGGCGACCTTCACACCCGGGAGGTCCGCAACTCGCTGAGCACCGGCATCCTCGCCCGCGTCTGGACACGCAACGAGCAGGAGTACGCCTTCGACGCCAACGTGCAACCGGAGTACCAGGAGTTCGAGAGCGTGGGGCGCCTGGGGCTGCGCACCGTGCTGTGCTGCCCGGTACCGGGCCAGGACCCGGACCACCCCCGCGGCGCGCTGTACGTCGAGAACCGCAACCTGCAGGACGCCTTCTCCGAGACGACGTACGCGGCAGTCGATTTCCTGGCCCGGCTGCTGGCCAACGACCTGGACGCCCTTGCCGGCCGCGAACAGCGCGACGATCCCACGCTTCCCTTCCGCAAGCACGGCCGGTTCCACCGCATCATCGGCTCCAGCCAGGCACTGGCCAACATCTTCCGGATCAGCGAGCGCATCGCTGCCCGCGATCCACTGCCCAACCTCCTGCTGACCGGCGAGACCGGCGTGGGCAAGACCCTGCTGGCTCGCACGCTGCACGAGATCTCCCCGAGGTCCGCCGGACCGTTCATCCCGGCCAGCGCTGCAGCCCTCCCCGACACCCTGTTCGAGAACGAGATGTTCGGGTCCGACCGGGGCGCGTTCACCGGAGCCGTGGGCCACCCTGGCCTCCTCCGCCGCGCCCACGGTGGCACGCTCCTGATCGACGAGATCGACACGGCCACGGACCGTGTCCAGGTCAAGCTGCTCCAGATGCTCGAGGATCCTCGGGTCCGTGCACTGGGCAGCGAGTCGGAGGACACCGTCGATGTCTGGCTCGTCGCCGCCACCAACGCGGACCTCGCCGAACTCGTCCGCGAGGGACGCTTCCGCAGGGACCTCTACCAGCGCCTGATCCAGCAGCAGCTGACCATCCCGCCGCTACGCTCCCGTCCCGCGGACATCGGGCCGCTCGCGCGGCACTTCGCGGCCGAGGCCGCGCCGAACGGCGCGCCGGCCCTGGCCCCGGACCTGATGTTCTACCTGCGCACCCGCCACTGGTCCGGCAACGTGCGCGAGCTGCGCAACACCATGCAGTCGCTGGCCAGCATGGTGGACCACGCCGTGCTCACCCTGGACGACCTGCGGGCCGTACACAACGAGATCCCGGCCGACGATTCGGTCTCCCTGGACTGGAACGAGAACAAGGACCGCGTCTTCAGGGAGCTGCTGGTGCTGGCACGCGATCGATGCCTCGGAGACACCAACGAGATGGCCCGTGTGCTCGGACTGAGCCGGTCTCGCGTCTATCACTGGTTGAAGGTGTACCGGCTCGGTTCGGGCACGATCCCACCATCGAGGACGCGCAGCACAGCATCGAAGTCGCGACGACGCTGAGACTCGCTTACCACGCCGCTGCCCCTCCCTTCCTGCTGCACCGCCCGATCGATCAACCGGGCAGCCGGCAACAATCCGATCGGCTCCCGTCCACACCATCCCGTCCCCTTCAAAACGGTCGCGGCCCTGCCCGGCCTGGCCCCGGTCTCCCGGCGCCAGGCCCGGACCAGGCCGGGCACGGTCGCGTACCCCACCTCGTTGGCGACCCGGCCGAGGTCGCTGAACGGATCGTCGATCAGCAACCGCAACGACCGCACGATCGCGTGCCAGCACAAGAACCGGGCCAGCGGAATGCCGTGCGCATCACGGAACCGCCGCCTCAACGTGCTCTCGCTGTACGGCAGCGACGCGACCAGATCGCGACAGTGCACGGACCGGAAGTCGATGGACCCCACAGCCCACAGGATCCGGGGAACGCTGGGGTGAGCGGCGCCAGTGGCTCCGATGATGTGTCCGTGTCGGCTGACCAGCAACGTGACGGTGCGTTCCATGCCCCCTCCCGCACACAGGAGGAAGCAAGGTGCACGCCAGATCGGATTCGTACGGGGATTTCATCGCTGGTCGGGCCGCTGCCGTGCGTTCGGAAGCCGCGCTCTCGGCGGTGCGAATGACCGCGGATTCCCGGTTCCCGGAAATCGCTCCAGCTCATCCGCCTATCGGTTCCTGTCCCCAGGGATCCAGCGGTCATCATTGAACGTACCCATTCCAGGTACGACCGTACCCAGGACGGGTACGATCACCCCCGGAGAACCACCACCCCCCGCCCTGACGGCGTGCTCGCCTGCTCGAACCGCGTCCGCACCTCCGGCGGCTCGGCGCCCTCCCGCCGGTCGAATATCACCAGCACGCCGGTATCCAGGCCCATCCGCTCCAGGTAGCCGTCCAGCTGCTGCAGCCCCTTGTCCAGCGGGTCGGGCCGCCCCTCGGCCCACACCTTCAGCTCCAGGGCCTCCCGCTGCCACGCCCGCTTCCCGTCCTCCC